>CAIMVD010000156.1 GCA_903844815.1 uncultured Bacteroidota bacterium | reverse complement strand
CCCCCCAACCCCCCAAGGGGGGATTTAAGAACACCCCCCTGGGGGGCAGGGGGGTAAAATGTGGGAGTAAGAAACTGATTACCCGGGCTTAACTAAACAACATTGAATTATAATATTGATATCTAATGTCTTATAAGTTACAATCATGATAAGATTCTTTTTCGCTTTTATAAGTATTTTGGTATCGGTTTCATCCTTTGCTCAGGATAGAACATTTGACCTGATGCCTGTGCCCCCGGCTATTAAGACTAGTGAAAATAAATTTAGAATATTAAAAGAATTTTCAATAGGTGTGATTGGCAATCCCGGAGACAGAGTATATAAAGAGGCAACACGTGCTTTGCGCAGATTTGATAACCGCATGGGATTCTTCTTTAAGCAAGGGAATTTAACAACAGCTGATAGTAACAGAGAGGCGGGCTTACTTATTGAGGTAAAGCGGAAGGCTGAGCTCAGATTATATGAGGATGAAAGTTATCAGCTTATTTCAGAAGCAAAACAAGTTAAGATCATTGCTAACACAGATCTTGGAGCCATTCGCGGTCTCGAAACTCTTCAGCAATTACTTAGTGTTGATGATTTGGGGTATTATTTTCCGGGTGTTGAGATTAGCGATGCTCCCCGTTTTCCCTGGCGAGGACTGTTACTGGATATTACCCTTCACTGGATGCCCATGGATGTTGTAAAACGTACACTCGATGAAATGGCATCTGTAAAATTAAATGTTTTACACCTGCACCTTACAGAAGATCAGATGTTTGGGATTGAGTCAAGAGTATTTCCCCTGCTACATGAAGTTGGCGCTGAAGGGAATTATTATACCCAGGAGGATATTAAGGAAATTATTGCTTATGCAGATCAGCGGGGTATCCGTATAGTACCCGAGTTTGATGTTCCGGGTCATTGCACCTCATGGCTAAAGGCCTACCCAGAATTGGCAAGTGTGAAAAGAGACTATGAATTACAGCGATATTACGGCGTGTTCGATCCTGCACTGGATGTAACGAAAGACTACACTTACGAATTTCTGGATAAGCTGTTTACGGAGATGTCACAGCTTTTTCCCGATGAATATTTTCATATCGGAGGCGATGAAAATACCGGCAGGGATTGGGATCGTAACCCCGACATAAAAGCCTATATGCAGAAGAAGGGTATGAAAACCTATCGTGAACTGGAAACCGAATTCATTCAACGATTGCTGCCAATCCTGAAAAAAAACGGTAAAAAAATGATGGGATGGGACGAGATTCTGAGACCAGGGGTTCCTCATGATATTATGATCCAGTCGTGGCGTGGAACAAAATCGCTGGTTGAAGCTGCGAAACAAGGATATACAGGATTACTATCTACCGGTTATTATATTGACCTGATTCAACCTACCGATTTTCATTACCTGGTTGACCCGATACCTGCAAATACCCGGCTCACGACGGAGCAGCAAAAGTTTATTGTAGGTGGAGAGGCAACCATGTGGACCGAGCATGTTACACCGGAAACTGTTGACTCACGTATCTGGCCGCGTACAGCAGCTATAGCCGAAAGACTGTGGTCTGCATCAAATGTTACAAATGTTGACGATATGTATCGCCGGTTAGATTTGGTAAGTCTCTTGCTGGAAGGTCTTGGTTCAACACATCTGAAGAATAAAGGTATGCTAATGCGCAGACTTGCTAATTCATACGATACAAAGGCATTGGAAGTGCTTGTTGATGTAATAGAGCCACTGAAAATTTATGAGCGAAATGCCGGGGATACCATGTATACAGTTTTTTCACCGTACACGAAAATTGCGGACGTCGCTACGCCTGATCAGAAAATAGCGCGCGAGTTCAGAAAGAAGGTATCGATTTTTTGTGTAACAAGGGATAAATTGCTGGAAAAAGATATCACGCAGCATCTTCAAATGTGGAAAGATAACCATGCAGACTTTTTGGCAATTGTTAAAAGGTCACCGGTTTTAACTGAAGCAGTAGGACTTTCTGAAAATCTGGCGAGTATTGCCGGTGTAGGTCTCCAGTCAATCGTTTATATTAATAATCATTCGTCGCCACCCGGAGGCTGGAAAACCGAAAGTCTCAGGATAACAAAAAAGGCAAAGGAACAGGGCGGACGTTGCGACCTGCAGGTGGTTACAGCCATTGAAGAATTGGTTAATGCCGCAGAAAAGTAGCTTTTTGACCTGACCTGATTTTTGTATTAATGTTAGTTAAAAAACGTTTGTTTTCGATTATATAACTTAGAAACTGTTACAAATGAATCAAGCAACTTTTAATGAAAGCAGCGGACGATTGATTTCGCTGGACGCATTTCGGGGAATTACTATTGCAGCAATGCTTTTAGTGAATTTCCCCGGTAATGGACGAAATGTTTTTGAACCCCTTAAACATTCTCGATGGAATGGAATAACTCCCACTGATCTTATTGCCCCATTCTTCTTATTTATCGTTGGTGTAGCCATTGCTTTTGCTTATTCAAAAAGGCTGGATAGCGGTATAAGTCCTTCAAAGATGTACCCAAAACTCATTGGCAGGTCTCTGAAGATATTTGCTGTCGGGATGTTCTTAAATGTTTTAGGACTGATGCCGGAATTTAATTTTGCGGATCTACGCTATACTGGTACTCTGCACAGAATCGCCATCGTATTCCTGGTTTGCGGTTTCCTTTTCCTGAATACACGTTGGAAAACTCAGGCAATAGTGGGAGCGGTAGTCCTGGTTGTTTACTGGCTTGCTATGACACTCATACCAACACCGGGCTATGGCAAAGTTATGCTTGAACCAGGAATAAATCTGGCAGCCTGGGTTGACAGCAAATACATGATCGGGAAAATGTGGCAGGGAACCTGGGATCCGGAAGGAATCTTAAGTACCTTCCCTTCTATCGTTTCAGGTATCACAGGTATGCTTGCAGGAACATTATTATTAAAAGTTAAATCGCAGGAATACAAGGTAATTTATTTGTTTACAATTGGTTTTATTGCAACCATCGCCGGTGTTATCTGGAACTGGGTGTTTCCCTTAAATGAAAACCTTTGGACAAGTTCATTTGTACTTTTTACTTCCGGACTTGCTTCAATGACGCTTGCAGCTTCAATCTTCCTGATTGATATTCTGCAATACAAGAAAAGTGCGCAATTTGGGGTCATTTACGGCTCCAATGCCATAACCATTTATGTTCTGGCTGATGTGTTGGCTTTGCTGTTTTATGGTGTAGAAATTGCAGGCAGTAGTTTAAACGATCACTTCTTTAATTTCTTCACATCAATTGGCGGTGGCCCTAAATTCGTAAGCATGGTGTATGCCCTGATTTATGTTGGGATCAATTTCATTCCTGCTTATATCCTTCATAAAAAGAAAATATTTATCAAATTATAGATTAGTACTTTGATTGGCTGCACGTTTGATGAATTTGTAATAAAAAACATCGCAAAAAATAATTATAAAAGCTATGAAAAAATATCGGGCCACATTACTAAGAAGCCAATCCAAAACATTTGGAAGTCTCAAAGAATGTGGAATAGTTAAGTTTATGATGATTGTTTTATGTTTTATTTTTTCATGCAGCCATGCCTTTGGCTCTGTCATTGAAAAAACTGTAATGAAAGCAGGTGTCGCCAAGGCAGTTATTACTAATAAATTACCTGGGGTTATGGCAAATGGGAATACCTCCAATGGAATACTTCATGATATCCATGCCCGGGTATTGGTTCTTAATGATGGTGTTAAACGTATGATTTTTGTGACGTATGATCTCAATTGTCTTGATGTAGGAACTCCTTTATTAAGGAAAAGAGTTAAGGATGAGTTGGGCATTGACCCCTCTCAATTAGTTCTGTTGGCAACACATAACCACAGCGCATTAATCCAGATTGATCCTGTTAATTTCGAATATGGAAAATGGCTTGCCGATCGCATATTCAACCTCATTAAAGAAGCGATTGATAATGAACATGGTCCGGTAACACTTAAATTCGGTTTTGGCAATGGATATTTTATTACTGCCAGAAGAGGCGGCAATGAACCAATTGATTATGAAATTCAGGCATTAAAGGTAATGTATGAAAACAAACCTATGGCAGTTCTTTTTAATCAACCTACCCACCCGGCAATGGCTGAGGGTACAAAGATAGAACCCGCTCATCCGGGTTACGCTATGGATGAGATTGAGCAACATTATCCTGGTATTTTGGCTCTTTATGGGGATGCAGCCGGAGGGAACCAGGGGCCTGCTGGTGTAAATGAGATATATAATCTTGGGGAACAAACAGCAAAATCAGTTGGCCACTTACTAGCACAGAAATTGATTGATATTATGGAAGCGCCTATGGAAGATATCACCGGACCAATACAAACCAAATTGGAAAGAGTATCACTTCCATTGGCTGCCCCTATTTCATATAAGGAAGGGTTGAAATTAGCTAAGAAATTTCCAAAAGACATCGGTTTCGTTAGTTTCCCAAACGATTACCGCGAAACTAACTGGGTGAGGATGCTGCTTCGTTATTATGAAAAGAAAATACCATTTCCTAAAAGAACAGATGACATGGTTTGCTCGGATGATACTTACCTTATTAGCAAATCGGATCACGAACTTTTAAATAAATACGCTTCCACCATTAATGGCGATTATCCCTGCATCTACGAAGAGGTTATCGTTTCCCGAATAGGAAGAATGGCTTTTGTGGCTATGCAGGGCGAAGTATGTACAACCATTGGTATGCGTATCAAAGATGCTTTCCGCACAGAAATGCCCATAATGGTATTCGCCTATATGGGAGAACATAATCTTTATATACCAACGCGTGAAATTGTTCGTCAAAATCTCTATCAGGCACAGACTATTCAAATTCAATATGGATCACCGGTAGGCTGGGCTCCGGAAGTTGGAGATGAAATGGTAAATGCAGTTATTGAAATGACAAAGTCAATAATGAGTGATATCCAATCTAATTAGCACGTAGCAAGATAAAAAGTCAGAATTAATTTGAATTATAAAACCAGAATGAGATTGCAATGAAAACTAAAATAAACCGGAGGGAATTCATAAGTGCAGCATCTTTAGCAGGAGCCAGTCTTGCAATAGGTTCGCCAACAATTGCACGTTCATCATTTGGCGCTACAGAAAAGCCTGCTATTTTAGGCGGTACAAAAGCCTTTTCAGGTAAATGGCAGGGATGGCCGATCATTGGACCGATCGAGGAGAAGGAACTACTTGATGTATTGAAAAGTGGTCAGTGGTGCCGGCTTGGCAGTAAAACCGCACCTCGGTTTGAGACAGAATATCAGAAGCTTCTCGGCGTTAAACACGCTCTCGGACTAACAAATGGAACCAACGCTCTGTATACAATGTTAGGTGCTCTGGATATTGGCCCGGGCGATGAGGTAATCATACCTCCTTATACTTTTATTGCTACTTATAATGCGGTGGTTTTGCATTATGCATTACCGGTATTTGTTGACTCAGATATCGAGAGCTTCCAGATCGATGCTAACAAAATTGAAGCTTCAATAACCAATCGTACAAAAGTTCTCATGCCCGTGCATCTTGGCGGTTCTCCGGCAGATCTGGATGGAATTCTTTCAGTTGCTGAAAAACATAAGATCCCTGTCCTGGAAGACGCTTGCCAGGCACCTCTTGCTGAGTGGAAAGGTAAGAGTGTTGGCAACTGGGGACTTGCCGGTGCGTTCAGCTTTCAGGCAAGCAAGAATCTTAACTCCGGTGAAGGCGGTGCAATCGTAACAAACGATGATAACTTTTTCAAAAATTGTTATAGTTTTCATCACCAGGGGCAGGGCGCAAATTCAGCCAGTCTGGTTCCTGGTACTGGCACACGGGGTTCAAATTTCCGGATTACCGAATTCCAGGCAGCTATTCTTCTTGCACAGATGACACGTTTAGTCGAACAGACTAAACTAAGATCAGAAAATGCTGATTACCTTACGAAGCTGCTTTATCAGATTCCGGGTATCTACCCTGCAAAACTTTACAAAGGTGTAACCCGTAGCGCATATCATTTATATATGTTCCGTTATGATAAAGAGAAGTTCGCCGGTATGGACCGTGCAAAATTTATTAAGGCTCTTGAAAGCGAAGGCGTCACATGCTCAGGTGGTTACGGCAAAATGAACAAAGAATCTTATGTGACAGACCTTGCAAAGAATAAACATTACCTGAATATTTACGGTGAAAAGACAATGAAAGATTGGCTTGAACGTCTGAATTGTCCTGAAAACGATAAGCTTACAGAGCAAGCTGTATGGTTTTTCCAAAATATGCTTCTTGGAACGAAAGAAGATATGGAACATATTGCTGAAGCCATAAATAAGATATACAAAAATGCAGCAGAGATCAACAAGAAAGTATGAATAGACTTAGAAACATTCACAAGAATATCTCCAGCCCGATTGTAATTATCGGAACTTTGTTTTTTGTATTTGGTTTTATTACCTGGTTGAGCGCTGTATTGGTTCCATACCTTAAGATTGCGTGTGAATTAAGTAATTTTCAATCATACCTTGTTGCATTTTCATTTTACATAGCATACTTCTTCATGTCGGTTCCCTCAGGCTGGTTTCTGGAATACACTGGTTACAAGAAGGGAATGACTGCAGGGTTGGTAATCATGGCTATCGGTTCGCTTATCTTTGTGCCGGCTGCACTTTCCAGGACCTATGGATTATTTCTAACCGGATTATTCATTCAGGGAGCAGGGATGGCATTGCTGCAAACAGCCTCTAATCCTTATGTAACTATAATTGGTCCTATCGAAAGTGCAGCCAGACGCATCAGTATAATGGGGATATGCAATGGGGTTGCAGGCGTCATGGCCCCTGCTATTCTTGGATTTATCACATTGAAGGGAGCTGATGAAATTGTTCTGAAGATAACCACCATGAATGTTGCGCAAAAAAACCTGGAACTTAATGGACTTGCTTCCAGAGTTATAATTCCTTATCTTTTTATTATGGTTTCATTGTTACTGCTGGCAGTTTTTCTTTATTATTCCAATCTGCCGGATATTGATGCCGAAGAGGAAAATGCAATTGCAGAGGAATCAGTATCCAATAAAACAAGTATCTTCAATTTCCCACATCTGTTGCTGGGAGTCTTCACAATATTTTTATACACAGGGGTGGAGGTTATCGCGGGGAACACTATAATCAGTTATGGTGTCTTCCTCAATATTCCGATTGCTACTGCAAAATTCTTTTCTTCATTTACGATATTTGCCATGCTTGTCGGGTATGTTATTGGCATAATTGCTATTCCGAAATATCTTAAACAAAATCAAGCCTTGATTATTTCATCCTTCATGGGTTTGATATTTGCATTTATGGCTTTAATAACCCATGGATTCACATCAGTCATGTTTATAGCATTTCTTGGTTTGGCAAACTCACTGATGTGGCCTTCAATATGGCCCTTGGCAATCACTGAATTGGGCAGGTTTACAAAAACAGGTTCATCAATGATGGTAATGGCAATATCGGGTGCTGCAGTCCTTCCGTTATTGTATGGTCGGTTAGCAGATATCAGTACACCAAAGACAGCCTATTTGATTGTGATCCCCATCTACCTGTTTGTGCTGTATTATGCCACTTTCGGCCACAAGTTGAGGGTGAAATAATTTAAAGGTGTTTTTCTACTCTTTTGTTGCTTTTTGTATCTTTATTATTGCCTGAGCAAACTTCTCCATATCCTCTTTTGTACCGAGCATGGCATGCTGCATAATCCATACAGCTTCCTCGTAACATGCCTTTTCGGTTACAGGGCAACTCACTTTTGTATAATCTGCCTCTTCAGGAATTGCATAGCACATAAAATTCTTCTCCTGAAAGAGAGGCTGTTTATATAACGGTTGAGGGTATCCCATGAAACAAGGAACACCTTCTGCAGCAAGCATCTGAGCAAATTCTGACTTTGGAAGGTTATTAAACTTAGTTTTGTCATACCTGAAGATGTAAATATGATAACTATGTATTGTCTCTCCCATACCTCTTGCAAGAGGCTTAATACCATCAATCTTTTCCAGAAGGGTGTTCAGGTAAGTTCCATTGTCATGACGGCGTTTGGTTTGCTCTTCAAGTCTTTTAAGCTGATTTGCAAGAAGAACAACCTGTAGTTGCGTTATCCGGTAGTTGCAACCAAGATTGTGATGCTCATACCATTGACCGCCCTTCACACGACCAACGTTACGGAGCGAGTTCATCATATCGTATAATTTTTCATCGTTGGTAATAACCATACCACCCTCACCACTTGTCAGATTTTTTGATGATTGGAAGCTAAAACAACCGGCATCACCGATGCTTCCAAGTTTCCTGCCTTTATATTCTGCCCCATGTCCGTGACAGGCATCCTCGATAACCCTGATGTTATGTTTTTTTGCAATGGCCATTATCTTATCCATATCACAGGCCTGACCGGCAAAATGAACAGGGATTATTGCCTTAGTCCGGTTTGTGATTGCGGCTTCAATTTTATCAGGATCAAGATTGTAAGTGTCAGGATCAATGTCAACAAAAACAGGGATACAGTTTGTTTCCAGAACGATTGATGAAGTTGTGATAAAAGTATACGGAGGTACTATTACTTCATCCCCGGGCTTTACTCCAATAGCAATAAGTGCAAGCCGTAAAGCAACCGAACCGTTAACACATGTCAACGCATATTTTGTTCCGCAAAAAGCAGCGTACTCATCTTCAAATGCCTTAACAAGATCGCCGCAGTCAGGGTTTCCCCATTTGCCGCTTCGAACAATATCAGCAACAGTATTTACCTCAGTCTCGTCAAAAATTGGCCATGGGAAAATCTTATCTATTGTTTTTTGGCCACCGTTAATCGCAAGATTCTGTTTCATAATATAATAGCTTAAATTAAATGTGATTATAACATAACTGAACAGACTGCAGGGATGAAGCAGGCGTGCAATCCTCAGGTTGCATGTTGTCTTCCATGCATTGTGTAAAATAGGCTATCTCATTATAGTAGCCTTCGCCAGCATCACCTGCAGGTATTTCTTTAAAACTGTTGTCATCAGTTATCCCGATAACATCTCCTTTTAATGAGGTGAAAATGATACTGGCCTTTTCAAACTGAGCCATGTAGCCTGCCTGAAATGGGAAACTGGAATGGAAAGTATTCCCCCCTTCTATCTTAACATGAAGATTTTTCTCCTTGTAACTCCACATAGCGCTGATATAGTCATACTTACTAATAGAACCCGGAAGATAATTGCATTTTATTTCAGAAGGTAATCCCAGAACATAGCTGGCAAAGTCAATATCATGAATGACAAGGTCGAACAAGGCGCCACCCGATGATTCTGTAACATGTTTCTCTTTCCACTGCCCCCATCCCGGAAGTCCGCTGAACCTTGAAAAGGAGAGGAATTTCAAGTTGCCAAATTCTTTTGAATCAATCCATTGTTTAAGTTTCTGATATGGCGGCATAAACCTTACAACATGTCCGACCATAAGAATCTTTTTTTTCTGTTCGGCTAGCAGAATCAGCTCTTCCGCTTGTTCGATATTGAGACAAAATGGTTTTTCAAGAAAAACGTGTTTCCCGTTTAGTAAGGCTTTTTTTGTCATTTCATAATGAAGATTCGTGTGAACACAAATATTCACTGCATCCAGTTCTTCATTTCGAAGGCATTCATCAAGGCTTGAATACTTATGAACGTCAGCAAGTTCAATAACATCAATATTTCCAGTAGAGATGTTACCTGTTGTTGCCTGGAGATTTTTTTCAATTATTTCAGGGTGGGCATCAACAATTGCCACTAATTTGAGATCTTTATTTTTAAGGATATTGAGGGAATGAGTCATCCCCATAAAACCAAAACCTACAACAGCCACTCTTTTCATTTATCAGATAGTTGATTTACAATTATTTACGATGAAATTAAAATATTTTTTAATTTAGTTAACCTGACATTCAAAAATACGTAAAACATTAAGCTAAGTATCATACTGTATTGTCAGATATTAATACTATATTGTTGAAAATATTAAGCAATATATATCAATTAGTACAAAAAGGTATTATTCATGAAAGCTCAATACCAGAAAATCATTGTAAATGAAGGTTTATCATTTATTGCTAAAGAGCTGGATCTTCCGCATTTCGATAGCGAGTTCCATTTCCATCCTGAGTATGAGCTGAAATATGTTATTAGTAGTAAAGGTAAACGTTTTGTTGGTGACAATGTCGAAAATTTTTATGAAGGGGATCTTGTACTTTTAGGACCGAATATTCCTCATTATTGGAAAAACGATCCGGTTTATTATGAATCAGATAATTTGCGGGCTTCAGCTTTTCTTGTTATGTTTTCAGAAGATTTTTTAGGAAAGGATTTTTTCTTATTACCTGAAATGGCTCCAATCAGAGACTTATTAAACAAAGCTAAAGGAGGTCTCTGTTTCCCAGAAGCAGACATTGCCGGTATTCCGATAAAATTGAAACATCTTATATCTTGTGATGGTCCTTTAAGAATATTGACTATGCTCGATATTCTTTTCGACCTGACCAAAACTGAAATATGTCCTCTGCTTACCGAAAAATTTGTTGCTGAATTACCTTTATTAATTTATACCGACCATTCGATCGGACGTCTGAAGAAAGTGCATGAATTTGTTATTGCGAATTTTCATAACAAAATTCAAATTCAGGATGTTGCAGGAATTACAAGCATGACTACCCATGCTTTCTGCAAATATTTTAAGAAGAGTACAAAAAAAACCTTTATGACTTTTCTTACTGAGTTGCGCGTTTGCCATGCCAAAAAACTTCTGATTGAAAGCAGACAGGCTATTTTTGATATCTGTTTTGCTTCAGGTTTCGATAACCTTTCCAATTTCAACCGTAAGTTCAAAACAATTACCAAAATGACACCTAAGGAATTTAGGAGTTATTATATGAACTGATGCAGATCGCATCTGCAATGCGATTGTATTTGATCAATCTTCTGAATAACTTTATATTGAACTCATCAGAAGAATTATGATGTTCATGGATTAATTAGCAATATTTTTCTTTATTATAACAGGTAGTTCAACTGAGGGGAGAATTATTAAATTTGCAGACATAAACACTTAATAATCGACTGATGGCTCTTCAATGTGGAATAATTGGAATTACTAACGTCGGAAAGACGACTATCTTTAACTGCATCTCCAATACAAAAGGTGAAATAAGCTCTTTTGCTTACAGTGCTACAAAATCGAATATTGGTGTGGTTAAGGTACCTGACCCTCGCTTATATGAACTTGAAAAACACCAGGTTACCGACAGGATTGTTCATGTTACGGTTGAAATAGTCGACATCCCGGGTCTGGCAAAAGGATCGAATAAAGGGGAGGGGGTAGGAAACAAATTCCTTGCCGACATCAGGAATACCGATGCCCTTATTCACGTGTTACGCTGCTTCGACGATGAGGCTCTGGCCCATATTGAAGGTTCTGTCGATCCTGTAAGGGACCTTGAGACCGTTGACCTGGAGCTTCAGGTTAAGGACCTTGAGTCGGTTGAAAAAAAGATGCAAAGGCTTGAAAGGGCTGCAAAGGCAGGTGACAAAGATGCCAAACACGGACTGGAAGTTCTTGCCAGGTATAAGGATCATTTTGAGAATTTCAGCAACGCCAGGACTCTGGATGTAAAGGAAGAAGAAAAAAAACATGTGGAGGATCTGTTCCTTCTCACGATGAAACCTGTCATTTATGTTTGTAATGTTGATGAAAAGTCGGCATTGACCGGAAATAACCACGTTGAAAGGGTCAGGAAGTTTCTTGAAGGAAAAAATGAAGAGATAATTATTATTGCCGGAGCTACGGAGGCTGAGATAGCCGAACTCGAAAGCGATGAGGACAGGCTTGAATTCCTTAAGGATGCTGGTTTGCCTGAGCCCGGAGTTGATAAGCTTGTAAGAGCCGCTTACAGGATGCTTAACCTGCAGACTTTTTTTACGGTAGGACCAATGGAAATAAGGGCATGGACCATTAAAAGGGGAATGACTGCTCCTATGGCTGCAGGAGTAATTCACAGCGACCTTGAAAGAGGATTTATCAGGGCAGAAGTTATGAAGTATAACGATTTTGTTACTCTCGGATCGGAACATGCCTGTAAAGAGGCTGGCAAATTCGCTATAGAAGGAAAGAACTATGTTGTCGGCGATGGCGACATTCTGCATATCAGGTTTAATGTCTGATGCCTGATGATAAGGCGACTGGTCATATTGCTGTTTCTATTCACGGTTTTTTCATTTAAATGTTATCCGCAGAACAGCAATGATGACAGGTTACGCGAGATTGTCAACCGGTACAGGCAGGCAAGGGTGGCTATCCCATATCCGGGATTTAAGTCTGCCAGTCTTCTCTCACAATATATATCAGTCGAATCAGTTAAGGGGAAAATACTATACGCTGTTCTATCCCCTTTGACTGTCGATTGGTTTATCAGGCAGGATTACTCATACACTGTTGAAGAAGTAACTGAAGCAAAGGGAATATTAACGGCCTCCGGCCTCCGGCAGGCAATGGAGTGGAACAGTTATCCCACCTATTCCCAGTATGATTCAATCCTGCAAAGCTTCAGCACAGGTTATCCTTCACTCTGCAAAATCGATACTATTGGAACAAGCATCGACGGAAGACTCGTGCTTGCACTTAAAATCTCTGACAATGCCGGAGTTGATGAAGATGAACCTGAGGTTTTTTATACATCCACGATACACGGCGATGAAACTGGTGGTTTTGTGCTGATGCTGAGACTGGCTGATTACCTGCTTAAACAATACAGTCAGAACAGCAGGATAAGGAACCTGATTGATAACCTGGAGATCTGGATCAATCCCCTGGCAAATCCTGATGGTACCTACAACAGAGGGAACTCAATTTCCAGTCCTGTAAGATTCAATGCAAACGGGGTAGATCTTAACCGTAATTTCCCCGATCCTGAAGTACCTGCCGTTATATTGCAAAAGGAAACCAGGGATATGGTCGGTTTCATGAGGAAACACAGGTTTGTGATCTCTGCAAATTTTCATTCGGGCGATGAGGTTGTCAACTATCCATGGGACAGGTGGCCGCGGCTTCATGCGGATGATGAGTGGTTTCGGCTGGTAAGCAGAAAATATGCCGACACTGTGCATCTAAATTCACCTGCCGGTTACATGACATTTCTTGACAACGGGGTAACAAACGGATACAAGTGGTATACCATTTTTGGCGGGCGGCAGGATTTTGTTACTTATGAACTCCGGGGCAGGGAAGTTACAATTGAACTCGATAATAATTATGTAACTCCTGTGTCACAATTGGCTCAGTTATGGGAGAATAACAGGAACTCACTTGTCGGTTATCTCGGAAATGCATTATATGGCATACATGGCAAGGTGAAGGATGACGCGACAAATGAACCGGTTGAGGCAACTGTTTCTATTCAGGGGCACGACAGGGATAGTTCACAAGTCTATTCCGATAAACTCTCTGGCAATTTTACAAGGCTTCTGTCTCCGGGGTTATGGAACCTCTCCTTTTCGGCTCCGGGTTATTATACTACCAGTGTAAACGGAGTTGAGGCAGTGGATGGAAAATCTACAGATCTTAATGTAAAAATGGTCAGGGTAATGAATAGTGTTGATACAACAAATCCCGGGTCACCCTTCCTGTATCCCAACCCCGCTGTATCTGAGATCAGGGCAGTTCTGCCCCTTTCTGTGCATGGAAGTCTTAATATTAAAATTGTAAATTCAACAGGTACCGTATTTTCAGACTATGATATTGAATCATACCCCTATACGCCGGTTATTCTGTCAGTAAAATTGTTACCGGCAGGAGCATATGTAGTCGTCTTCCGCAATAAAACCGAAGGTATCTCATACAATGCAAGGTTCATCGTCATTAAAAACTAATCTTCATTTGCATCTGAAATTAAAACAAGTATTTTTGCCTGACTTTTATTTCAGGACAATCATATATTAAATATACGCATCTGTTTTCTGCTGGTATGAAAAATCAAGGGGGAGTAAAGAAACTATTATCAGGTATCGTTGTAATGATATCATTTTTTTTAAGATCGTCAGGGCAGGGTGCTTACCTCCCGCCCGACAAGCCACGCCTGGTCATAGGGATTGTTGTGGAGCAGCTTAAGTTCGATCAGCTTGAAAGGTTCAGGGACAGGTTTGGAGAGGATGGAATAAAAAGGCTGCTTAATGAAGGCACCTATTTCAGGAATGCCTCATTTGAATATATGCTCACACAGTCGGCATCGGGGCATGCAACTATATCTACCGGTACCGAACCTTCGTATCATGGTATAACTTCCGATAACTGGTTTCTTCCATTGAAGAATGAGTTAATCTATTGCACAAGAGACCTTGAGGTTAATCCGGTTGGAGGCAGTTTCGAGTCGGGGCTTAATTCTCCGGTAAACCTTCAGGCATCGACTTTCTCCGATGAACTTGAGATGGCTACCAATAAAAACGCCAAAGTATTCGGTGTTGGCATAAAGGACAATTCGGCAATACTGTCAACCGGTCATTCGGCTGACGGGGTATATTGGTTTGACAATACCTCAGGTACCTGGATGACAAGCACCTATTACCTCAAATCACTGCCATCATGGGTTGCTGATTTTAATGCGACAGGCTATTCTGAATCTTATCTTTCGGGTACGTGGGACCTGTTGAGACCGGCTAAGGATTACGCAGATTGCCTTCCGGATTCGAACAGTTTTGAGACGGGCTTCAACTCAAATAACAATTTTCCCTATGATCTGAAGAAGATCAGGGTAAAGTACAACGGAAGTTCGAAGGCTGACTACTCTCTTCTTCGCGAAACGCCTTATGGTAATTCGTTTACAACCAAATTTGCCATAAAGCTAATGGAGAAGGAAGGTCTTGGCAAGGACGATGTGACAGACTATCTTTCTGTTTGTTACACTTCAACGGATTACATTGGCCACCGGTTCGGACCATCATCAGTTGAGATGGGAGATGCAATACTCCGGCTCGATGGTGATATTAAGGACCTTCTGGCATATGTTGTCGACAGTCTGGGGAAGAAGAATGTTCTGATATATTTCACCTCTGCCCATGGTATCTCAGAGATCCCGGCCGTGTTGGAAAAAAACAGGATACCTGCCGGTTACTTCAGGCAGAATCAGGCATTGCAGCTTCTGAGGAGTTATCTGAATGCGGTTTATGGCGAAGGCAACTGGGTAAAAGGATATTCCGAAAGACAGATTTTTCTTAACAGGACACTTATCGAGGATGCAAGGCTTTCACTTGAAGATGTGCAGAAGAAGGTAGCCAGGTTTCTGGTCCAGTTTACAGGAGTGGCCGCTGCCTATCCCTATTCAGCTTTTGAGGCCAACGATTTTGGCAACGGCAACCTTAAGAAGATCATTAATAATTTCAATCCGCAAAGGTCAGGAGACGTTATCGTTACGCTTAATCCGGGTTGGGTGGAAAGGGACGGAGACTATGTCACAAATCATAATTCGCCCTACGAGTATGATAACCATGTTCCGTTGATATGGTATGGCTGGACTGTGAACAGGTCGACTGTAACCCGCAAGGTCAATATGACCGATATTGCAGCCACATTATCATCGCTGTGCAAGGTGCCTTCTCCCAATGCATGTACAGGGGAGCCAATGTTTGAATTATCGAGATAAATTATTGGATTTTTCTGAACTCATCCCTTATCCTGCAAGCTTCCGAGAGCAGGGCAGGATTCTTCTCACAGCCGTTTCCAAGGATTATAAGGTCAGCTCCGGCAGCGAAGATGTCTTTTACTTCCCCGGCTGTTCTAATTCCGCCTCCAACTGCCAAAGGGATGGAGATGTTGTCGTGAACAGAACGAATCATTTCAAGAGGGACATGATTAGCAGCGCCGCTTCCCGCTTCGAGATATATCATCTTCAGACCCAGCATTTCACCAGCCAGAGCAGTAGCAACTGCAATTTCGGTTTTGTCGGAAGGGATGGCTTCCGTCTGGCTGATATACTCCACTGAAGTTCTGGGGCCGCAACTTACTAATATGTATCCGACCGGAACAAGCTTATCCCTGACATCTTTAAGATGAGGTGCCGCAATTACATGGTTTCCGATCAGCAGTTCAGGATTTCGTCCTGAGATAAGCGACAATAACATTATCCTGTCGGCTTTAGTTGTGAGTTGAAGCAGGTTGCCCGGGAAAAGGACGATTGGGATGGAACTTAATTCCCTGGTCCTGTCAATAAGGTTCCCTATTCCAGCTGACGTGAGGCTTCCTCCTGCAAGAATGAAGTCCGCCTGGCAGTCGTCTGCTATCTTCAGAATATTCCGTAGTGAATCATCTTTTGCTTTATCCGGGTCGAGGAGTAGGGCTATGCTTTTCTCACCTGGAAATCGTTCTTGTTTCATTCAAAAGTATATCTGGTTTCATTTGAAAATCTTCATCAAATCCTTGATTGTATTGACCATAAATAATAACAATAAATGTTTTTTATTTTTTATGTGTAGTTTCAGTCAGGTTCTCCCAGTTTTTCTTTGTCCAAACTATAGCATAGTTATCATATTTTGAATAGAAGAGCTCGAATTTTTCATTTATTTTATCCGTCTTTACCTGCCCTTTAATTTCACCCGATTCCATTACATCAAAAGGCTCTATTGTGATATTCTTCCTTAAGCTTATACCTTCCTTGTCGCAGATTTTGTATAACGCCTCTTTGGCGCACCAGTGAATATAAAGGTGATATTTGCGTTTTTCCTGTTCCTTAGCCACTTTTTCCTTTCGGTTAAGGAATTTGAGTGCGATGGCGGTAATATTGCTGCTCATGTATTCCAGGTCTATTCCTACTTTTTCATTTGTGCTGAGTAGTATAGCCGTTAGTTTATGTGAGTGTGAAATGCTTATGAACCTTGAACCATCCTTCAGGAAAGGCTTATTATTCTTGTTGTATACGATTCTTGCCTCTTTCCCGAGCAGTTCCGCAAGAAGTGCCCTGACGCTGAGGAATTCAAGTTTCCTCGAAGTGCTGCTGAAGCTGTTGAACCTTTTTTTCTCTTCATTATCCAATTCAACGAGTTCCGATAGGGCGGCAAGATCCTCTTCGATCTTCCACACGCCTAAAAGAGAGTACTCGTTGAGATAATGTTTAGTGATACACCCCATTTTATAAAGATCTCGTTATTTTTTCCATTTAACTGTCTCAATCAGATGAATGATGTCGTCCCTGAAGAATCCGATAACGGGGGCCAATGAATCCGCGTCGGGTTCTGCTGAGAAATACAGAGAGCCTCTGAGGTAATGCCTGGTGCTGTCAGTAACATAAAACTGTACGGCGGAGGCTGTGTTACCCTTCAGATCGTAGAGGATCCCATAGACTTTATTAACCTGATTATTGAAGATCTTTTCATCAATGGCATCGGCCTTTGAGATATGATTCTTCACATTCATCTTATAGGTCTGTTCCATAAGACCGTCGAAATTATTATCTATTTCCTTGTAAGTCAGGTATATTCTGGCCTTGTACCGGGGAAATTCAATATTGAACCATCCCGGTTCATTCCTGTTGTCGACGTTGAACGACAGGTTTCCGTATGAGGGATACTCGAAGGAAAAAGGCATACCGTTCTTTACATCTGACTGATCATTGAATTTAATGTAATTCTTTTCCGGCAGGTCGATCCTGAAATATCCTTTTGGCCGGGGTATTACAACATTCCTGCAGCTGGTGCACAGTGACATAAGGATCATCATTGCAACCAGACTACTCCCTTTCAGTCTTTCCATTCTCATTATTTATTTCAACACGGATTTCCTTTATTCGCCTTTTGTCGGCTGACAGAATACTGAAGATAAAATTGTCATGTATTATTATCTGATCTTTCTCGGGTATCTCACCTGTAAGTTCAAGTATTAATCCTGCCAGCGTTTCAGACTCACCTCTCACTTCTTCAAATACACCTTCTTCAATGCCGATGATCTTGCAAAAATCGTTAAGCAGAATCTTGCCTTCAAAAATATAAGTTTTTTCATCAACTTTTCTGAACATTGTTTCGTCTTCGTCGCTTTCGTCGGTTATTTCACCGACTATTTCTTCAAGTATGTCTTCAAGGGTAATAATGCCCGAAGTTCCTCCATATTCATCGATTACAACCGCCATGTGTATCTTTCTGGCCTGAAACTCCTTAAGCAGCTCGTTGATCTTCTTTGTTGCAGGAATGAAATAGGGCGGACGCAATAAGGCCTGCCATTTGAAGCTGCCTGCATTTCCTGTGTATGGAAGAATATCCTTTGCATACAAAATGCCCTTTACCGTATCGAAGGTCCCGGAATATACCGGGATCCTTGAAAAGCCCGAATTAATCATGAGGGGCATGATCTTGTCGAATCCCAATTTGATGTCGATAGCCGTTACATCAATACGCGGACACATTATTGCACTTACGTTTATGTTGCCAAAATTAAGAATACCCTTAAGTATCTTCTCGTCCTCATCCAGATTCTCAGATGTAAGTTCCAGAGCATCCGACAGGTCATCCATACTAATATTCGATCGGTGAATACCTGCTCTTTTTTTTGCAAAGGAGGAGGAGAATATAAGGATTGATGTTACAGGCTTAAAAATCTTTTTAAGAATTGTGAGGGGAACAGCCATAAATAAAGCTACTGCAACGTGATTCCCGGCAGCATATACTTTTGGCATTACCTCACCGAAAAACAGGAGGATAAATGTTATTACCACGGCATCGATTATGAATCCGGCCACTTCAGAAGTATAAACAAACAGCGAATGGCTAAGGTATGCCGCCAGGAAAACAATAGCAATATTAATTGTATTGTTGGCAACAAGAATGGTACTCAGTAGCTTTTCAGGGTCATTGTAAAGTTTCAGAGCAGACTGTGCTTTTTTGTTTTTGTGGTTTCTGAATTTTTCAATATCCTCGGGTCTGAACGAGAAATAAGCAACTTCCGAGCCCGACATCAGGGCAGAGCCTAGCAGCAGGGCAATGAGTATTATGAAACCGACAATTATCTTAATATCGGCAGGATTTACAGAAATCCCCGTAATAAGCCATATATAGGAAAGAGAAAGTTCCAGTTCCAATTGCGTTTTTATTTGATGAAGGTAATTCTAAAAGGGCAGATCATCCTCATTCTGTCCGGCTCCATAAGCATTTTTCCCGAAATCATCATCCGGTTCATCAGCAGGAGTATTCTGAGTTTTTCTAGTATTATCATTGACTGTGCCATAGCTTTCTGAGGGTTCATGGACCGCTGAGACCTGCGAGTTCCCGCCTGCCTGACTTTGTGAACTTCCAACAGGTCCCTGCTTCTTCTCAAGAAGCAGCAAAGCATCGGCAAGTATTTCTGTAATATACTTATTTACACCATCTTTGTCGACATACGATCGGGTCTTGATTTTGCCCACAAGGTAGATCTGGGCTCCTTTTTTGATGGTTTTTTCGGCAACTTCAGCCAGCGACCGCCATAGAACAATATTGTGCCACTCCGTCGAAGTTATTGTTTCACCCTGCTGATTGGTATATGTTTCGCTTGTTGCCAAAGGGAAAGTTGCCTTGGCTACTCCTTTATCGAAGTATCGGACTACGGGGTCCTTGCCTACATGGCCTACGAGTATAACCTTGTTGATTGACATATAGTTGCGTTATTAATTTCTTTTCGCATTCAGGTTTGTAAAGTTAAGAAAAAAACCACTTACTGCAACCGGCTGGCAGAATAATGCCTAACCCACCCTGAGCCAGTGTAGTAGGGCTATAAGGAAATACTAATCCGTCCCGTTCCAGATATATGGCAATTCACAAAGTTACGTGATAAGTGCTTCCTTCCTCATGTTTCAATAGCGGTTTGTTATACCATAATGGGCTATCTCTATTTCATTGTAATTAAGGCATTAATAAAATTAATAAAAAAAATTATTCTGTAAGTGTTTCTTTTTAAACAAATAATATTTTTATATTTGCACGATTGAAAAAACAGATACTCAAAATAATTTGTTGAATTTTAAACTTCACGTAAAATGACTAAAGCAGACATCGTTAATGAAATTGCCAAGAACACTGGTATAGAAAAGGTTACAGTACAGAAGACTGTTGAAGCCTTAATGGAAACTGTTAAGGATTCAATGGTAAAAGGTAATAATGTATATCTCAGGGGTTTTGGGAGCTTCATTGTAAAGAAAAGGGCTAAGAAAACTGCAAGGAATATTTCCAAGAATACTACAATTATTATTCCTGCACATAATATACCAGCTTTCAAGCCAGCGAAATCTTTCATAACAAAAGTGAAATCACACGTTAAGAAATAATTATCCATGCCAAGCGGAAAAAAAAGAAAAAGGCACAAGATGGCCACCCACAAACGCAAAAAGCGTTTGCGGAAGAACAGACACAAGAAGAAGTAGCAGATCAGCAAATGGTCAATTAACCTATAGATAAGCCTAAAGATCTGACGGTCTTTAGGTTTATTGTATCTGTATGTCTGATGTTGCTGACATATTAACTGAGATCAATTTAGTGAAGTGATAAATAAGGATTTAATAATTGATGCCGATGATTCCGAGGTTTCATTAGCATTGCTGGAAGACAAGCAGTTAATTGAACTTAATAAGGAAAAACGAAATATAAGGTTTTCAGTAGGCGATATTTACCTGGGTAAGGTAAAAAAGATCATGCCCGGTCTGAATGCCGCCTTTATAAATGTTGGTTATGAACGTGATGCATTTCTCCATTATCTCGATCTTGGAGCACAGTTCAGAACCCAGCAGAAGTATTATCTGACAGCCCTTCAGAAACAGGGGAAAGTGCCTCCTATACATAAATTCAAGCCTGAACCTGATATTGACAAGGATGGGAAGATTACGGATGTACTCACAGTAGGTCAGACTGTTATCGTTCAGATAACTAAGGAACCCATTTCGACAAAAGGCCCGCGCCTCGCTTCCGAGATATCACTTGCAGGGAGGAACCTGGTGCTGATGCCATATTCCGACAAAGTCTCCATTTCATCAAAGATTGAGAGCCCGGAAGAGAAAAGCCGTCTCAAATCACTGGTGCAAAGCATCAAGCCGCGTAATTACGGCGTCATTGTGCGTACTGTTGCCGAAGGCAAAAAAGTTGCAGTTCTCGATGCAGAGCTCAGGGAACTGGTTCAGAAGTGGGAATCGGCTTTCACTACCTTGAAAAAAGAGACAAAAACGCCACGTTTGTTCATTGGCGAAATGAACAGAACTTCGACCATACTTCGCGATATGCTTAATGTTACATTTAACAGCATACATATCAACGATCCGGTCCTGGCGGAGGATATAAGATTATATATCAGAGATATAGCTCCTGAGAAGGAGAAAATAGTAAAAGTTTACAAGAGCACCATTCCCATATTCGATCATTTCGGCGTTAACAAACAGATTAAGGCTCTGTTTGGGAAAACCGTTTCGTTCAAACATGGAGCTTACCTTATTATAGAGCATACTGAAGCGCTTCATGTAATTGATGTTAACAGCGGAAACCGGTCCCGGTCGGGCAACGATCAGGAATCTAATGCCCTGGAAGTCAATATGGAAGCGGCTACAGAGATAGCCAGGCAGCTTAGACTCCGCGATATGGGCGGGATAATCGTTGTTGATTTTATTGACATGCAGTCATCGGAGAATAAACAACAACTCTACGATAAGATTAAGGAGGTTATGGCAGGTGACAGGACCAAACATAACATTCTTCCGCTAACGAAGTTCGGGCTATTGCAGATTACAAGGCAAAGGGTGAGGCCCGAAATGAACATAACCACAGATGAAAAATGTCCTTCGTGCCAGGGAACAGGTGAAACTCGTCCTACAATTCTGTTTACCGACGAGCTGGAGCGAGGTCTTTCTTTTATCGTGGATAAAATAAAAACACGAAGCCTGATTCTGAATGTTCATCCCTTTGTAGCTTCGTACCTCAGAAAGGGGTTGTTTCCGCAATTTCTCAGATGGAACCTTAAATACAAGATCCGTTTGAAGGTACAGCCGGTAATATCATATCATATGCTTGAATACCATTTCTATGACCGTTATGATAATGAGATTGACCTTGCCTGAAAACCTTTGAACCAAATTTGTTTTTTTGCCGGAATGGTTATTTATAACCCTCGTTGAATTATCAATTCTTAAAAGTCAGAGCCATGTTTAAAAGACTAACGATAATCTTATCACTGTTTTTTATTGTCTTAGCCGCTAAATCCCAGATTTACGATCCTGTGACCTGGGAATTCGGGTACGAAAAAATGGGAGACAAGCAATATGAGCTTGTATTTACTGCTACCATTGAGGAGCATTCACATATATATTCCATGGATATTCCCGATGGAGGTCCGATTCCAACTTCTTTCAGGTTAGATACGATTCCCGGCTTCAGTTTCAATGGATCGGCTTATGAGGTTACCAAACCTGTTGAGATGCTTGATGAGGCATTTGGTTTCAAGATCAAGACTTTCAGTACAAAAGCGGAATTCCGTCAGAAGATTACTGCTCTCAAACCCACATTTGAGGTTAATGGTGCCGTTAATTTCATGGCATGCAACAATGCTACATGTTCTCCTCCCAAGGATGTAGATTTTTCAATAAGCATATCGGAAGTTAAAGGCACAATTAAACCCACTCAGGGTTCACAACCTGTCGCTCCGGTTTCCGGCTCCGGCAGGGGTTTGCTGAAATTCTTCCTTATCTCGCTTCTTGCAGGGTTTGCCGGAGTTCTTACGCCATGTGTCTTTCCCATGATTCCAATGACTGTAGCTTTCTTCTCGCAGGGATCGGAGAACAGGAGCAAGGCGGTGGTCAAGGCATTGATATTTGGCGTTTCAATCGTTTTAATATATGCATCTCTTGGAATAATCGTTTCATTAACGAGTGCCGGAGCCGGATTTGCGAATACCCTGAGCACACACTGGATACCTAACCTCCTCTTTTTTGCACTTTTTGTTGTTTTTGCGACGTCGTTCTTCGGGGCGTTTGAAATTATTCTCCCAAACAGCTGGGTGGCGGGTGCCGATTCAAAAGTAGATAAGGGAGGGATGCTGGCTTCATTCTTCCTTGGCATCACAACCGTTATCGTATCATTTTCATGCACAGGGCCCATAATAGGAGCACTCCTCGTAGAGGCAGCCTCAGGCGACGTCCTCAGGCCTACTATCGGGATGATAGGATTCGGAGTGGCCTTCGCCCTTCCTTTTACCATCTTCGCATTATTTCCGTCAGTGATGAGCCGGATGCCAAAATCGGGTGGCTGGCTGAATTCTATAAAAGTTGTTCTGGGTTTTATAATGCTTGCTTTCAGTATGAAATTCCTGATGACAATCGACAGCGTTTATTCGCTGGGACTTATTTCGAGGGATGTGTTTCTTGCAATCTGGATTGTCCTGTTTTCGCTGATGGGCCTTTACCTGATGGGCAGGATTAAATTCTCGCACGACAGCGACCTTCATCATATTGGCACCTTCCGGCTATTCCTTATAATTGCCGTATTTTCCTTCGTTATTTATCTCATACCGGGGTTATTCGGCTCTCCGTTATCGGGGTTGTCTTCCTTCCTCCCTTCACAGTCATCAACAGAACTCAATATTCCGAGACTTATTTCTGAAAACAGATCTTATTCAACACCTGCTCAGAGTACGACTGTCGGAAAGCTTTGTTCAGAGCCAAAATATTCTGATATTTTTGATATGCCCGCAGGGCTGACTGGTTACTTCGATTACAGGCAGGGTCTGGCATGTGCCAAAGAGCAGGGAAAGCCTGTTCTGATTGATTTCAAAGGGCACGCCTGTGCCAACTGCAAACTTATGGAAGCGAAGGTCTGGTCCGATCCCGAGGTTCTCAGAAGGCTCAGGGATAACTTTGTAATAATATCTCTTTACGCCGATGACAGGAAAGAACTTCCGGAGAGCGAATGGGTGACTTCAGCAATCGACGGAAAAGTAAAAAAAACAATAGGAAAGATCAACGAGGATCTTGAGATATCGAAATTTAAAACGAATGCCCTTCCCCTGTATGTCATTACCGACCATGAAGGGAATGCTCTTAATACGCCTATGCCCACTAACCTGAATGTGGAAGAATATAAAAAGTGGCTCGATGAAGGGGTGGAACTCTTTAACGCAAAAAAAGTAAAATAGTTTTCTCTGAGTCACTCTGTGCTCCTCCGGATTTCCTCTGTGTAACTTATTAATTTTAAGAACTTACACAGAGAGACACAGAGGATCACAGAGTTACACAGAGGGGATTTGTTAAAATCTACCGAATTTAAAGGTAACCATATAAGTCATTCCCTCAATTGATTTTGCACTGACAGCAGGTGCCCCTGTGGTTCCTACATCAAAAGGAGTGGGAAACCTGTATGTAGCGCCAATTGCAAACCTGAAGTGCCTTGTAAGGTTTAGTTCCAGCTCTGCGCCCGGTTCAACCAGGAGAAACGCCTGTGAGTCTTCAACAAAATTATTGTTATGGTTACCCTCTTTTGAGACATACGAAACACCGCCTGCTCCCAGTAGTATAGGGAAGGAAAGGTGAACAGGAAACCTTGGCATCAGAATAGGTTCAATGAAAAGACCTCCGTATCCTCCTGCAATAGCTACTTCCCTGTCGAGCAGTGGCTCATAATGAAATTCGTTTATAAAACCAGTTCCTCCGAATCCGAATCCTACTGAGTGGCCTGCGATCCACATGAATTTACCCCCAAAAAGTATGGCTTGTTTGTCATCAATTGAAGAATATCCGATAGAGAATGCTCCATAAGCTCCGCCTGGCTGGTTATGTCCAAGAAGCGTCTGCATTTCCTGATTGTCTCTTTTATCTTTTTTATACTCCTGGTTCATTTTTTCATCAAGAGCTTTCTTCTCCCAGATATTTCTTAATGAATCTGGTTCCTGTGCAAATGAAACGGAACACATCACAATTAATAGGGCTGACAAAATTGCTGGTTTTTTCATAACTACATATTTTTGTTTTTGTAATATTTTTATACGTATAAACTTTTCTGATTAAAAAACATAAGAAACAGAGAGGGCAAAGTCGAATGGCATGACTCTTATGAATCCGGGTATGGTGAGTTCCACAAATGGTTTAATATTAAGGCTTACGTTTAACGGGATTTCATTTACCCTGTATTCCGCTGAAAGCCAGCCGTCGGCTCCTATTACAGGGCAAAACCTGTCTCTCCGCAGATAATATTGTTCTCCGCGGAATTGAATATGGTCAGTGTATAAAAACCCTGCATGGCCGCCATAGCCCCATGCAAAATACAGATCAGGTGAAATACTGCTTAAGGAGGTTTCGTATACCATCCTGATTCCTGTAAGCTGAATACCGTTATTATTAAAGCCAAGCATTGCATTATAACCTATTTCCGCAGTTCCGGCTTCATGGGTCTTCTGGTAAAAGATACCGCTCCTGTAACCCATTCTCAGCCCTGCCTGCTGATTGCCATGCTGGCCCATCAGTCCGGAAGAAATAGCAAGAAATAAGAGAATAAGAGCATAGTAATTTTTTTTCATATCTTTCATTTTATGATTTTTTATAAAGACAAGAGAACATTTTGTTGGTTGCATAGCTATTATATTTATTTCAGGTAAATATTGCCGCGATTTGCATCTATTCTTACGCTTGAGGTTCCCGGGTTTTTGCCTGTTGTACCAAAAGTCATATATTCCTTCTTATCCTCATTTATATCTTTCCTCTCCGATTTGGTATCCTTTTCGGGTAATACAAGGTAGGAGTTTATGTGACGGATGTCGAATTTATATGATGCTGCCGGATCAAAACCCAATGACAGATCTGAATAGCCTGAGTTTATCACGACAGTCTCAAATCCCTTTTCGATCAGATCGGCAGTTATGCTGCCGTATCGTGCAGTCAGGTCGATATCCTTCTTTAGTGAATTAAGGTTGTAGTCGGTAAAGTAAGAATTGCCCTTAAGTGATTCAACGTCATGAATGAAGAATTTATCCCTCCTCGATTCCGTACTTATAACGTCGGCTTTTTTAATTTCGTACTTTGAAGATATTGAGGTTATTGTCAGATCTCCGGTTTCTCCAATATTTATTTCCGAGAATGAAGCATCGATCTTCCCGGATGCTATCGAGTTAATCTTTGCATCACAGAAAGCAAATGTCAGAGTTGACCTGCTGCCAATCGAATTTGCCTTGAACGTACCATTGGTTACTGTTACCGAAAGTGTACCTGAGCAGTTTTCCATATAAACATCACCGTATTTGTTATCGATTCTGAGATTCAGGTATTCAGGAATGCTGATATAATAATTTATCTCTACCCTGGAATCGTAGTTAATGATTTTGCTGGTCATCCCCTTGAAGTTCTCAAAAAGCATCCCGATATTCTCGGTGAACCCGGTCTCGGCTCTTACTACCGATCCTGCTTCATTTATGTTGATTGAAATTCCGCTGAACATCTTCCCCAGTTTTGCCTGGTTCGTGGCAAATGCCCTGACCTCAGCCCTAATACTGGCTGAATCTTTATTCCATGGAGTGATGTGGATTGTGCCATATTTATTCAGAACCTGCAGCGAGGTCTCCTTTCCGACCCTGACTGTTTTCATGAAGGTTCTAACTTCCGATTCGCTCTGAGCTGAAATCAGTCCTGAAAAGAGAAGGGAGAGCGAAATAGCCAGTAACTTCTTATATTTCATGTCTTTTGCTTTTTTCGGGTTTGGGATTTTCTTCTTTCAACAAATTAAGCATGTCATCCAGAAGCCGGATCCTGATCCTGTAGTTCTGAATCAGGGCCTCAATAACCTCCTGGTTTGCAACATTGTCCCTGAGGTCTTTCTTAAGATCCAGATAAATACTGTCAAGGTGGGAGATATCTTCCGTGAGTTCCCTGTCGATATCGGGATGGCTTGTCAGAAGCGGAGCAGCTTCGCGGTAAAGGGAATTGAGGATATTCCTGTAGTATATTTCAGTCTCTTTAAGCTGACCGCCTGAGGGAGATACCGCCTCTCCGATTTCAGATTCAACGTTTGATCCGGTCCAACTGTGACCGATCGAAAAGAAAGTAATGGCTGTGACGACAAAAGCCAGGAATACAGCGGCAGCAGAAAGCCAGCGATGACGAGGTTCAAGTTCATGCCTCAGTTCTTTCCGGACTTTTTTCCAGATTGTCCGTGAGGGTTTGTGCTGGTCGAGTTCCTCACGGTTTTTTCGGATATGTTCTTCAAGCCTGTCCATTTTGTCAGTTTTTTAAAAGAGTTCTAAGTTTTTCTTTTGCCCTGGAATACTGTGATTTGGAGGTTGATTCCGTTATCCCCAGAATCTGCGAAATCTCAGTATGATCATAGCCTTCAAGCAGGTAAAGGGTAAGAATTATCCTATAGCCATCAGGCAGGGTTTCTATTCCTTTGAAAATCTTCCCTGTATCATAAACAACCTCTTCCTCTTCCCCGGCAACATTATCCGGCAGGTTTTCGCACAGTGCCAGGTCGATTTTTTTCCTCTTAATGTGGTTTATACACTTGTTTATAAGAATTTTCTTAAGCCAGGCGCCAAAAGTAGATTCAAACCTGAAGGAGTCGATGTTGCGAAAACAATCAACAAAGGTCTCCTGAAGTATATCTTCGGCATCTTCCCTGTTATTCAGAATCCTGTATGCCAGATTGTACATTGCCCTGGCATACTGGTGGTAGAGTTTCGACTGAGCTTTGCCGTTTCCCTTCCTGCAATCCTCAATAAGCGGTGCATGTATTTTGACATTAACGTCGTCCACTTTGTAAGCTTACTTTGATATAAAGACAATATGATATTATTAGGGTTGCACCAGCTTATGAATTATTCCCGGCTTTTTTAAGGAGTGGCAATGCAATAAATGTAAAAAATAGAATTAAGAGGCTTATAATGAGCGATATACGCATCAAATAATCACCATACTTTACATATGGGGTTATTTTATTTTCAGGGATTATCTCTCCTTTCAGCACTGTTTGCGTCCACCATTCGGTCTCACTTGTAATCCTGCCTCTGTTATCAATAAGACATGAAACGCCTGTATTGCCGGCCCGCACTACAGGCCTTCGCGTTTCAATTGCTCTTATAGCCGCAAAGTTCAGATGCTGTATATATCCGCCGGTATTTTTCCACCAGCCGTCATTTGTAATTATGAAAAGAGCCCCGGCTCCGTTTTTTACATATCCTGTGACATATTCACCGAATACTGATTCATAGCAGATTATCGGGGCTATTTTATGATGGAGTGCCGGATGAGTGAAACAGGTCCTTGTCTTCTGGCTGCCATAGCCCCATTTTGTCCCTCCAAGATAGGGTAAGATCCTGCTAATCAGCCGGCCTGGTCCTATGGTTTGCATCTCAATGCCTGGTACCAGTTTCGATTTGTGATAGAATTCTACGTTCATTGAAGTATCGATCCTCAGAGCGGAATTGAAATGGTCGGTGAATGAACCGGAATCATCTGTTTTCCGGGCACTACGGGTTGGAGGTTCTGCTGAGGGAAGATATTTTTTATAAGTTACCATTCCGGCCACTATAGATGCTGCGGGGTATTTGGAAGCAAGGTCCCTGAACCTGCGAATATATTTGTCATTATGAGTATCATCCAGATTAACAGGGTCATCTATTGTAGTTTCGGGCGTAATGATCCATGCCGTCTTTCCTGTTGCTTTCGACGATGCCATATCAATTACTTTCTTTAGCTGATCCTCGAACGGGACTTTGAATTTCAGAGTGTACGGGTCGGAATTAGGCTGAACTATAACAACTTCCTCCGGGAGATTATCACTCTGTTTCAAAGTATTATACCTTATCACCGATGAGACGGAAGGGATTAGAATCAAGGCAAGCCAGAATCCAAACAAAATCCTTTGCTGCTTTTTTTCAACTGATGTGTCTTCCAGTACCATTGTCAGAAAAACATTGGAGCATAGAATCCAGAGTGTACCTCCTGCTGTTCCTGTAATCTCGTACCATTGAATAAAAAATATGTCTTTTGAAAGTCCGTTTCCAAGATTCAGCCAGGGAGATATGATGCTTACATTAAGAGTTACATATTCATAAGTCAGCCAGAAGGCTGCCAGTGAGGCGATACCGGCAATAGTACCTGCTCTGAGCCTGACAATATGTGCGAGCCACATTGTAAATGACATCAGGAAAGAGAGGCCCATTATTACACAAATTGCTCCCGTAAGACTGGCAACTCTCATCCATCCGACCGAAATAATACTGAATATTATAAATCCGGGCAGGATGTAGATGAAAAAGGCATTTTCGCTGTAATTCCGGCGGTGATAAAAAAGAAAGTTCCCGATTATCAGGAAAGGGATAAGGGAGAAAAGAAGAATCAGGCCGGGACACCATCCCGTCCATGCAAGTCCTGAGAGAATGCCTCCTGTCACCGACAATCCGACGAGTGAATACTTATTCATTAAAATGGTGATTATTAAAGATCCTAAAGTACAAAATAAAGCCAAGAATCTCAGGCCCCGTATTCTTCACCCTGTGTTTAATACATTTATTGCATTTTTGTCAGCAATAAACTTATTATATTTAAACCCATTAAAAAGCACGATTCTGGTGATTGAAATATTGCTGAAAGGAATAATTCTTGGTCTTACCGTTTCCATGCCGCCGGGGCCTGTTGGCATAATACTTATTAACAGGACCATTAAACGCGGAGTAATGTCTGGTTTTTTTTCCGGGCTGGGTCTTGCTTTGGCTGATACTCTTCTGGCTGTTGTGGCAGGCATAGGTTTTACTTTTATCATGAGCTTTATAAAAGAAGAACGGTTTATCCTCAGTATAGTTGCAGGCATAGTAGTTTCAGCAGTAGGAGTGAAGGTGTTTATGTCGAATCCTGTTAAGGAATTCAGGAATAATACAAGGGCAAATAAGTCCTTATGGCGCGACTTTTACTCAGTGTTTATAATGTCGATCACCAATCCATATACAATTTTTATCTTTGTGGCTTTCTTCTCCGGTGTGCATGTAAGCAGGAATATAAGTCCCGAACTGGTTCCTTTCTTTCTTGTCCCCGGCGTATTTCTGGGCGCCATGGCCTGGTGGATGTTTCTCAGCTATTTTGTAAGCCGTCTTAAGAAAAAGATCAGACTGCGAAGCATTGTGAGAATTAATAAAATTGCGGGTATTATAATAATATCAATAGGAGTATTAATTCTGCTTACCCTGTTCACAAGTCTTAAGATATAATCTGGCAATAATCTCTTTGTACCGGCATTCAGGCCAGGATTCTTCCTGAAGTTAATTCATGTGCATTCATTTGTTAAATGGCTGTTTTATTGCATTGTAATAATGGTGTTAAATTAGGTTAAAAAGGATGGATTATAAAATTTAGCAGAAGGCAATTAATTATATTGCGTCTTGAAATAAAATGCTTCAGCATGAAAGTATTAATATGTTTAACCCTGGTTTTTTCAATTTTAACCGGTTGTGCAGACAGCGAAGAAAAACTGACCCAAAAGGCTGATAAGATCCATCAGTCAATTCTTACTGTCGATACCCATTGCGATACGCCGATGTGGTTCTCTGATCCGGGTTTTGACCTTGGTGCCAGACATGATGAAGTGTGCGTTGATTTTCCAAAGATGAAAGAGGGAGGGCTTCATTCTGAATTCTTTGCGGTCTTCACAGGTCAGGGACCGCGGGACGACTCTTCTGTTTTGAAAGTCCATAATAAGGCTCTTGCCATTTTTAGCTCAATACACGAAAATGTAAAGAAAAACTCTGCAATCGCAGAGATTGCTTTTACCGCCGATGATGCTTACCGTATCAGGAAGGAAGGTAAGATAGCTGCATTCATTGGGGTTGAAAACGGTTATCCTATCGGGAGGAATCTTTCAGGAGTGGAAGAGCTTTATAATCTGGGAGCAAGGTATATTACACTTTCCCATTCAAAAAACAATGATATCTGCGATTCCTCAACTGATCCGGCAGGCGCTGAGAACAATGGTCTCTCCCCCTTTGGAACCGAGGTTGTAAAGGAGATGAATCGCCTCGGAATTATGGTTGACATATCGCATGTTTCGGATAAATCGTTTTACGACGTACTGGAAATTTCAAAAACTCCGGTTATTGCTTCTCATTCATCGTGCAGAGCCCTATGCGGAAGTCCCAGGAATCTGACCGACGACATGCTGCTTGCCCTCAAGCAGAATGGCGGGGTCATCCAGATTTGTATCCTGGGCAACTACCTCAGGACACCGGATCCTAATCCGGTACTTGATGATAAGTTGAAAGAGCTTCAGAAAACTTACGGTGATTACAATGCTCTTCCCGATTCAACCAGAAAAAAGCTGCGAAACGAATACAGGGAAATTCAGAGGAAGTATGAAAAACCTGCTACTGTAAAGGACGTTGTCGATCATATAGATCACGTTGTACAGGTTATCGGGATTGATTATGTCGGCATCGGAACCGACTTTGACGGTGGAGGAGGTGTCGACGGCTGCCGTAACGCTTCCGAGATGAAGAATATTACAATAGAGATGCTCCGAAGGGGATATTCCAAACCGGATATTGCAAAAATCTGGGGGGGTAATGTTATGAGAGTCCTTCGAAAAGTTGAAGAATTGGCTGCCCCCAAAGCTTAGGCAGTAAATATAAAGATCTCAGGCGGGCTATTATTTCACCCTGGAGAATTTCAGTGTCTTAAGCATCCAGTCGGGAAGTGATTTGTGCGCATCCCTTTTTGTTATATCAATGTACCATCCGAATTTTTTCATGATGGGGATCTTATGGGTCTCTACAAATTCAATAAGGGTGCCATCAGGGTCTTCAATATATGAAAAGTGGCCTGCTGCTTCTCCCATATCGAAGCTGTTTCCGTCATGGCTTTTTTTGCTGTCGACTGTAAAAGGAAAACCTTTGCTGTCGCAAAATTTCTTAAGCTGGTCCATCCCCCTGATATCATAGCAGAGGTGAATAAAACCGGGGTCACCCCAGAAACGGTTCTCGTAGATTTTCCTGCCCTGATAAGAGCCAGTGCTTACGAGTTCGATTACACTGTTTCCAAGGACCTTGCTGAATGGTCCTGCAAAAGGCACAGACCTCTTAAGAAGCACCCTGCGGCATTCGATGTTCCCGCCCGGAATAGAGGCCAGATCAGCAAAGATTCCGGTTTTATCGTATACAACTTCATCGTAGCCAAGTATATCCGAATAAACTGTCTTTGATTTTTCAATGTCGGAAACCCCAATAACGGCGCCAAATGATCCGCCTGTTACCTTCTTTTCATCGCTGAACCAGTCCGAAGCTTCAACAAGGTGGAAAAGGTTTTCGTAAGGATCTTTCATGAAAAAAGTCTTCTTCCCTGAGGGATCCTCAGATACGATTGAGGGAACTGTTACTCCTGTCTTCTTATAAAAAGCAAGCGCTTCTTCAGTATTTTTAACCTTCATTTTGCAGGCAATGATTCCGAGATCGCCTAAAACGATCTCTTCTTTCCTGACTTCAGGGATTCTTCCCTTATACTGCCATATTTCAAATCCTCCCCCGCTCTGGAGGTTAAGTGCAAGAATTGCGTGTCTTTTTCTGGGCTCTCCTCCTGTATATGGCAGCATCAGCCTGGCTTCTGCTTCATCTTCAAAAATACGGCAGTCCATTCCAAAATGTTTTCGATACCACTCCCATGCCTCATGTACATTCACTACACCAATGCCCATCTGCTGAATGCCACTAATTACATAATCCCTCATCTGGTAGTTTATTAATTATGTTGATTTAATTTTGTCTGCAATCCTGAAAAAGAGCCAAGGAAGATATCTCCTTATATGCAGGAGCATTAATTCGCCTTTTCCCACGAGGATTTCCCGTTTGTCTTTTATTATGCCTCTGATTATTATCTCAGCTGCTTTTTCGGGTGTTATGCCACCTGCCTGTCCGTCGTCGAGACGCCCGTGTTCTTTTCCTTCGGCATTAAGAGCGTGAATTGAAATAGCCGTTCTGACCCTGCCGGGAATAATTACGGATGATCTTATATTATTCTTTTTATTTTCGAGATAAAGCGTTTCAAAGAAGCCGTGCAGCGCCTGTTTCGACGCAGAATATGCCGACCGGAGGGGGAATCCGAATCTCCCTGAAATGCTGCTTGTTGCCAGTACATGTCCTGATTGTTGTCTGATCATATGAGGCAGGACTGCCTTTGTAAGGGCAATGGTTCCGAAATAGTTAATCTCGAAAATTTTTCTGTCGAGCCACAATGGTGTTTCGTCGATTCTTGCTCTCTGGCTTATACCCCCCAGGTTAAGCAGAAAGTCGATTCTTCCAAGTTTTTCTACCTGGCTTTCGACTGTTTTATTTATTCCTGACATTTCTGCCAGGTCGAAAGGGACGCAAAATACTCTTTCCGAATTACCGGAGCAGTTGTTTTTCACCCTTTCAAGTCCGGAAGGATCATTCGACGAGGCAACTACAATTGCACCCCTTTCTGCGAATCCGTAGACAAGGGCTTCTCCAATTCCTGAAGAGGCCCCGGTTATCCAGGCAACCCTACCCTTAAAAAAATCGTTATTTTTCATTCTGTAACCCGGCGACCAGGCTGGAAAGTTCCGCATGGTCTTTCTTAAGTTGAGCAAATTTAATGTTATGACGCTTTATATAGTTTCTGACCCTGAATCCGCCAACAAGCCTGTGGAAAAAGAGGCGGTAGTTCCAGCCAATTAGCCATGAAACAGGCAGGGTGAGAAATACAAGCAGTCCGATCCACCAGGTCGGAAACAAAATAAGGGAAAGTATGAGATAGAGTGGTACAAAAATAAACGCCAGTATGACCGACAGTGCGTAACTAATTGAGGAGCGAAACTGGGGATCCTTAATTTTACGGCTTTGCATCAATGGGAGTTCCACAAAGGTCAGGTTGAAAATATTCCCATATAAGAAGATGGGGAATCCCGGTATCAGACTTACCATTCCGGCTATAAGCCATCCCAACGGATGTTTCTTTTTCTCCAGGAGCCTGTAGTTTATCCTTAGATCGGTTGCCGCTTGTTTTACCTTGAGGCTGAGCATGCATATTCTTTCATATGAGGAAGGACCGGAGATTTTCAGACTGTTCAGTTTTTCGATCAATACCCGGTCTCTCAGCAATTTCGGGAACTTCACGTCGTCGCTGAACTTTCCGTTTATTATGCTCCGTAGTTCGTCGATAGCCTCATAGTCTTCTTCCGAGGCTATATGGATCATAATCCTTTTCATCTCGGATGAAAGTTTTTCCCTGAGTGCATTCAGGGCTCTTTCGGGACTTTTTTTATATTGATCGACAAACTGTGATACTTCAATGGGTTTACCATATGCGACAGTGAGCACCTGACGGAATCTCTGATAGTGTGAAAATTCGAGTCCGACCGGAATTATTTTGATATTTAACGAATAGTCAGTTGCCTCTTCAGACTGAAAGGCAACCCTGCAGATTCCTTTTTTCAATTGCCGGAGCCTTCTGAATCCCGCATGATCTCCTTCGGGAAGAATTGCCAATCCTGTCTTGCTTTTAAGGACATCAATTGTCTTTGTGAATATTTCGTCGTTGCCTTTAAGACTGCTGAATCCGTCCCTGATGCGGTAAACCGGGAGTATCTTGAGAAAATACAGGATGGAGGCAAGAAGTTTTTTTTTGAAGATATCGGCTCTGGCCAGGAATACGATGCGATCCCTGCTGGTGAAAAGAACAGCGAGTGCATCCATCAGGGCATTCTGATGGTTCGGAGCAAAGATCAAATGATCGTCAGGATTGATGTTCTCACGGCCGAGTACAATTATTCTCCTGTAGAATATGTTATTGTGCCAGAACCCTGTTACTGTCTTTACGAGTGCGTATCCTACAGAATACTTCTCAATGTTTTCCTTGCCCATTTAATGAAATAGATCGTTTAAAAAGGCTGTCAGTTAAAAATGACTGCCTTATGGAGTTTTGTGCAAGATAAAGAAAATGGAATATTGTTGTTAAACCGGGTAATTAATTCGGGCTTATTTTTGAAATAATAGGTATTTATACCACTGTTTCATGAATCGCTGGAATCGTCAGTAAGCCTGTCGATAAGTCTTCTGTCTTTTTTTGTAGGTCGACCGGTTCCTCTGTCCCTGAACCCTGAAACGGCAGTTTGTTTCATGTCAAGTTTTGCTTTTTCCTCATCACTTGTCAGGTCTTCAGCATATTGACTGACCAGTTTGGCTGAAACACGGTTCTCTATGGCCTCAATAACCCTGTATTTAAAAGTTACCGGAGGTTTTTTTACCAGGATTATTTCATTTTCAGAGATCAACCGGGATGGTTTTACCTGGGCATCATTGATTATTACCCTTCCTTTCCTGCATTCTTCCGATGCGAGGTTCCGGGTCTTGTAGACTCTTATAGACCAAAGGTATTTATCGATCCGGGTGGTTTTGTTTCCTGTCATTTCAGTATTATTCAGGCTTTGAGGCGGGTTTTTCTGCTTCCGGAGGGGCGACCTTTCCGACTTTGTTAAAGGCAGTCATTGTGAGTTCAAGGCCAGCAAAAGTGAATGATTTTATCATTTCGGCAACAACGGCAGCTCTCTCGTCAATGAATTTCTTTTCTTCTTTTGACCACTTTCCAAGTACAAAGTCTACCTGACGTCCCTTGCTGAAACTGTTTCCTATGCCGACCCTGATCCTTGGGTATTCAGTGGTTTCAAGTATGCTGCTTATATGTGAAAGCCCGTTATGTCCGCCATCGCTGCCTTTTGGGCGCATGCGTATGCTCCCTGCCGGAAGGGCGAGGTCATCGACTATCACAAGCATGTTCTCCAGAGGGATATTTTCCTTTTTTAGCCAGTAGCTTACAGCATTACCGCTGAGGTTCATGTAAGTTGAAGGCTTGAGCAGGATAAGGTCGCGCCCCTTGTATTTCATGGTGGCAACAGCGCCGTAACGCTTATCCGTAAAAGAAGTATTGGATGCCCCGGCAAGGGCATCCAATACTGTAAAACCTATATTATGCCTGGTATCTTTATATTCTTCTCCAATATTACCGAGGCCAACTATCAGATATTTCATCAATCCTGACTGTTGTTAAAGAGTAAGATGTTATTATGCAGTAGCCTCAGCAGCTCCTGTTTCGCCTTTAGCAGCAACACGTGAGGTCGCAATACTCAGAACAAGCTGTTTCCTTTGATCGAGCAGTTCAATCTTGTCATAAGCCAGATCACCGACTTTTACCGTGTCGTGAATCTTAAGGTTGGTTATGTCAATCAGAAGAAATTCCGGAAGATTTTCGGCTAAGGCCTTAACTTTGAGATTTCTTTTCTTGATTATAAGTTTCCCGCCGGCAATAACGCCTACTGAGTCACCTGTAAGTTTAATCGGGATGTTGATAGTAACAGGTTTGTCGTCGTGTACTATGATGAAATCGGCATGCAGGATATTATCTTTTACCGGATGAAATTGCATATCTTTAAGGACCACTCTGAAACTTTTGTCATCAATCACCATATTCACAAGGTGAGCTTCGGGTGTAAAAACCAGGTTTTTAAAACTGAGTTCTGGAACGGAGAAATGAATGTTTTCATCTTTTCCATAGATAACGCAGGGTACTGCACCTGACTTCCTTACCTCTTTTGAGCTCTTCTTTCCCAGTTCTGTTCTGAATGTTCCTTTAATTTCTATTGTCTTCATTTGTCTAAAAGTTATTGTGCTACTAAAAGTTACATTCGTGGCAACTTCCCATTACACGTTTGACATTAATTTAAAAATTGGCCTGCAAAGATAGAATAAAGGAATCAGAATACAAAATTTTTGCTTATTGACTGATTTGTAGTTACGGCATTGATTGTCTTGGCAAACATGTCGGCTACAGAAAGGATCTTTATTTTCGATGAAGTGTTAATGAAAGGAACGGAGTCGCTTACAACAAGTTCCTCTAATGCACAGTCATTGATTCTTTCGACCGCGTTTCCCGAAAGTATGGGGTGGGTAGCAAATGCCCGGATGCTTGTGGCGCCTCTCTCCTTCATCATGTTCGCGGCAAGGACAAGGGTTCCGGCCGTGTCGACCATATCGTCAATTATCACAACATTTCTTCCCTCAACTTCACCGATTATCGACATCTCTTCGATGGTATTGGGTTTTTTCCTGAGTTTATAACACAGAACCATTTCCGACTGTAAATGCCTCGAGTAGGCATTAGCCCTTTTCGATCCCCCCATATCGGGAGCCGATACGGTAAGATTGCTCAGTTTAAGGTTAGCTATGTACGGAGCAAAGACTGCCGAGCAGAACATATGGTCGACGGGAACATTAAAGAACCCCTGGATCTGATCAGCGTGGAGATCCATGGTTATCACCCTGTCGACACCAGCAGTACTCAGAAGATCAGCTGTTAGTTTTGAACCGATTGATACCCTTGGCCTGTCTTTCCTGTCCTGTCTGGCAAAACCATAATACGGAATTACGGCTATAACTTTATATGCAGATGCTCTTTTGGCTGCATCGATCATAAGAAGCAGTTCAAGGAGGTTTTCTGCCGGAGGATTTGTTGACTGGACAATAAAGACCATGCAACCTCTTACAGACTCGTCAAAGCAAGGCTGGAATTCGCCATCGCTGAATTTCGTTACCGAACTTCTTCCAAGCTCAATTCCCAGCCTGTCGGCGATCATCTGAGCAAGATGCTGCGAAGCCCTGCAGGTGAATAACTTCATTGGTGCTGTTCCGAACATTGTAATAATTTTAAGGTGATTTATGAATAGACAAAATCTGAATGCAAATTTAAAAATTCCTGACGATATCAGGAACCATTTGAGAAATTGTTAATTGATTCTTCAATGTAGCCAAGGATTTCATCTCTTCCATTGCCATTTATCGCTGAAGTTATGAAGGTTACAGGGAGCGATTCCCACATCTTAAGCATTTCATTATTGTATAGATCAATTGACCTATCGAGAGCGAGTTTCGACAGCTTGTCGGCCTTAGTAAAAACTCTTGCAAAGGGAACATTATTAGTTCCGAGAAATTCCATGAATTCGAGATCCAATTTCTGTGGTTTATGTCTGGGGTCGAGAAGGACGAAAAGGGAAACAAGGTTTTCTCTTTTCAGAATATAGTTGCCTGTTGCCTTTATCCAGTTATCCCTTAGCTTCAGAGGCACCTTCGCATAACCATACCCTGGAAGATCAACCAGATACCAGGTCCCGTTTATCATGAAATGGTTTATTGTCCGTGTTTTTCCTGGTTGTACCGATGTCTTGGCAAGTTTCGACCACCCCGTGAGCATATTAATAAGCGACGATTTGCCTACATTCGATCTGCCTATAAAGCCGAATTCAGGTCTTAAAGTAGGAGGACAATCCTTTAAAGTTGGGCTGCTCTTTACGAAGGTAGCGGTATGAATTATCATAGAATCATTTTAGTTAAGATCTCCGTACGGAAAGGTGATCTTTTTGTAAACAAGATAGTTGTTCCCGAATCCGGTCATTATCTCCGCAATAATCCCGACATATCCGTTTCCCGAGGCACCATTTTTTTTCAGATCAAGTTTCCCGGTACCGTCCACTGTTTTGATCCTGTTGATCCGTGTAGTATCAAAAACTCCATTGTAAAATTCACCTCGGTAGAACCTCACTTTTGGTGATTTATCTGAAAGCTGTAAGGTAATGGAATAGATCCCTCTTCTTCTGTAGTCGTCTTTTGGGATTACAATAAGATCGGGATATCCCTTTACCAGTTTGCCTTCGGGAGTAAATTCCTCCAGTGTTGGAGTCCTGAAGCCTTTCCTGTAGGCTAATCTGGCTTTCAGCTTTCCGTTCCTGTAATATTGTTTCTGAATACCGTCGATAGTGTCATTAATATAAGGTGTGGTTCTGAAAACCTGGCCTTCCTCGTAGAACCAAATTGCCGAGTCTTGCCTGAGGCCATTCCTGTAATTGAATGACTGGCGCAACTTCCCGCTCTGGTAGAATGATTTCATCAGCCCTTCCCTTACTCCGTTTCTGAATGTTACCTCTTTGATGAGGTATTCGCCGCTCATATACTGTTTTATTCCGGTATATCCCGTATCAGGAACTGCAAGGGAGTCGTTCGGAAGCAGGGCTTCTGCGTTCTTCGTACTTTTTTCACGGCAACCGCAGACACCAATTATTGACAGGGCAAATAAGATAGATATGAAGTATATCTTCATGTGACAACTAAATTTTGACATTCTCAATCAGCTTTTGAGGAAATATAAACTTCAAGAATTTTTGCCTCACCAATCGGTTCAAGGGTTACTTCTCTTATCATCGCAGGCAAAAGAACAGTCTCTCCCTTTGTTACCTTTTCTGAACTACCATCCCAGCGTATCAAAAAACCTCCCTCGATACAAATGTACAAAACAAATGAATCAAGCTGAAAATAATCTTGTTTCAAAGGTTTATTGAAAGCGAGTATGCTTGTGTGAAAAAATTCACAGTCTACAAGATTCTCCGTTTTATTGATCTCAGTCTCTTTTCTGATCTTTGCTTTTCCTGATGCATCAAAGTCGATGGCGTCAAGTGCCATTTCGGTATGCAAGTCACGTTTTTCATCGCCCTCCCTGTTCCAGTCAAAGATCCGGTATGTAATATCCGAAGTCTGCTGGATCTCGACAAGCACTGTTCCGGGTCCGATGGCATGAACCCTACCGGATGGTGTGAAATAGGTGTCGCCAGGCTCCACTGTTTCGAAATTAAGAAGTGAAGCAAGCGAACCGTTTTCCAAAGCCTCAATGTACATATCTCTGGTGACTCCTTCCCTGAAACCTGTATATATTCCTGACCCATTTTCACTCTCAAGTATATGCCACATCTCAGTTTTTCCATAGGCGTTATGCCTTTTCCGTGCAAGTTCATTCCCCGGATGTACCTGTATCGACAGGTCTTCACGGGCTTCGATGAACTTGATTAAGAGTGGAAATTCGTTTCCGAATTTCTCGTATACCGAATCGCCTGTAATATCGCCCATGTAAACTTCAATGAGCTCCTCTATGTTGTTTCCGGCAAGAAAACCGTTCGACACTATCGACTGATTTTCCGATACTCCCGACAATTCCCAGCTCTCTCCAACCTTCGAGGATTCTGAAAAGTTTTTCTGCTTCTTGTTGTAACGGGTTACAAGAGCGTTGCCGCCCCATACCTTTTCTTTTAGTACCGATTCAAATTTTAGTGGATATAATTCTGACATGAGTAAGCGGATTGATAGGTTTTTAAAGTTATAAGTGTCTAAAGTGTCTAAAGTGTCTAAAGTGTCTAAAGTGACTGGAGTGTCTGGAGTGTCTGGAGTGCCTAAAGTGTATGAATTTTTAAGTTAATGTTTACAAATTTATTTAATGGTTGAAATTTACTTTTATAATCAACTTTAAACACTCCCAACTTTAGTCACTCAAAACTTTATCCTATTTCAGTTCTAATTCTTATTTTTGATGCAAATAGCAAAACGCAAAAATATACAATTATGCTGATAGTAGGAATAGCAGGTGGGACCGGATCGGGGAAAACCACTGTTGTGAGAAAAATCAGGGAAGTATTTCCCGATGAAGATGTTATAATTATCCCACAGGACAACTACTACAGGGACAACAAAGGAATAGCTCTTGAGGAGAGGCAGAAAATCAACTTTGACCACCCCGATTCAGTCGAATTTTCATTGCTTATTGACCATCTGAAGAAGCTCAAAAAAGGAAAAGAGATTGAGATGCCTGTATATTCTTATCTTACTTGTCTTCGGTCGGATGAAACTATCCCGGTAAAACCAACCCGTGTTGTACTTGTCGAAGGAATACTTATCCTTACAGATCCGGGTTTGCGCAATATGATGGATCTCAAGGTTTTCGTTGACGCTGATGCTGATGACAGGCTGGGTCGGGTAATCATGAGGGACATTGTCGAACGCGGGAGGTCGGTGCTTATGGTTCTCGATAGATACCATGATACTGTTAAGCCATCACATCTTCAGTTCATCGAACCTTCAAAACGCTATGCAGATATAATCATTCCGGGAGGAGGGGAGAATCAGGTGGGAATTGAAGTGCTTATTTCGATTATTGAAAAACATTTGTCAAAAAGTAAATCGTAAAATAATGTTAGACAATATAAGGATTGAAGATGTATTGTTCATAGATATAGAGACCGTTCCCGTTGCACCGTCATATGAGGCCATGGAACCGGCAGGGAAAGCTTTATGGGATAAAAAATCGAAACAGATTAAGACTCCTGAACAGAATCCCGAAGATGTATATGAAAGAGCGGGGATCTATTCCGAATTCGGAAAGGTAATTTGCATATCGGTGGGAGGGATCTCGAAGAAGGATCCGGTAAGCCTCAAACTTAAATCGTTCTATGGAAAGGATGAGAAAACTCTTCTTTCCGATTTCTCTTCAATGCTCAGGGGATTTTCGAAGACCCATACTGAAGCGACTCTTTGTGCCCATAACGGAAAGGAATTTGACTACCCTTATCTTGCCCGAAGGATGGTAATAAACGGGCTTCCAATTCCAGGTATGCTTGATAACTCAGGCAAAAAACCATGGGAAGTAAAGCTTCTCGATACAATGGAACTATGGAAATTCGGTGATTACAAGAACTATACTTCTCTTGAACTGCTTACATCAGTCCTTGGGATAGCCACTCCAAAGGATGATATTGACGGAAGTATGGTTGCCGGTATCTATTATGTCGAAGACGATATTGAACGGATAGTCCGTTATTGTGAAAAAGATGTTCTGGCAGTTGCTCAGGTTCTTCTCCGGTTTATGCGAATACCGATGATCGCCGATGAAAATATTGAATCTGTAACCTTCAGGTGATCCGTTTTATTCCAGGAGTTTCCTGATATGCAAGGCAACATCCTCCGGCTTGTCGACCTGTATCCAGTGACCTGCCCCTGGGATTGTAATAAATTCCGAAGCCGGGAATACTTTCTGAATATCTTTAAAATCGGAAAGAGGCAGGTAATCAGAATCTCCTGCCCTGAGAAAAATAACGGGAAATCCTGTAACAGGCAGATTCATTGAATTTTCGGGGTTTATAGCCGCCATTATTTTATCTATATTGTCGCGAAGTGCAGCTACATTCAGTTTCCATTCAAATTCACCGGCGGATTTTCTGTGGAGATTTTTGAGTATCAATCCGCGTTCCCTTTCCGAGCTGATTTTTTGGGCAAGAATCGAATCTGCCTCTGCCCTTGAGGATATCATTGCCAGATCGCAAGAATTGACAGCGTCGAGAATTGTGAGGTGCTGAATGTACGTTGATTTCTGCCTTATCCCGTTTTGAAACGGCGATACATCGGCAATAAGAAGCCCGCTGACTAATTCGGGCCATTTTAAAGCGAAGGCCACAGCTACCTTTCCTCCCATACTGTGGCCTGCAAGAAAGATCTTTCCAGTATTTAGGTCATTTACAAGTTCGTAGAGGTCATCTCTCATGGAATCGCAGTCATGTACAATCTCGTGAGGCGAACGTCCGTGGTTTCGGAGGTCGGGAAGATAAACTGTAAAGTAATCTTCAAGTCTCTTCGAGAATGTCACCCAATTATCCGACGATCCGTATAGGCCATGGAGGATAATAAGGGGAGGTCCCTTTCCGGATTTTCTGCAGAAAAGTTTCATAAATCAGTTGTCAGACCAACTGACGTTTGTACATCTGAATGGTGTTTTCAAGCCCCAGATATAGAGCATCTGAGATCAATGCATGTCCGATAGATACCTCATCAATAAACGGAATACATTCCGAAAAGTAATGAAGGTTCTCCAGGCTGAGATCATGACCGGCATTTATACCAAGTCCGAGTTCTCGTGCCAGTTCTGCCGCCTTTATGAATGGCTCAATGGCCTTAACTGCATTCCCGCTGAAACTCGCAGCATAAGGTTCGGTATACAATTCTATCCTGTCGGTTCCTGTCAGAGCGGCATTTTCAATATTTACAGGATTTGTGTCTACAAAAAGAGATGTTCTTATACCTTTTTTACGGAAAGCAGCAACAATATCGGTAAGGAACGCCCTGTTCCTTAAAGTGTCCCATCCGGCATCCGATGTAATGGCATCATGTGCGTCGGGCACAAGAGTGACCTGATGCGGCTTAACCGATATTACAAGACTTATAAACTCATCGGATGGATACCCTTCAATATTGAATTCGGTAGTAATAACCGGCCGTATATCCAGGACATCCCTGTACCTTACATGCCTCTCGTCGGGCCGGGGGTGAACAGTGATGCCGTCGGCTCCGAACAGCTGGCAGTTTATGGCAGCAGTCAGGACATTGGGAGTATTGCCTCCTCTTGCATTCCTGAGAGTAGCTATTTTATTGATATTTACGCTTAACTTTGTCATTATTCGCAAGATAAGATTAATCCATACTCTTTAAGAATGTAAAATTACAATAACTGGCTTTTTTTTTACTATTTTAGTTGAAAATAAAAGTGAACATGGTCGCGAAAGACTTAATATCTGAAATAGTCCCCCCACTTAAGACATCTGACCTTGGCCAGACTGCTCTTAACTGGATGGAGATTTTCAGAATATCACATCTGCCAATTGTAAATAACCAGGATTTCCTTGGGCTTATATCGGATGCTGATATCTATGATATGAATCAACCAGAGGAGCCGATAGGAAATCACCCACTTACTCTTCTCAAGCCCTATGTGACAACTGAGCAGCATATTTTTGAAGTAATTGGTCTTGCCTCCAGGCTCAAGCTTTCAGTTGTTCCTGTTCTGGATGATAATCTTCATTATAAGGGAGTGATAACTTCGGGTGAACTTATCAGGTATATTGCAGGATTGTCATCTATGGACCAGCCGGGGGCAATCATTGTACTTGAGCTTATCGAACGTGACTATTCTCTTTCGCAGATAGCACAAATCGTTGAAAGTAATGATGTTAAGGTTCTTAGCATGTATATTAATTCACCAGCAGAGTCGACTAAACTTGAAGTTACCCTGAAGGTGAATACCTGCGATCTGGCATCGGTTATTAGGACTTTCGAACGTTACAATTATGAAGTAAAAACATGGGTCACTAATTCCGATTCGATGGACCGGTTTTATTCCGAGAGGTTCGACCTGCTCATGAAATATCTTAATATCTGATAAATATGATTGAGAAGGTTGCCATTTACAGCAAAGACTATAACGCTAAGACCAAAGCCGGTGTCAGCAGGCTTATTAGTGAGTTCTGCAAACGAGGTATTAAAATACTGCTTTATCAGAAACGGGAAGAGCATTTTGACTGTTCGGGGAAAGGTTTGATAGAGACTTTCAGCGACCTTTCAATGGTTTCAGTTTTGCCTGATCTTGTTTTAAGTGTGGGCGGTGACGGAACTTTCCTGGAGACCGGACTAAAAGTCAAGGATCTGGGAATACCTGTTGCAGGTGTAAATACAGGCAGACTGGGTTTTCTTGCTAATATTCCTGAAAATGAAATTAGTGATTCAATTGATATGCTCTGCAATGGTGAATATGTGATTATTGAACGATCGCTTCTCGAATTTTCAAAGCCTGAAGGGCTATTTGAAGGAAACCCATCATCGGCGCTTAATGAGATAACTGTTCAGAAAGCAGATCTTAGTATGATCACCATTCATGTATATGTTGGTGATATTTATCTGAATACCTACTGGTCCGATGGGCTGATTATCTCCACTGCAACAGGATCAACAGCCTATAACCTTAGTGTCGGCGGGCCTATTCTCTCACCTGACGATGAGAGCATAATCATCTCGCCGATGGCTCCTCATAATCTGACTATCAGGCCAATTGTTCTTACCGGAAAGAGCACACTGAGAATGATAATTGAAGGCCGCAGCAAGGAGTTTCTTGCAACATGCGACTTCAGGTCGAAACGTGTGCCTTACGGTGAGGAGGTGCATATTTCGAAAGACCGCGTAAAGCTCAAAACTGTAATGTTAAATGGAATGGATTTTTACAATACACTGAGGAATAAGCTTATGTGGGGTGTTGATACCCGTAATTAATCATTGGTTCATTTATTTCCATTTAACTGCCCAACACTATCCTGTAGATTTTGAGTCAGCGGCTGTTATTCCTTTTGGAATTATTTATTATTAAAATGCTAAAGCTTTTCTGTTTAATTTTATGACAAATAGTAGCTTTGAGAATCTTTTAGTTTGCTTTTTCATATGATAAGTTCCTGCAACCTGCGAAGGGTTTTTTTAGTTTTTTCGCTTATTTTCCTTACTATTATACAGGTCAAGGCTCAGCTTTGGAGAATGCGAAGGGTTGAGTTTACTTTCGGAGCAGGCACAACATATTTTTTTTCAGACATTGGCGGATATAAATCAATAGGGCTAAAAGATTTATATGGGAACCAGACAAAGACAAATTTTAACCTGAACGGAAAATACCGGATCGCAAGCAATGTAACCGGACGTTTCAGCTTTACTTACGGACAATTGGGTGCTAATGATGCAACGGGAACCAATGTTTCACGTGACTATGAATGCCTGGTTTCCTTTTTTGAGACAGCCCTAATTGGTGAGTACTATCTTTTAAGGAATAGTTCAGAAAAGAGTTTCTTCTACCCGATGAGGAACGAGAAAACCCTCAAAAAGATAAAAAGAGTTCTCGACCTATATGCCTTCGCAGGTATCGGGGCTATTAACTATAATGTTTCAAGCAATGAGAAGTTTGCTGCTGTAATTAATAAACCTGATGGCTGGGCAATGGTTTTTCCGGCTGGGGCGGGTGTCTCAGTAGTTTTATCCCCTGACTTCAGCCTTGGAATTGAAATGGGAGGTCGATTTGCCTTTTCAGATAAAATTGATGGGTTTACATCTTCTTTCTCACATTCTAATGATATTTATTATTTCTTAAATATTTTTCTTACCTTTCGGAAACGTTCCGCATCGAGCATGATCAATTACCGGCGGTGAATGAAGATTAATAAATTGTATTTTTTTTATTGATGGCATGAATTAATAAATCTAAACATGAAACGTAGTTTTATCACATTTCTGCTTATTCTGATTGTTGTTCCTTTCACATTTGCTCAGAGCTGGAAGTTGAAAAGGTATGAGGGAACTTTTGGGCTTGGAACAACTCATTTTTTATCCGATATCGGCGGGTATCCAAGGGGCAGCAATGCTGCAGGCCTGAGGGACATTCGTTTCCGTCAGACAAGGTTTGACTTTAATGTAAATTTAAAGTACAAAATTGCCAGGAGTTTAAATGCGCGTCTGGGGCTTGCTTATGGCCTTTTGAATGGTAATGATGCGGCCGGCAGTAATGCTTCAAGGGGATATGTAACCAATGTGACAGCCCTTGAACCTTTATTTATAATGGAGTATTATTTCATTAAAAATAAATTGGAGAACAGTTATTTATTTGCCGGAGGAGATAAAAGATCTTTTTCTGATTTCCTTAAGACACTTGATGTCTATGCATTTACTGGTGTCGGAGGTATTTTTTATACTGTCTCGGGAAATGACCTTCTTGAAGAACAGATGGATTTGGAAGGGACTAAAGACAGGGGAAGTGCCACAATTATACCTGTTGGAATTGGTGTCTCTATTCCCTTTTCGCCTGATTTCAATTTTGGAATTGAACTTGGAGGAAGATTTGCCTTGTCTGATTATGTTGACGGTTATGCTCCTGCTTCATCCAGTGCTAATGATTTTTACTATTTTTTTAATTTCACCCTTACATATAAATTTAATACTGGCACCAACGGGTTGCCTTCATTCAGATAAAACAAACGCTTCCTGTAATTTTGATAAAACGTTTCTTATATATTTGTTTCTTCATAAGTATAGTTCTGCTTGAGGAAATCTATAAATGATGAATTGGAAGAGGGCTTTTAACTGAACTGAAAGCACTTTTGAAAGGTATTCCCTTTGTGAAAAGTTAAGGAACTATGTATTTATCTTATTTTGGCATGTTTAAATCAATTGTTATCAAATAGATTTTTATATTTGCATACGGAATAAAACAATAGTATTTATGAAGAGGTATATTTTAGCCATGTTGTTACTTTTTCTTTTAATTCCATACTCTGAAGGTCAATTATGGAAAAGAAAAAGATATGAAATTGTAGTTGGGGTTGGTCCTTCGCAATTTTTCGGAGATGTTGGAGGTTACTCTCAGGGTGAGAATTGGGCAGGCTTAAAAGACCTCTCGTTCTCGGGGAGTAGTTTCAACACGAATCTTGGTATAAACTACAGGTTTACCCGGCAGTTTACCACACGCTTGAATATGACCTATGGCCGGCTGAGAGCTTCAGATCTTCGGGGGTCGAATGATGACAGAGAATTTGAAGCTGTTACTTCGATCGTTGAACCCTCTCTCCTCGGTCAATACTATTTTTCGAGGAACAGGTCAGAAAGGAGTTTTCTGCTGGCAAGAAAAAAAACCGGCATCTTCGGAGGTTTTTTCAAGGCGCTTGACTTTTATGCTTTTACAGGGGTAGGCGGATTATATTATAGTGTTAACCCAAACGCTGAGCTTGAGCCCAGAGTTCAAGACACAAAAGGATTTGTCCCGGTTATTCCGATAGGTCTGGGAGGTACTATCGTGTATACTCCAAACATGACTCTGGGCTTTGAATTTGGCGGAAGATATGCTTTCACTGATAACCTTGATGGTTATACTTCACAATATTCCAAATCAAATGACGTTTATTATTTTTTAAATATCACTATCGGATTCAGACTTAAGAGCAATGCCAATGGCTTGCCCTCGTTCAGATGATAATGAGTTGGAAAATAATTAATGAAAAGATTTGTCTGGGTTTTATTGTTGTGTTGTCTTTTTGTTTCCCTGTCGGCTCAGCGCAAGGCTGATTACGGCATTTTCGGAGGTATTTCAACCTATAACGGCGATATTAATCCCGGAACATTTTTGAATTCTCCAAAACCTGCAGGAGGAATTTTTTACAGGTTCAATCTTAATCCGCGTCAGTCAATCAGGGCCAGTTTATGTTATGGAGGCCTGGCCGCTGCAGACAGTAATTCATCAAATAATTATCAGCAGAACAGAGGAGCATATTTCGCGGGAACCGTTGGTGAACTTATTTTACAGTTTGAATTTAATTTTTTCCCGTACTCGACCCAGGGAAAAGGTTGGGATTATACTCCTTATCTCGCTGCAGGAACAGGAGCAGCTTATGTAAATACTGTGGATCCCCAAATTGTGCCCGTTATCCCTTTTTCTTTCGGCTTTAAAGTTAATATTTATAAAAATGTCGGATTGGAAGCTGAATATGGTTTTCGTAAAACTTTTTATGATAACTTTGACGGCTTGAAAAATGAGGATTTTTCGGCCCCTTCTGTACTTCATAACAACGACTGGTATTCTTTTGCAGGCCTGTCGTTAACATGGAAGTTTTACAGCAAACTGGCCGGTTGTCCTGCTTATAATGATGCGGATTCCAAAAGAAAACGTTAGTTTATGCCGTTAAGGAAACAGATAATTGATGAGAAGTTGCCATTGCATGTGGCAATTATTATGGATGGAAACGGTAGGTGGGCCCGGCAAAGAGGCCTTGAAAGGATATTTGGTCATCAGCAGGGTGTTATTGCTCTTCGTGAAATTATAGAGACAGCTGCTGAACTGGGAATAAAATTTCTTACTTTGTATGCTTTTTCCACCGAAAACTGGGGTAGACCCGATGATGAAGTAAATGCTTTGATGGGCATCATGGTTCAGTCGCTTAATAAGGAGACCGAAACGCTTCTGAAAAATAATATTAAGTTGAGTGCAATAGGTGACGTAAACAGGCTTGCCGATGATGTAAGAGAAAGACTCTCAGAAACACTTAAGTTAACTTCGGAATGTACAGGACTCAACCTTCTTGTGGCCCTAAGCTATAGTTCCCGATGGGAGATTACTGAAGCTGCGAGGAAAATCTCCGAAGAAATTATAGGCGGAAAGTTGAATCCGGCAGAAATAAAAGAAGAGGATATCGAAAAATATCTTACTACAAGTGGTATTCCTGACCCGGAACTGATGATCAGGACAAGCGGAGAATTGAGGATCAGCAATTTTCTTTTATGGCAACTTGCATATGCTGAATTGTATTTTACAGATATTCTTTGGCCCGATTTTGGTAAGGATGATTTCTACAGGGCTATAATTGATTTCCAGAAACGTGAGAGACGATTCGGAAAAACTAGTGAACAGGTTTTGGATAAATGATTAAAGAATGGTTATTAGAATAATTAAAAGGGCTTTCACAACAATTTTTCTGACTCTCATGAGTCTTCCGCTTTTTTCACAGGAGAAGCAGGAAATTGTTGACTACATGACAACCAATGACTTTATTATAGGTGGGTTAACGGTTACTGGCGTAAGGTTTCTTGATACTAATGCTCTTATTGGAATTTCAGGACTGAGAATGGGTGAGGAAATTACGCTTCCAGGCGATGCTGTTACAATGGCAGCGCAAAAACTATGGCAGCAGGGCCTTTTTTCAGATGTAAGGATAACAATACAAAAGACCAGTGCTGATACAGTTTTCCTTGATATCTTCCTTCAGGAACGCCCTAGAATATCTTCAGTACAATATAATGGCCTGAAAAAATCAGAAACACAGGATCTCGTCGCTAAAATTAACCTTCCGGTTGGTTCTCAGGTAACTGCTTATCTGTTAAATACTGCCAAAAAAATACTTATCGATCATTTCGTTGAAAAGGGCTATCTTAACACCTCAGTCGATTTTATTCAGAAAGAGGATCCTGATTCACCTAATAATGTAATCCTCACTGTTGATGTAGTTAAGAAGGAAAAAGTTAAGATTGGAGATATCACCTTCGTAGGAAACGAATTTTTCGAGGCCAACAAGCTTAAGAAGCAGATGAAGGGGACCAAGGTAAAGAACCTTAACATCTTCAGGGCATCAAAATATATCGGTGAAAAATTCGAGGAAGACAAGGGAAAATTGGCGACTTTCTATAACGATAACGGGTTTAAAGACTTTACAATACTCTCCGATTCGCTTTACAGGATCTCTGATGACCGCGTGGGTCTTAAGATAAGAATAGACGAAGGGAATCAGTACTTCCTCAGAAATGTAGACTGGGTAGGTAACAGTGTTTACAGGAAGGAAGACCTTTCAAAGGTATTCAACGTTGAGAAGGGAACTGTTTATAACCAGTCTCTTATTAATGACAGGTTAAATGGCTCAGCCGGAGCTCAGGATGCCGTAAGTTCGCTCTACCAGGATTTCGGTTACCTGTTTTCAAGGCTCACTCCTGTTGAAAAGAAATTCGATAATGACTCCATTGACCTGGAAATAAGAATATATGAAGGCGATCAGGCCTACCTCAATAATGTTTTTATTGAAGGCAACACCAGGACAAATGAACATATAGCCCGCCGGGAACTCTACACTATGCCCGGAGATCTCTTCAGCAAGGATAAGATTATGAGATCGATCCGGCAGCTTGGCGTACTCGGGCATTTTGATCCGGAGAAGATCAACCCTACTCCGCTTCCTGATGTTACCAATGGAACTGTTGACCTACTGTACAAGCTTGAAGAAAAGGCAAATGACCAGTTTGAAATTTCCGGAGGCTGGGGTGCCGGAATGCTTGTAGGAACTGTTGGAGTTAGGTTCAATAATTTCGCGATGCGTAATTTCTTTAAACTGAAGGAGTGGAAACCTTATCCTTCGGGAGATGGACAGTCGCTCAGTATCAGGGCTCAGTCGAACGGGAAAATCTATTCTTCCTATAATATCTCTTTCAGTGAACCATGGCTGGGCGGGAAAAATCCGAATACTTTTACTGTCTCGATCTATCGGTCGCTTATGACCAATGGAAAGAAGAAGGGACAGGATGGAAGGCAGTCAATGATCATTGACGGAGCCAGCCTAGGACTTGGCAAAAGACTGGCATGGCCTGATGACTATTTTTCGATCTATGAAGAAGTCAGTTTCCAGAAGTATGACCTGAATAATTATACAGTATACAGATTTCTCTTTGATAATGGACAATCGCATCTGTTAAGCTTCACAACAAAACTTACACGGTTCTCTACCAGTCCCAACCTGATTTATCCCAGAAGCGGATCCTCATTTACCCTTTCCCTGCAGGCAACTCCTCCATATTCTCTCATAAGCGGTCAGGATATGTCGAATGTTACTGATCAGGTCAAGTACAAGTGGATCGAATTTCACAAATGGACTTTCAAGTCAGATTATTACTATCCCGTTACAAAGAATGATAAGCTTGTGCTTAATACCCGTTTTGCTTTCGGCTATCTTGGGCACTATAATAATGACATAGGGCCATCACCTTTCGAGAACTATTACATTGGCGGCGACGGTATGACCGGATACAGTTTCTATGGACGTGAAGTCATTGCTCTCAGGGGCTACATTAATGGTTCTCTCACGCCAAGCGATCCTAATACTGGCGTTTCGTCGGGTAACGTTTATTCGAAGATCACCTTTGAGTTAAGATACCCTATTTCCCTCAATCCGCAGGCAACCATTTACGCACTTACATTTCTTGAGGCGGGAAGGGCCTGGTACAAGCTTAATGAATATAACCCGTTTAAAATGAATAGATCGGCCGGTATAGGCCTCAGGGCAAACCTGCCAATGTTCGGGTTACTTGGTATCGACTGGGGGTATGGATTCGACCCTGTTCCAAACCCTGCGATGTATCCTAACGCGAATAAATCTCAATTCCATTTTGTAATCGGTCAGCAGTTTTAATTGATTAATTTTAAAATTATTGTCATGAAAAAAATGTTTTTTTTGTTGGGATTGCTTCTTCTGACCTCGGCTCTTGCTACAGCTCAGAAATATGCATTTGTTGATTCTGAATATATTCGAAAAAATATCCCTGCCTTTACAACGGCACAGGAACAGCTCGATAAACTTTCAAAACAATGGGAAAAGGAGGTCTCTGATGGCTATGCTGTCGTAGAGCAAATGTATAAATCATATCAGAATGAGGCAGTTCTTCTATCGCAGGACATGAAAACAAAAAGGGAAGAGGCCATTATTGCTAAGGAAAAGTCTATGAAAGACCTTCAGAATAAATATTTTGGCATGGAGGGTGATCTTTTTAAGAAACGTGAAGAACTGGTCAAGCCTATCCAGGATGAAATACTTAAAGCCATAAAGGAAATAGCCGTTGATGGAAGTTATGCCGTTATTTTTGATACTGCTGCAGGAGGCAATATTCTGTTTGCCAATCCTAAATTTGACATTAGTGATCAGATACTTGAAAAATTAGGTTATAAAAATTAATTAATTACTTTTGCATTTATTAACAAAATTATTGAAATGAAAAGACTTATTGGAATAGTTGCTCTTGGAATTTTCTTCACCATGGCGGGACTGAATGCCAACGCTCAAACATTAAAATTCGGACATGTTAACAGTGAAGAACTCATACAGGCATTGCCTGAATTCGATACAGCAAACGTTAAACTTGAAAAATTCCGCAAGGAACTCATCAATGCACTTGAATTGATGTCGGTTGAATTAAACAACAAGAATGCGGCTTATGAAAAGGAAAGTAAAAACTATACTGAGATAGTTAGGCAGACCAAAGAACAGGAACTTACTGATATGAACAGGAGAATCCAGGAATTCCAGACTAATGCACAAACCCAGATGCAGGAAAAAAATGTTGAATTTTTTCAGCCCGTCTATGGGAAAGTTGACAAGGCTATCAAAGAGGTTGGAAAAGAAAATGGATTCATTTATGTGTTCGATGTATCTAAAGGATCACTCCTTTATTTTGACGAAACAAAAAGCACAAACGTTCTTCCTCTGGCCAAAGCGAAACTCGGCCTTAAGTAGTAGTTTAATATTGTATATTTGACCATTCCATTACGGAATGGTCATTTTTTTAATATAGGTACGAAGTGAAAAAAAAACCAATCGGGATCTTTGATTCAGGTGTGGGAGGCTTAACAGTGGCTCACGCTATTAAGCAGATACTTCCGGGTGAGAGCCTGATCTATTTTGGTGATACCGCACACCTTCCATACGGTGATAAATCTGCAGAATCGATACGATATTATTCTCATCGCATAACCCAGTTTCTGCTCGACCATGACGCTAAAGTTGTACTTGTGGCGTGTAATTCAGCCTCGGCATCTGCATTTGATTACCTGAAAGAGGAGTTCAGGGACAAGACCATTCTTATCGACGTAATCGACCCTGTCGTTGACTATATTGGCACAAAAAACTTTAAAAAAATAGGTATAATCGGAACTAAGAGAACCATCAGCTCCGGTACTTATGAGCGGAAGATAAGTGAAAAATCACCTGAATCAGCCGTTGTATCGCTGACAACACCATTGCTTGTACCAATGATAGAGGAGGGTTTTATTTTCGATGATATAAGCAATGCAATTATAAGGGCTTACCTCTCCAATGAATCGCTCGGGGGAATCGAAGCCCTTATACTTGGCTGTACTCACTATCCCATTATCAAGAACCAGATAAGCAAAATCTTCAACTTCAATGTGGAGGTTATTGATTCTGCAAGGCTGGTTTCAATTATCTTGCGTAACATCCTGGAGCAAAAAAACCTGCTTAATGATTCGGGAAATTCCCGTGACATGTTCTTTATTTCCGATTATACCCCTTATTTTGGGAAGATAGCAAAGATGTTTTTTGAGGGTGAAATAAATCTGCAAAAGGCAGATATCTGGAGTTAACCTGCTTTTTTTGTTACTTTCTTTTAAAACTCAGCATTAATTCCGGATCCGGGATTTTGTTGAGGCAAAAAAGATGATCATTATCATCATGTAAAACGTTAATTAAGTTCATTTTTTGAACACTTTAAAGTTAAATTTGTATATGTTGCATGCGCGAATTTCAAATTTGTATATTCCGCAATTAATTATTAGATATTATGATTAAAAGATCACAGGTTATCGAAAAAGAAGAGGTCGTTATCCGATTCTCAGGCGATTCGGGCGATGGAATGCAGCTTACCGGGACATTATTTTCCGATACTGCTGCCCTGTTCGGTAACGATTTATCAACATTTCCCGATTATCCTGCTGAGATACGGGCTCCTCAGGGAACGGTGGGAGGAGTTTCAGGTTTCCAGGTTCACCTGGGACATTCTGAAATAAACACTCCCGGTGATTTCTCTGACGTTCTTGTGGCAATGAACCCCGCCGCAATCAAAGCAAACATCAAATGGGTGAAGGATGGTGGAACAATTATTTTTGACAAGGATAATTTCACCGAGAAGAATATTGAAAAGGCAGGATACGAGAAGGACCCTATTGCCGAGGAGAAGCTTGACGGATATAATATTATTGATGCTCCAATATCCTCAATGGTAAAAGAGGCACTTAAGGATTTCGGTCTCGATCCTAAATCGGCCCTCAGGACTAAGAATATGTTCGCTCTTGGCATGGTTTACTGGCTCTTTGACCGTAAGCTCGATTATACTGAGAAATATTTTGAAAAAAAATTCCACAACAAACCCGGAATAGCTGAAGCCAATAAGGTCGCGTTGCGGGCTGGATACTATTATGGAGAGACTATAGAAGCTCTGAGGCCGGTGTATAAAATTCTTCCGGCGCCTATAGCTAAAGGAACTTACCGCAACATCGCAGGAAATTCCGCTGCTGCATGGGGTTTCATGGCTGCCGCAGAAAAAGCCAATCTTCAGATCTTTATAGGTTCTTATCCCATAACCCCCGCAACTGGAATACTCGAGGAGCTGGCTGCACATAAGGATTTGGGCGTTATAAGTGTACAGGCTGAAGATGAAATAGCAGGAATCTGCACGGCTCTTGGCGCCAGCTTTGCCGGGAAACTTGCCATAACAACAACATCAGGTCCGGGCCTTGCACTTAAATCGGAAGCCATTGGTCTTGCAGTGATGACAGAGCTTCCAATTGTTATAGTCGATGTTCAGAGGGGAGGACCCTCCACAGGGTTGCCTACAAAAACAGAACAGGCTGACCTCTTTCAGGCACTTTTCGGACGGAATGGAGAATGTCCTGTGGTAGTTATAGCTGCAAGTACCCCTTCAGACTGTTTTAAATTTGCCTATGAAGCCGCAAAAATAGCCGTTGAGCATATGACACCCGTGATACTTCTTTCTGACAGCTACCTTGCCAATGGAACGGAACCATGGAGGATACCAGAAATGAAGGACCTTCCTGCCATTAACCCTCCAATCGCTGAAAGCGGATCAGTTCCCTTTCATCCCTATAAGCGCGATTGTGAAAAACTGTCACGTTACTGGGCTATTCCCGGTACTAAGGGTTTGGAACACAGGATAGGCGGACTTGAAAAGACAACGAAGGGAACCGTTTCGTATGTTCCTGAAAACCACGAACATATGGTGAATATAAGGGACGAAAAAGTTAAGCGTGTTGCAAATTTCATCCCCGATATTGATGTTTATGGCAAACAGGAAGGTGATCTTCTGGTTGTGGGCTGGGGAGGATCGTATGGCTACCTGATAACTGCTGTGCGCGAATTGCAGGCCGAAGGCCGTAGCGTAAGCCTGGTAAACTTCAACTATATCAACCCTCTCCCGCGAAATGTTAAGGATGTCTTCAGCAGGTTTAAAAATATTCTCGTTTGCGAACTTAACCTAGGTCAGTTTGCCGGTTATCTCAGGATGGAGCATCAGGAGTTTGCCTACGAGCAACTAAACAAGGTTCAGGGACTTCCGTTTACTATTAGAGATATTAAAGAAAAATGCATTAAAATACTGGAGGACAAATAAGATGGCTGAGATACTCGTAAATAAACTTACTCCAAAGGATTTTAAGAGCGATCAGGAGATCAGATGGTGTCCGGGATGCGGCGATCATGCAGTTCTTAATGCTGTGCAGAGAGCGGTTGCAGAGTTGGGAATACCAAAGGAAAAATTCGCTTTCATATCGGGAATCGGATGCTCCTCAAGGTTTCCGTATTATATGGATACCTATGGTTTTCACAGTATTCACGGACGTGCCTCTGCAATTGCAACCGGCGTAAAAACAGCTAATCCGGATCTGTCGGTCTGGCAGATAACAGGTGACGGGGATGCCCTCGCGATCGGAGGAAACCATTTTATTCATGCTGTTCGCCGAAACATCGATATAAATATCCTGCTTTTCAATAACGAAATATATGGCCTTACAAAAGGGCAATATTCACCTACTTCATCTAAGGGACTGGTTACGAAAACATCGCCCTTTGGGACTGTTGAGGAACCATTTTCAGTCGGCGATCTGGTGATTGGTGCAAGAGGCAAATTTTTTGCGCGGACAGTCGATGCAAATCTTGCCCTGTCGACTCAGGTTTATATTGAAGCCGCAAAGCATAAGGGGACTTCTGTAGTGGAAGTGCTTCAGAATTGTGTCATCTTCAATGATGCTATTCATGATGTTGTTGTAGGAAAGGAGGTTCGTGATGACCGTACCATTATTCTTAAGCACGGACAACCGATGATTTTTGGAAAGAATAATGACAAGGGCCTAGTTCTTGACGGCTTGAAGCTGAAAGTGATTAAGATTGGCGAAAATGGGGTCACCGAAAAGGATCTTTTGGTGCATGATGCCGTTGAAGCAAATCCCGGAATACATTATATGCTCGCCAATATGGATTATCCGGAATATCCTGTTGCCCTGGGTGTTATCAGGTCAGTTCCGGGAATTACCTATGATGCTGCTGTTCATGAACAGATTGAATCAGTAAAGTCACAATCAAAAATCAAATGCATGGACGATCTTCTTATGAGCGGATCAACCTGGGTCGTCGAATAAAGATCTTATCCAAACGAATACTAACCGCATGGAGCCTTAACAATTGGCTCATTGCGGTTATTTTTTTTGTAATTTTAAGTCTTGATTAAACTGTATTGCCGGCTATGGACGATTTAGGTCAGATTAATCCTCAGTACAGACGGTTACTGCATGATCAGCATGAACGTTTGAAAGAACTGGCATGCATTAACCAGACCACGGCAATTCTTAAGCAGGGAAAAACAGTTGAAGAGACACTTCAGGAAGTAGTTCTCATTCTTCCGGCAGGGTGGCAATATCCTGAATTTACTGTTGCCCGCATAAAATTTATGACAAAAAAATTTGAATCGGCGGGGTTCAATGAGACAAAGTGGAAAATGATTCAGGAATTTTCTACTATTGATGGAGAAAAGGGATCAGTTGAAATATTTTACACCTCTGAATTCAATTCTGAAAAAGAGGGCCCGTTTTTAAAGGAGGAGCGCGACCTCATCCAGAACATCGGAGGAATGTTAACCGGATTTATCAACAGTTACAAGGCAAGGGATCTTATCCGTCAGACCCAGCCGCCTACCAAGGATGACGAGGAACTTCAAAATATTTCAAGCAGAAAATTGCTCCAGAAATTCCTTGATCGTCATAATGCCGAGCGGGATGTTTTTCATGACCTGATGCCTTTTAAAGTCAGGGAGATCTTACTGGTTGCAAACCTCTATGATGCCTATTCAATTGAAGGAGAAGGACGTTTTTCAGACCACATCCTCGGTGAATACTATCAGTTGAGTTTGACATCTATCCCGAGGGTTACAGGAGTTTCAGGCGAGGAAGAGGCTTTCCTGCGTCTTAAAGCAAGGCACTACGACATGATCATTATTATGATAGGTGTCGATAAGGAGAGCCCGATGGACCTCTGCATGAAAATTAAGAAGAAATATCCCTATATTCCTACCTTTCTTTTGCTCAATAACCAGGGAGACATACCCTACGTTAAAAAGCAAAAAAGCCTTGGCATTCCATTTGATAACTACTTTGTCTGGACCGGAGAGTCTAAAGTTTTTTTTGCAATGGTAACCCTGCTCGAAGACAGGGTTAATGTGGAGAATGATACTCAAAAAGGCCTGACAAGGGTAATACTTATAGTGGAGGATTCTGCCGAGTATTATTCCAGGTATCTTCCGATGCTTTACACCCTGGTAATGGAACAGACAAGGAACCTGATCGAGGATGTTTCAACTGATGAACTATATAAAGTTCTGAAGCTAAGGGCCCGGCCCAAAATTATCCTGGCCTCCGATTATGAGGATTCCCTGATTACATATAATAAATACAAGGACAAACTCCTTTGTGTAATCTCCGATATGAGATTCCCCAAAAATGGAGTCCTCAATGATACAGCAGGATTTGACCTGATACAGCATGTAAAAAACGAACTCCCGAATCTGCCTACCGTTCTCCAGTCATCAGATCCTGAAAACGCCAGGTTTGCCTATAAACTTAAATCGAACTTTATTAACAAAAACTCCGAAAGCCTCCTGCAGGATCTTAAACTTTTCATTAATTATTACCTGGGATTTGGTCATTTTATTTACAGGGATACGCGGGGACAGCAGATTGCAGTTGCAAAATCGATGAAGGAATTCGAGGCTTACCTTCAGACAGTCCCCGAAGATTCACTGGCCTATCATGCTATGAAAAATCATTTTTCCCTATGGCTTATGGCCAGGGGAGAGGTTATTATTGCTAAGAAGATAACTCCCATGAAAGTATCTGATTTCAAAAGCCTTAAAGAGATGCGGGAGTTCCTCATTGATTTGATCCGGACAAGACGAGTGGAGTCAAACAAGGGGAAGGTTGTTAACTTTGAAGAATCGGCTATCATTAATGAGACCAACGTAGTTAGTTTTTCCGCAGGATCTCTGGGAGGAAAAGGACGGGGACTGGCATTTGCCAATACTTTAATATATAGTTTTGAACTTGGGCGCCTGATACCGGGAATAAATATCAAAACCCCGGTTACAACGATCATTGGGACCGATGAATTTGACATGTTCATGGAACGGAATCATCTTTGGGAGGTGGTAACAAAAGAAAAGGAGTACTCCGTAATTAAGGATAAATTTCTGAACGGGAACCTGAGTTACACACTTGAAAAGAATCTCCGGGCTTTCATTAAACAGATAGTCAAACCGATTGCTGTGAGATCATCGAGTTTGTTTGAAGATTCTATGAGCCAGCCTTTCTCGGGAATCTTCGGCACCTATATTCTTCCAAATATAAATCCTGATCCTGAGGTGAGGCTCAGGCAGTTGTCTGATGCAATCAAGTTGGTGTTTTCGTCAATTTACTCCGAAAATTCCCGAATATATTTTGAAGCCATTAATTACAAAATAGAACAGGAAAAGATGGCAATAGTCATTCAGGAGGTGGTTGGAAACAGATTCGGGGATGCTTTTTATCCGCATATAAGCGGTACTGCACAATCATTCAACTATTACCCGGTGTCGCATTCAACCCCGCAGGATGGATTTGCGGTTATGGCCGTAGGGCTTGGCCAATATGTTGTTGAGGGAAACAACGCTTACAGATTCTCACCGGCATACCCGTCGCTCGATTTCACCTCACATAAAGATCTGTACAAAAACTCGCAGGTTCAGTTTTATGCTGTTGATATGGCCAAGCCTGATCCTGATCTCCTTGAAGGCGAAGAAGCCGGCCTTGTCGTTCTCGATATAAGCGAAGCTGAAAAACACGGAACACTAACCCATTCTGCTTCAGTTCTCAACGTTGATAATGATGTAATAATCCCGGGACTCGATTCACAGGGACCGAGGGTTATTAATTTTGCAGATATCCTGAAATATGAATATGTGCCGCTTGCGGCAACTATTCGTATAGTACTCGATGTTGTAAAAGAAGCTTTTGGTACTCCTGTCGAGATCGAATTTGCTGTTGACCTTACCAGAGATGCAACTGGGAAGTCCTCATTTTATCTGCTTCAGATCAAGCCTCTTGTAGGCAGCGGAGCGGGTTATTCGATTGACCCTGATACTATCTGCAATGACGACCTGATACTTGTAACCAAAAAAAGCATGGGAAATGGAGTTATTGACGATATTGCAGATATAATATATGTTGAACCACGAAAATTCACTAATCTGTTAACTATTGAGATGGCAGCCGAAATTGACCGGATGAATCAGAAGATGATGAAGGAAAACAGAAAGTATGTTCTTATCGGCCCCGGAAGATGGGGGACTAAAGACAGATTCCTTGGCATTCCGGTTGTATGGCCGCAGATTTCGAATGCAAAAGTAATTGTAGAAGTAAACCTGCCTGATTTTCATGTAGATGCTTCACTTGGTTCTCATTTCTTTCATAATGTAACATCGATGAACGTAGGGTATTTTTCAGTCAGTCAGGGTGTTTTCGGAAATACTTTAATTTGGGAGAAACTCGAAAAACAGGATATTATTGAGCAGGGCAGGTTTTTCAGGCATATAAGGTTCAAAAAGCCACTGCTTATCAGAATGGACGGCAAAAGAGGGATGGCCGTAATATCAATCAATAATTAAATATTTTATTTATGACCTTTATCGAAGGAATACACGATCTTCAGAAATATGATTTTACAGATACGTCCTTTAATCTTCTGATGCAGAAGCGAATTCATAGGGTGCTGATCATTTGCAGCAATTATGATAACTATATGCTGGAGGAGGATGGCAGGATTGATGAACAGATTTTCAATGAATATGCTTCGCTTAACCTCAGGTATCCGCCTACTTTTGTGCAGACCGACAATGCCGAGGACGCTTTCAGAATACTTAAGGAAGGAAATATTGACCTTGTAATTTCAATGCTTAGTCTCAAGGGTACCGATGTCTTTGCCCTGGCAAAACGGATCAAGGCAAAGTATGAGAATGTTCCCATAGTGGTTCTTACATATTTTTCGAGGGAAGTTTCATTACGGCTTGAGGGGGAGGACCTTAGTGGCATAGATTACGTTTTCTGCTGGCTTGGCGATACCTCGCTTATCCTTGCTATTATAAAACTTATTGAGGATAAAATGAATGCCGATTTTGATATAGAGAATATCGGGGTACAGGCAATTATCCTCGTTGAGAATTCAATCCGGTATATCTCGTCGTACCTGCCAAATATTTACAGGATTGTCCTGCTGCAGTCACTCGATTTTCAACGGGAAGCTCTGAATGAGCACCAGAGGATGCTTAAAATGAGAGGCCGACCGAAGATTCTCCTGGCAAATAATTTCAACGATGCTGTCATCCTCTATAATAAGTATAAATACAATGTCCTTGGTGTAATATCCGATATAAGCTATAAGCGCGATAACGTTACTGATGAGAATGCCGGTATCGAACTTTGCAAGGTTGTAATGGCCGACGATGACAAGGTTCCTTTCCTCATCCAGTCGTCCAGTACAAAACATAAGAAAATTGCAGAAGAGCTTGGTGCCGGATTTATAAATAAGTATTCCAAGTCGTTATCGCTCGAATTACGAAACTTCATCATCCAGAACCTTGCATTCGGGCCTTTCGTTTTCCGTAACCCTGAGACACTCGAGCCTATTGCCATTGCCACTGACCTCCAAAGCCTTCAGCAGAAACTGCTTACCATTCCTGACAATACCCTGGAATACCACGCAACACGGAATCATTTTTCGAAATGGCTGAACGCTAGAGCTCTGTTTCCAGTAGCCCAAATGTTTAAGTATATAGGTAAGGAAGATTTCGATTCGATGGATGAGATGAGGAAATTCCTCTATGTGGCAATATCCAGTTTCAGGCTCGGAAAGGGCAGGGGAATAATAGCAAAGTTCGACAAGACAAGCTTCGATGAGTACCAGACATTTTCGAGGATTGGCGAAGGTTCGATTGGAGGAAAGGCCCGGGGGCTTGCTTTTATAAACAGCACGATTAAAACGAACAAACTTTTTAATAAGTTTCCCGATGTTCTTATTACAATTCCAAGGACTGTTGTGCTTAGCACCGATGTATTTGATGAGTTCATGGACCAGAATAATCTTTATTCTGTAGCCCTGTCCGATCTTTCCGACGATGAGATCCTGAACAGGTTCATTAATGCAGAGCTTCCGGGCAATGTTTACCAGGATTTCTACGCTTTCCTGTCCGTCTCCAAGAATGTACCGATAGCCGTACGTTCTTCAAGCAAGCTGGAAGATTCGCATTATCAGCCCTTTGCCGGGATTTATTCCACCTATATGATACCGCGCCATCCTGATAATAAGATGATGGTTAAATTGTTGTCGGATGCTATTAAGGAGGTGTATGCCTCGGTTTATTATAAGGACAGCAAGGCATATATGACGGCAACAGCAAATGTTATCGATGAGGAAAAGATGGGGATAATTTTGCAGGAAGTTTGCGGAAACCAGCATGGGGGTATATTTTATCCTACCTTTTCAGGTGTCGCCCGGTCAATAAATTATTATCCTATCGGTTCTGAAAAAGCAGAGGACGGGATCGTGAATGTTGCTTTCGGGCTCGGTAAGCTGATAGTTGAAGGCGGATTATCTTTAAGGTTTTCCCCGAAGCATCCCAAAAAAATACTCCAGCTTTCATCTCCAGAAGCCGCCCTGCGTGATACTCAAAAGGAGTTTTACGCACTCGATCTTAATATTGACAGTTTCGTTCCTTCTACTGACGACGGTGTAAATATTCTGAGGATCGACACTAAGGATATGAATAATGATGCAGCTGCTAAATATGTGGTATCAACATACGACAGGAATAACAACATGCTTCGCGATGGAATAATGCATCCGGGCAAACGGATAATAACTTTCTCTAATATTCTTCAGCACAAGATGTTCCCGCTTGCCGAAATTCTCACTACACTACTCGAGATAGGACAGCGCGAAATGAATAATCCGATCGAAATCGAATTTGCAGCAAATCTTGAAACTCCTCCCGGAACACCTAAGATATTCAGCTTCCTTCAGATACGTCCGATAGTACATACCGAGGAGACGCATAATTTAAACCTTGACATGATACGAAAAGAGGATACTATTATTTCGTCCGACTCAGCTTTGGGCAACGGAGTCTTCCGGGGTATCCACGACATCGTATATGTTAAACCGGAATCATTTAATGCCGCAAATAATAAAGCCGTTGCAATTGAAATAGAGAAAATAAACTTAAAGTTTGTAAAGCAGGGGAAAGGATACATACTTATCGGACCCGGAAGATGGGGCTCTGCCGATCCATGGCTTGGCATTCCGGTAAAATGGCCCCAGATATCGGCTGCAAGGATAATAATAGAATCAGGACTCAAAAACTACAGGATCGACCCAAGCCAGGGAACACATTTTTTCCAGAACCTCACCTCTTTCAGGGTAGGGTATTTTACAATAAACCCCTTTATAAACGAGGGATTTTATAATGTTGACTTTCTTAACGGGCTAAATCCCGTATATGAAGACGGTTACATCCGACATGTGAACTTTGCCGCGCCTCTGGAAATAATGATCGACGGAAAAAAACACAAAGGCGTAATCATCAAGCCTGCTTGACCTGTTACTGTAGTTTAGCTCCCTGCGTGACAGCTTCCTTGTTTATTTTTTTGATAAGTCCCTGCAGTACATTCCCGGGGCCGACTTCAGTAAATGAAGAGGCTCCGTCGGCGATCATGTTTAGAATGCTTTGTGTCCAGCGTACCGGAGATGTTAGCTGCGATACAAGGTTTGATTTTATCTGATCAGGATCGACCGAGGGTCTGGCATTTACATTTTGATAAACAGGGCAGACCGGTTTGCTGAAATTAGTTGAGTTTATTGCCAATTCAAGCTCAATACGTGCAGGTTCCATCAAAGGAGAGTGAAAGGCTCCGCCTACTGCAAGTTTAAGAGCTCTCTTTGCACCTTTCTCCTTCAAAGCTTCGATAGCCAGATCAATTCCGGCATTTGAGCCTGAAATGACTATCTGGCCCGGGCTGTTATAATTTGCCGGTACAACAACCTCATTTAGAGAAGCACATACTTCTTCGACAATTTTATCGTCGAGCCCCAGTATCGCGGCCATCGTTGAAGGTGCGAGTTCGCAGGCCTTCTGCATTGCCAATGCCCTTTTTGATACCAGTATAAGGGCATCTTCGAACGACAGCGTTTTATTTGCTACCAGGGCTGAGAATTCGCCAAGGGAGTGGCCAGCTACCATATCGGGTCTGAATGAATCGCCGAGAACTGCGGCAAGTATGGTTGAATGCAGAAATATAGCAGGTTGAGTGACTTTTGTCTGTTTGAGGTCTTCATCTGTTCCTGAAAACATCAGGTCGGTGATCGGGAAACCAAGCAAGGAGTTTGCTTTTTCAAACATCTCTTTTGCGAGGGCAGAATTATCGTAGAGATCCTTGCCCATTCCAATGAATTGTGCACCCTGTCCGGGAAAAACGTATGCTTTCATTTTTAAATTGTTTACTCTTATTGTTTTATTCTTAAATATACAAGACCTATTATTCAGGTAACAGCCTAGTGAAGTTTTGTTCCTATAAGATGGATGAATTCTTCGCGGGTATTCAGTTTTTCGAGGAAAACTCCGGTAAATGCCGAGGTTGTTGTGACGGAATTTTGCTTTTGAACGCCCCTTATCTGCATACACATGTGCTGAGCCTCGATTACAACTGCAACGCCCATCGGATTGAGGCACTCCTGGATGCAATTTCTGATCTGAGTGGTAAGTCTTTCCTGTACCTGGAGTCTTCTGCTGAAGGCCTCAACAACCCTTGCAACCTTGCTCAGACCTGTTATGTAACCGTTTGGAATATAGGCTACATGAGCTTTCCCGAAAAAGGGGAGCATATGATGTTCGCACATTGAGTAAATATCGATATCCTTTACAAGGACCATTTGCCTGTATTCTTCCTTGAATTTTGCCGAGTTTAGAATTGCACAGGGATCCTGTTCATAACCCCTTGTAAGAAAACTAAGAGATTTGGCAACCCTTGATGGAGTGTTCTTCAGCCCTTCTCGCTCGGGATCTTCACCGATAAGCTGAAGGACCCTGTAATAAATTGTTGAAAGTTCTTCTATTGTAGCGGCATCCCATGTTTCGATCTTTGTATAGCCAGTACTCTCTTCTCCGGAGCCGCCTTCAATTTTTTCGATTCTTTTAGCCATAATATTCAATTGAATTATTTTCTGTTTCTTCAATTTTGATGCAGTGAAGCGTAGCACCTTCTTTTTCAACTGGTTGCTTAAGCTTATTCCAGATAGCAATTGCCAGATTCTCGGTTGTAGCCACCTTCCCTTTCATGAAATCAACCTCAAGATTGATGTTTTTATGGTCAAGCTTGCTGATCACGTTTCTGAGAATAATCTCCTTAAGGATGTTGATATTTATTACGAACCCGTTATCCGGTGATTGATCTCCTTTAACCGTTACCCAGAGAATATAGTTGTGGCCATGCCAGTTCGGATTTGAGCATTTACCATATACCCTGAAGTTCTCTTCGTCGGACCAATCTTCCCTGAACATCCTGTGTGCCGAACAAAACCTCTCTCTGCGTGTGAGATAAATCATCAAGTTAGATTTTACTGCTGCAATATTAACCAATTATTTTAATCTTTTAACCCTGTAAATTCAATATATTTACACCTGCTTATCTAATAGAGTTTGAAGCTTATCCATGTCATTTAGAATTTTATACGTAACATCAACAGCAGCCGAAGCGAAAGCTCTTGACCGGCTTAAGGGCTTCAGGAAATATCCTGGCGGTTACCGTTCGGACAACATTGACTTAAGCCTGCTTATAGCAGGTGTGGGAGGTATGTCGACGGCCTGGTTTATGACTAAATGGATCGCACAGAATGAACGCCCCGATCTTGCAATAAATGCCGGGATAGCCGGAAGCTTTAAGGATTATATAGTTAAGGGGGCAGTTGTTATGCCGGTAACCGATTGCTTTGCTGATTCGGGTATCGAAGACGGCGATAATTTTCTTACCCTTTCTGAAGCTGGACTCGAAGATGCAAATGAATTTCCCTACAGGAATGGGCTGTTGTGCGCCGACAGCCCTTATGCCGGGAAGGTTAAAAACCTTGTAATGCCTGTTTCGGCTGTAACAGTTAATAGGGCTTCAGGTTCCGCACCTACAATTAATAAACTGATCAGGAAATATGATCCTGATATTGAAACTATGGAAGGTGCAACTTTTTTTTATATTTGTGCCAGGGAGGGCATCCCTTTTCTTGCGTTGCGGGCAATTTCAAACAAAGTTGAGCCAAGGAACAGAGACAATTGGAACATTGGTTTAGCCCTTGATAACCTGGTGGAGAAGGTAAATGATATTTTGCTGACTTTTTAAATAAAATGAGCAGTTACCTGACGGCTAACTATTTATTTATGTGTTCCGGTTTTATTGCAATAAATTTCTTTTCTTATGAAGCTTACACTAGGGTTTTCACAATGTCCTAACGATACATTTATTTTTGATGCAATGGTTCATCACCGGATTGATACGGAAGGACTGGAGTTTGATTTTTTTCTCAAGGATGTTGAGGAACTTAACAGGAGGGCATTGGCATCGGATGGCGATATATTAAAAATTTCATATCATGCCTACGCTTATGCGGCACATAACTACCTGATACTGGATGCCGGCAGTGCCCTTGGGCACAAGAACGGGCCACTGCTTATAAGTAAACGGCTCATCGATCCGGCTGAGATGGATTCCATGAAGATTGCCATCCCCGGGAAATATACGACTGCAAACCTTCTTTTCAGCATTGCATGGCCTAAGGCGGTAAATAAGGTTGAATATCTCTTTTCTGATATTGAAGATGCCTTGTTGAATGAAGAGGTTGACGCCGGGCTTATAATACATGAATCGCGGTTTACTTATTTCCTGAAAAGCCTTTTGAAAATTGCCGATATGGGTGAGTATTGGGAAAAGCTGACAGGTTTGCCCATGCCTCTTGGCGCAATAGTTATAAACAGGAAGATCCCGGAAGAAGTTGCTCTCAAAGTGAACAGGATCTTAAGGAGAAGTCTGGAATACGCCTATAACGATTCAAGTGCCTCATTTGATTTTGTTGCAGAAAATGCCAGAGAGATGGACAGTACAGTGATGAACAGTCATATTAAGCTTTATGTAACTGATTATTCGCTCAATCTTGGAAGAAAAGGAAGGGAAGCCGTAACCAGTTTTTTAACCATTGCCGGCCAGAATAGTGTAATACCTGTTATTCCTGAACGAATTTTTCTTACATCGCTTTAGTTTCAATAACATTTTTGCACTTTGAGCTTGAACATTGAAAATTCTGCTTTGTTTAGTAACTATAATTATTAATCCAAAAAGTATCAATCATGGCATTTGAATTACCAAAATTACCGTACAAGCTGGATGCACTTGTTCCCTACATTAGTGAAGAAACGCTTGAATACCACTATGGCAAGCATCATCAGACCTATGTTACCAATCTTAACGGCCTTGTCCCGGGCACCGAATTTGAAAACTCAGACCTGGAGACAATAATAAAAAAAGCCGAAGGGGGGATTTTTAACAATGCAGCCCAGGTGTGGAATCATACCTTCTATTTTGAGGCATTCTCTAAAACCGGAAGGAAAGTTCCTGCCGGAGATCTCGCTGACGCCATAAACGGTTCGTTCGGATCATTCGATGCATTCAAGGAACAGTTTAATAAGGCAGGGGCAACCCTATTCGGAGCAGGCTGGGCCTGGCTTGCCAAAAAAGACGACGGTACACTGCAGATCGTTCAGGAGTCAAATGCAGGTAACCCTCTCCGTAAAGGCCTTAAACCAATAATTACTTGTGATGTTTGGGAACATGCCTATTATATTGACTACAGAAACAAGCGCCCCGATTATATTAAATCTTTCTGGGAGCTTCTTGACTGGGATATTGCAGCCAGCCGTTTCTGATTTCTCAGAAATCATTAGTATTTGGAAAGGGCTGTTTCTTGATTACAAGATTCAGCCTTTTATTTTCTTTATTAATTAATGCCGGAGGAACTGTTTTTTATTATTCCTGATTCATCTTTTTTCGTAATTTTACATAACCTAAATAATCCCGGACAAATGAACTTAAAGGATCTTGTTGCAAAAACCAGGACATACAGAAGATTCGATGAATCGAAAAAAATTGATTATAATGTGCTTGAACAACTGGTAGACCTTGCAAGATTATCCCCCTCTGGCGGAAACAGACAGCCTCTCAGGTTTCTCCTGTACAATAAACCTGAGGATTGTGAAAAAATATTTCCGAAACTGGCATGGGCCGCCTACCTGACTGATTGGGCAGGTCCTGCTAAAGGAGAAAGGCCCTCCGGGTATATTATTATCCTGGGAGACAAATCGATAGCTGAAGTATTCGGGGTTGACCATGGAATAGCAGCCCAAAGCATAATGCTTGGAGCTACAGAAGCAGGCCTGGGTGGCTGTATCATTGCATCTCTTAAAAGAGAAGCTGTGGCTTCTGATCTTAATATACCTGACAACTTTGAAATACTCCTTGTTCTTGCGCTTGGCCAACCTGCAGAAACAGTTATTATTGACGAAATAAAGGACAACAACATTAAATACTGGAGAGATAAAGAAAATAATCATCACGTTCCCAAAAGGAATCTTGATGATCTGATACTTAAAATCTAGACATTTATATGAAGTTCAGGACCTGTGTACTTTTAGTTTTATTGGTTTTCATTCCCTTTTCCGGTTTCAGCCAGCAAAAGGAAACGACAGGAATGAGAATTCTGTATCGGGGAATGGTGCTGGATGCCTCAGAACTGACACCTGTTCCAAATACACAGATCATGATTAACAAGGTTTTTTCATCAGTTAGTGTCGATGATGGATCTTTTTCCTTTTATGCAAACCGGAAGGATACGGTAGTATTCAGGAGTCTGGGGTATAAACCGGAAACTCTGAGGGTGAGCGATTCGCTTACTGCTGTAGAATTTATTGTCGGCATCTACCTTCAGAAGGATACTATGTCAATAGGAGAAGTCGTTATTGTACCGCGAAATGTTAACCTGAAATCCGAAATTCTCAATTCCCCCAGCAAGACACCTTCTACTTTTGAAAACGCTAAGTATAATGTTGCCGTTTCAGCCTACCAGGGAAAAACATCCACAGGCACACTCGGTACTCCGGGGGATAATTATGCGGTCTTAAATCAGAAGCAGAAAATTAATTCTTACGAACGCGGCGGAATTCCATCGGAAAATACCGTTGCATTGAATCCTTTTGTTTTAATACCGGCAGGTATATTGTTGTTAAAAGGTATGCCTGAAAAACCTTCTTCATATAAACAAACCCTTTCCGACGGCGAGATCGATCAGATCAATCAGGCATATTTCGAAATACTCAGGAAAAGGAAATAAGAGATAAGCGTAGAGCGTAGAGCGTAAAGACTCTCTACGCTCTACGCTCTACGCTCTACGCTCATCACTTATTCATAGATTACTTATAAACAATTTTATCCTTTATAGAATATTGCTTTCATAATATGACTTGCCATCTTCGGGTTCTCCTTGAGCCGACGGGTTGAATAACCAAACCACTTCTTACCGAAAGGAACATAGACTCGCATGACATGACCATCCTTAACAATGCTCTCGCGCAGTTTAGGTGTCACTCCATAAAGCATCTGGAATTCATACATGGTTTTTTGAACCTGGTATTTTGCGATAAGTTTATAGGCACCATCAATCAGGGGCTTGTCGTGGGTAGCGATTCCGACATAGATTTTATTTTTAAACATAAATTCAAGATCTTCAAGATAATGCTTGTTTATCTCTTCATACTTCTTGAATGCAATCGCTTCAGGTTCAACGTAAATTCCTTTGCACAGCCTGTAACTCAACGGAATCTCTGGTTGGTTCATATCAGTCATCCCAATTAAATCCTCCATTGTTCTTCGCATGTAAGCCTGAACAACAAGACCGACATTAGCAGGAAATTCGGAATGCAATCTCCTGAAAAGCTCAATTTCTGAAGTTGTGCATGGTGAGTCTTCCATATCAATCCTGATGAATCCATTAACGGAAGCCGCCTTTGCGACTATTTCGCGCACATAGGTATAACAAGCTTCCTCGTCAATGAGCAATCCGAAACTGGTTGGTTTTACCGAAAAGTTTCCGTCGATTCCGCTTTTATTAGTAACCTCGATGAGATTAAGATATTCCTTCTTATTCTCCTCAGCTTCGGCGAGTGTGTTAATAAATTCCCCCAGAACATCAAGAGTAACTTTCATGTTCTTGCTGTTAAGCTCTTTGGATACCCGCATTGCATCTTCTATTGTCTCACCAGAGATGTAAGGCCTTGAAAAGATCCAGATGAACTTCTTCGGGAAATAGGGCAATATTGCTGCAATGAATCTGTTAAACATGGTATGATTTTATTTAAAATTCACTTATTTAAAGACAGAGCGCTAAGGAAAGGTATCCGGTTAAATTTTTTAATGACCTTTGTCATTATAATTAAAGTAACTTACTGGAATTATTTATTTTTAAAGAAATTTCAAGAAGGGTGCAACCATTTTTCTTAATGTTAGGTCTTAAAATTGTAAAGGGGTATGTTGAGCGATCGGCAAATAATTGAAGGATGCTCCGGACATAAGAGGAAGTCGCAGCAAATGCTTTACGACAAGTATTCATCTCTTTTGCTTGGAATAAGCCTGCGGTATGCCGGTAACAGGGATGAAGCTGAGGATATTTTACAGGATAGTTTCCTGAGGATCTTCTCCAATATAGATGAATTTTCAGAAAAGGGTTCTTTCACAGGCTGGTTGCGTAAAATTGTCGTAAATACGGCAATAACTCATTATCATGCAAACAAGAAATTCAGGCACTATGTTGATATTGACGACTTTGTGTCAACTGAGACTGAAGGAACAAGCTTTGAAGAAAACCTGTTTTCATCAGAGGAATTATATCTTGTAATGAATGAGTTGCCTGCGGGATACAGGATGGTATTTAATCTTTATGCTGTTGAAGGGTACAAGCATAAGGAGATAGCGGAAATACTGAATATTGACGTTAATACTTCCAAATCGCAGTACAGCAGGGCAAAGGACAGCATAAGGACAAAACTCGGAGTGCTCAGGAAATTAAAGGGAAGTTATTCTGCGGATGGTTCATAATAATAATGAACAGAGATTGAAAACTAAGAAGACAGAAATCAAGGTAAGTGAACTGTTCAGGCAGAAGCTTGAAGGTTATGAGATAGTTCCTGATGGTTCAGTGAAGAAGAAACTCATGCGCAAACTTGAATTACAGGAGTTTATGCATTTCAACCTCTTTCGCTTCAATATATGGTACCTTGCATTGATAACAGCTGGCCTGATAACCGGATTATTGCTTCTTATTTCAGGTGAACCACAGCAGGAGCAAGTTCCTGAAGTTGCTGTAAAGACAGGGACTGAAATAATAATAAACAAACAACCTGCAATCCTCCACCCAGCCGCTTCAAATAATCTGCGCTCTTTACCAGCCAGTACTGTGAAACCTGTAATATCAAAGACTCCGGACAATACAATTATTGAAAATTCCGCGGATATTAAGGAAAGGACAATTACCCAGAATACTGTTTCTGAAGCTGCATCAAAAGACGGATTAATTGAATATCAGAAGAATGAAAACAGCATGTCTGAAAAAGTCCTTTACCGGGAGGGAGCACTTTTTGAAGCATCCGCAACTAATGGATGTTCACCGTTGAAACTGAAGTTTCATAAAATCCCCGCTTTATGCGATTCGTGCCGTTGGACATTTGGTGACGGAGGACACTCATCAGAAAGTGATCCGGAGTGGATTTTTGATACAGAAGGAGAATATAAGGTGGAACTGACTGTTTTTTGCCCTCAAAAGCCACCTGAGAAATCCTTTATTTTAATAAATGTATATCCTCGCCCCTTAGCAAGGTTTGAGATTACTCCCGAAAATCCGGCAATTCCCGGCGAGCCGGTGACATTCCTGAACTTTTCTTCAGGTGCTTCTGTATTCAAATGGAATTTCGGTGATGGAAGAGAATCTGACACCTTTGAGCCAATACATTCGTATGGCAAGCCAGGAAAGTATAATGTCAGTCTTATAGCTATATCGGATAATGGTTGCAGCGATTCTGTGAAAATCGATAATGTACTTTCAGGATCAGAGTATTACATACGATTTCCTAATGCCTTTATTCCAAATCAACTGGGGCCTTCAGGAGGATATTATTCTGCACGAACCGATGAGTCATCAGTTGTATTTCATCCCGTTTTTTCCGGAGTTACTGATTACCAGCTGAGGATTTTCAGCAAAATGGGTATTATGATATTTGAAAGTAACGATGTAAATATAGGTTGGGACGGATATGTTGACGGAGTTCTGAGTTCTGCCGGCGTTTATATCTGGAAGGTCAGGGGGAAATTCAGAAATGGGGAGTCCTTTATTAGGATGGGAGATGTTACTCTAATTAAGGCTGTACAAAATTAGGCAGGAATTTGTCAAAAAAATCTACTTTCGGGAACCGTTTACGATTGATTATGAACCCCGACTTATTCCGAAAACTTGTATACAATGGCAATCAGATGCATTAATTTCTCAAAAAACAAGGATTATTGATTACAATTATCTATTTTCGTAAATGTAAACCAATGGGTACTAATTTTGGGGAAGAGTGCTACATATTTAATTCTACTGTCATTCTTCATTATATCTGATAGTTTTGGCCAGGATCCTACATTCTCCCAGTTTTATGCCAATGCATTATACCTCTCCCCGTCATTTGCAGGCGCTACAGCAGATTACCGGCTGTCGATGAACTACCGGGATCAATGGCCTGCTGTCCCTGGTGTTTTTCATACTTACAGTGTTTCGTTCGACAAGGCTATGCCTAACTTTAATTCCGGGATTGGAGTAATTGCTACTTATGATGTTGCCGGCTCGGGTAATTTAAGCACGACCAACATCGGTCTTCTGTATTCCTATGATTTTAACATAAATAAAAAATGGCATATCAGGCCGGGAGTCAATTTTAAGTTTTACTATCTCGGTCTGGATATAAACAAACTTATCTTCAGCAGCCAGATAACAGGCAGCGGAACAACAAGCTCCATAAATCCGCCACCTTTCGATAAAGTGGCCGATGTTGACTTTGCCACCTCCGCCCTTGTATATAGCGACAGAACCTGGTTCGGCGCTACTATCGACCACCTTCTTGTACCGAAAACTTCATTCTACGGCGATGATGCTTTCGTTCCTGTCAAGTTCAATTTCTATGGAGGTATGCAGGTTCTTAAAAGGACGAGATTAATACAAAAGGTACCTGAGATACTTTCAGTAGCAATTAATTTCCAGAAACAGGGTAAGTTTTACCAGTCTGACATTGGGATATATTACTATATTAAACCTCTTATTCTGGGTGTATGGTACAGGGGCATTCCCTTTGTTACTACTCAGGCAGGCGACGCTATCATCGGGCTTATTGGGTTCAAGTCCGACCAGATTCACATTGGATATAGTTACGACTTTACAGTTTCCAATCTTATAAGTGCTACTAAAGGTGCCCATGAGATATCATTTGTATATGAGTTCAACGCAATGTCGGTAAACCAGTCGCGCAAACGAATGAAAGCAATTCCTTGTCCCGAATTCTGATGCCTAACTTTGTCCATCATCATACCCAAAATTATTTTCAGGAAGTGATCCAATTTATTTATTTGTTTATATTTGCCTCCCTAATGTTTAATAAAAATTAAAGTTGAAATGAAGAAAGTTTCTATCGCTCTGTTTGCTGTCCTGTTCTTAGCCATAGCAGGTCTTTATATCCTGCATTTTACCGGTAACAAGAAAAGCAGCTTGCCAGTTTCTGCCCAGGGAGGCTCCGGTCATGGAATTGCCTACGTTAATATCGATACGGTAATATTTAAGTTTGATATGTTTTCCGACAGGCGCAAGGAACTGCTTGATAAGCAAAAGAGCGCTGAAGCTGAACTCAATTCAAAGGGAACTCAGTTTGAAAAAGGTGCAAAGGACTATCAGGATAAGGTTAACAAAGGCCTTGTTACAAGAGCTACCGCAGCACAGATGGAACAAGCCCTTATGCAACAGCAGCAGGAACTGCAGAATCTTCAAAGTAATTTGCAGGCAGGACTGGTTGAAGAAGAACAGGTTATGAACCGCCAGGTACTCGAGTATATTACCAAATTCCTCGAAGAGCATAAATCGGAGTACAATTACCAGTATATCCTTGGTAAAAGTTTCGGAAGTGTTGTCCTTTACAGCGATAATTCAGCCGACATTACACCGAAAGTCGTTGACGGAATTAACCTGAAGTACAGGTCGGAGAAAAAATAAATTCCGATGGGTTTTGCCTCTGCCTGGCTCGATGAAAGGGCATTGTTCCCTGAATTAATTAATGAGGCTCCTGACAGGAATACCGGAATAATCATTGCTGTACCAGCCTTTGATGAACCCGGCATAACGGAACTTCTTGATTCACTGTACCAATGCAATGCACCACGGTGCAAAACGGAGGTGATAATTGTTATCAACACTCCTGCTGATAAAGAAGTTGAAAAAAGCAAGGGTAACGACGATTCTGAAATAAAAATTGAAAGCTGGAAGAGACAACACAAGGATTGTTTCTTCCGGCTTTTTTATGTTACTGCCGATACTGCCCGGTTCTCAAAATGGGGAGTAGGCATGGCACGTAAGACCGGCATGGATGAGGCGGTACGACGATTCAGCAATATTGGAAACCCGGAAGGAGTAATAGTATGCCTGGATGCTGATTGCCGTGTGGATAAAAACTATTTTACTGCTATTTTTGAGGAATTCTACATCAAAAAAGACCGGAAAGCCTGCTCGATCTATTTTGAACACCCTCTTGAAGGGGATGATTATAGTGAATCTGTTTTCAGGTATATTTCACTTTATGAACTGCATCTCAGGTATTATCTGAGGGCTCATATCTATGCGGGCTATCCCGATGCATACCATACCGTCGGTTCCTCAATGGCTGTCAGGGCATTACAGTATGTCAGGGAAGGTGGAATGAACAGAAAGCAGGCGGGCGAGGATTTTTACTTTATTCAGAAACTTGTTGGTGCCGGAGGATATTTCAGCCTTACTGCCACAACGGTATTTCCATCTCCGAGAATATCTTCAAGGGTTCCCTTCGGAACCGGGGCATCAATAGGAAAACTGACCTCCGGCAATGAGCCGGTCCTCCTCTCATATAACATAAAAGCCTTTGAGGAGCTTAGAAAATTATTCAGCCTGACCAAACAGTTATATCAACTTAATGAGAATGAAGTAGCTTCTTTATATGGAACTTTGCCCGAAGGATTGAGATCTTTTATGGATGCAGATGACTGGTCGGCAAGGATTAGTGAGATCAGTAACAATACCTCATCACAGGAGGCATTCAGTAAAAGGTTCTTCGGATGGTTCAACCTGTTCAGAATAGTTAAATACCTGAACCATGTGCATAACGGTTTTTTTGAAAAAATTCCGGTTGAAAAATCCGCCTCAGAGTTGCTTGCAATAATGGGTTGCAATAATAATCCTAAAGAAGTACGGGAACTCCTGGAGATTTACAGGTCGCTTGAGAAATCAGATGGTTTATTGAGTTTTTGTTCAGACGCTGACTGAAATAAGAAGACAGTAAGAATTTACTTGTTATTGTTTCGGGTAATTTGTCTGTCCTCCCTGGGTGTAAGGACTATAAAAATATCTTCGTCGGCTTTTTTCATCCTGTATTGTTCCCTGGCAAATTTTTCGAGGTTGTCGTTGTCGGTTTTTAATTCATGTATCTTCTTCTTATCGATCTCTATCCTTTCAGTATAATACTCCCTGTCGTTTTTAAGTTTGTTCAGCTCTTTCATTTCTCTGAACCGGGAGATTAGATTATTGGAATCAAGAAGTGACAGCCAGATGAAAAAGATGATAGCCGTGAGAAGGTATCTGTTCCTCAGGAACGGAGGAATTTTGTCTATGAATTTAAAACGGATCATAATTATGCAAACCTACAACTTTTTTTTATCCCCCGCTCATCAGATAGAGCATATGGACAATATCACCTTCATTTATCGCGGTTGAATCGTATAACTCCTTAGATATCAGTGCACCATTAATTTTGATTATCCTCATTTTATATGAGAATTTTTTAAGAATAAGCATTTCTGTAACACTTATTGAATCTGCAGCGAATTCTTCTGCCCTGTCATTAAGTAAAATCTTCATTCTTAAGTAGAATTTATTTCAGCTCATTTTCATCAAAAGTTCCAGCACCACGTTAGCCTGCATATTGGCAACAATGCCTACCCTGGGTGCCAGAGGGGGATTGTTTTCGACGGCTTCAGTCGATTCATCTCCGCAAATATAGAGTGAATCATCAATTCTTCTGTATTTGATTCCACTGCTATTGCCCCATCCTGACAGACCCGATCCGACAATTAAAGGTACACCGGGCATTGTATTAAAAACAGAATAAATCAGCATTTCTTTCATTTCGGCACTGTCGAATGCTTCAACTATTACATGGCATCCTCCAAATATTTCAGGAACATCAGCTGAACCTATCTTTCTCTGATGGGTTATTAAAATGGTTTCAGGATTGATACGGGAAATGTTTTCCCTGAGGGCTTCAGTTTTCATCATTCCAATCTGACTGGTGAAAAAGTACTGTCTGGTAAGATTTTCCTCCTCAACAATATCGAAATCGCAAATGACCAGAGTACCAACTCCGCTTCTTGCAAGGGCTACGGCACAGTTGGAGCCAAGTCCTCCTGCACCTGCTATTCCTACCCTGAATTTCGAAAGATGAGTTCTTATATCTGATAATTTCATTAACGTTTACCCTCTATAATTCCGGCACAACAGAATAACCTGATCATTATGACCGAAAGATACTAAGCTTTTCAGCTTTATGCAAAAAAATGCCATTTTGCATTTATCAGCTAGTTACTGTTATTAAGGTAAATTATTATCGTATTGATTAATATCATATTTGGTCAATATTTTATTTCTTAACTTTGAATAGAATCATCAGGTTTCCGGACAACGAAATATATTTCATCAATGGATTCAAATATTATAAGAGACCAGCACAGGCTTCTGAAGAAATGGGATTATAAATGGACCCCGCTCGACAAGGGATACACCGACAAGATTCTATACATCAATGTTGGAACCACAGAGGTCAGGGAAAAAGATGTTCCCCCCGTAATGAAGGAAAAATTCATAGGAGGCAAGGGGTATGGGCTTAGACTTCTCTGGGATGCCACAACCCCGTCAACCAAATGGGATGATCCCGAAAATGAGATAATAATTTCATCGGGGCCCATCGGAGGCATAACTCAGTATTCCGGTAGCGGCAAATCTCTGGTTGTAAGCATTTCCCCGCAAACAAACTCGGTGATTGACAGTAATGTGGGAGGATTTTTCGGTCCTTTCCTTAAGTTTTCAGGGTATGATGCCCTTGAACTTCAGGGAAAAGCAACCAGCGACGTAATCGTTTTTATTGACGGTATAAACCATAGCGTTGAGATTTTTGAGGCCCCTGCCGAAGCAATTGACAGCCATATTCTGGCAGAACAGCTAACCGAAATGTTTTCTGATAATGAAAGTGAAAAGAAGTTAATAGGAGTTGTTTCAACAGGTTCAGCAGCAGAACATTCTCTGATAGGGATGCTTAACTTCAGCTTCTATGACCCCAAGCGGAAGAAGGTTCGTCTGAAACAGGCCGGCAGGGGTGGAATAGGCACCGTTTTTCGCAATAAGAGGATTAAAGCATTGGTGTGTAAAATCCCGGGGGTAAAAGGAAACCTGAATAATGTTGTCGATCTTAACGCGGTAATGGAAAGAGGGCGGAGGTTTAACAGGGAAATGCGCGAACTCGATGATAAGCAATGCCAGATGCGACAGACCGGCACAGCCCATCTGATGGAGATAATGAATGATCACGACCTGCTCCCGGTGATGAATTATAAATTTGGAAACCATGCTGATGCTTTCAAGATTGATTCATCGGTTTGGAAAAGCCATTTCACCCAGAATGTTCCTGACGGATGCTGGATAGGATGCAACATGTCGTGCAGCAAAGCTGTAGATGATTATGTAGTAAGAACGGGCCCTTATAAAGGCCGTACTGTGAGTGTTGACGGACCAGAATATGAAAATGCGGCCGGACTTGGATCGAATTGTGCAATATTCGATCCGGGGTATATTATTGAAACAAATTTCTACTGCGATACCTACGGCATCTGCACCATAACATGGAGTACTTCAACTGCCTTCATAATGGAGTGTTACCAGAACGGTATATTAAACCTTGAAAGAACGGGAGGGCTCGACCTTAGTTTCGGGAACGCCGAAGCAGCCCTTGAAATGCTTCATCAGCTTGCCAGGGGAGAAGGATTCGGGAAAATAGCAGGAACAGGCATCCGGAAGATGAAAGAAGTTTTCATCAGCAACGGGTGGGGAGAAGCTGGCTTCCTCAACGACATCGGAATGGAGAACAAAGGACTCGAATACTCCCAGTACATGCCGAAGGAATCTCTTGCCCAGCAGGGAGGATTTGCCTTGACAAACAAAGGACCCCAACACGATGAGGCATGGCTCATCTTCATGGATATGGTAAACAACCAGATCCCTACTTTTGAAAATAAGGCAGAAGCCCTTCATTATTTTCCAATGTTCCGTACATGGTTCGGGTTGGTGGGATTGTGCAAGCTTCCGTGGAATGATGTGGAACCTGAAACCAATGCCCTCACCGACGAGCCTGCAAAGGTGCCCGAGCATGTGGATAATTATGTAACAATTTATAAGGCAGTAACAGGGAGAGAATTTGATAAAAAAAGACTTATCGAGGACTCGGAAAGGGTCTATAATTTCCAGAGGGTATTTAACCTTCGGCGTGGTTATGGCACCAGGGTGCACGACAGGCAACCTTACCGTGCAGCAGGTCCGGTAACGATGGAAGAATATGAATCCCGGGCAGAGCGTTATGATAAGCAGCTAAAAGAAAAAATTGGCTATGACCCTGAAGGGAAATCGACAACAGAAAAGATGGCTGTCCTGCGGAAATACCGGGAAGCACAATATGAAAGCCTTTGCGATGCTGTTTATCTCAGACGGGGCTGGAACAATAATGGTGTTCCGAAGATCGATTTTCTCAGAAAGATAGGAATGGATCTGCCGGAAGTTATTGATGTAGTAAAAGACTTCCAGTAGTATGCCGGTTTATATCTCATTTCTGCGAGGTGTAAATATGACCGGGCATAATAAAATGAAAATGGCCGACCTGACAGCACTGTATCATAACCTTGGTTTCAATGATGCAGTTGCTCTTATACAAAGCGGAAACGTTGTTTTCAGCTCAGAGGTTAAATATTCAGTTCCGGAGCTTTCAAAAAAGCTTGAAAAGGCTATCCTTGAAAGGTTCGGCTATGTTGTGCCTGTAATGATCAGGTCGGTAGAAGAATTAAAAAATTTAATTCTTGTCAATCCCTACCTGATGGAAGAAAATTTTGTGCCTTCCAGAATGGCTGTGGTTTTTCTTCCTGAAAAGGTTTCGGAAGAACAAACCGGGAGAGTAATTAACGTTGATTATCCTCCCGACAAGTTTACAGTTTCAGGGAGTGAGATTTTCATCTTTTGTCCCAATGGGTTCGGGAAAACGAAACTTTATACCAACTTTTTTGAGAAAAAAATGGGTGTTACAGGAACTGCCAGGAACTGGAATACTGTACTGACAATTCTGGATATGGCTGTTAAGATTCAGGCCTGATTCTTGATTTCCTATTCCTTCTTAATTGAATTTATTTTCCCTTTCTCTCCGAGATAAATAGCAATCAAAACTGCATTTTCAATTCCCTTGTTAGTCCCGTTGTGGTAGGTCCCTTTAACCTCTGCTATTGATGAGTTTTTAGTGAAGACAACCGGCTTGTGATTTTCATATTCAACTGTAATTGATCCCTCCACAACATATGCAAAAACTGGTACTTCATGTTTGTGCCAGCCGGTAGAAGCTCCCGGAGGAATGGTGATTTTCAACATAGTTACCTCATTATCACTGAAATTGGGATAGGTGATTTTCTGGCCAATTGTTGTCGTATCAGTCTTTAATATCTGTTCAATGAGAATTTCTTTCTTATATTGTGAATTACCTGAGAGGCAGATAAAAAACAAAGCAAATATGATCAGGATTTTTTTCATCGTTTATTTTGTAGTTAATTGTACAAAATAAGGGAAAATCCATAGAACTTTAAGAGCAGATAAGAATGATTTAATTATATTTATTGATTCCTATTGATAATCTAACCCTGGAAATATGGGACTTATAATAAAAGCGAAATGTAACCACTGCAGTTTTGCCGGCCAAAGCCTTCTTTTCGGCGGGGGATTCAGTAACTTTACAGAACATTGTGGTTTTCCGGTTCTCGACAGGAAAAATAGTACTATCCTGGCAGAGAATATCCTTGCCAGGGAAGATGTAAAGAGAGATAATCCTGATTCTTTTTTTTACGATGAGGAATCGATGTCAAGAAAAAATCTCCAGCACGATGAAGCGTCAATTGAATGGTGCAATTACAGGCTGTTCAACGACGGGTATTTCTGTCCAAAGTGTCATCAGTTCACCTTGGGTTTTTTGATGGAAGGATTTTATGACTAACGCTTTGCGAGAATTGGAAGAAGTAGAAATTAAAAAATCGCACAAGCCCACATACAACCATGATTTTCAGAGGACCTGATTTTTCGCTCCGCAAACATGCGATATTGAATAGTTCAGTACATTTGGATAAATTTGTCAAATTGATTGTGTCAAAATGAAAACATTTGGAGAATATATTAGAAAATGAAGGGAAGATGAGCTGGCTGTAATACTGAGTGAGTTTGAGCGTTTGTACGACCCCAACCATACTGTACCCAATAATTTGGAAACGCTGGATAGCATTGAGGAAGTGCGGATAATTAAGGAAGCACTAAAATAAATTGTTAGAAACTTTTTGATTATGAAAAAAGTTGACCTACATTTGCAACAACATGCTTACCCCGCTTCCCATAAGAACAGCGCGCTCAGGGTGAGCTTTTTATTTATATACCAGTGAACAAGGTGCCTTACAACAAAACGGCCCTTTCGTATGCCGACCAGCTTCAGCAACTTAAAACCCGTGGCTTAACCATCGAAGATGAGCCAAAAGCATTGCACTTGCTAGAGGTTATAAGCTATTACCGTCTAAGCGGCTATTGGTATCCGCTTTTAGCTGATAAACAAAACCACCATTTTAAGCCCGCCGCTACTTTCGAAACAGCTTTTAGCATTTACAAATTCGACAGGGAGTTTCGATTGCTTGTATTAAGGGAACTTGAAAAAATTGAAGTAGCTGTTCGTGCTAAAATGATTTATGTGTTATCGCACAGCCTTGGATCCTTTTGGTATCTCGATTCGGCTAACTTTTCCAATCCTGTAAAACATGCCGATACGCTTTCGAAAATCGGCAATGAATATTCCCGTAGTGATGAGGAGTTTGTACAGGCATTTAAACACAAGTATTCCGACCCCATGCCACCCAGTTGGATGATGCTGGAAGTATCTTCTTTTGGCACTCTTTCGAGCCTTTACAGCTATTTACAACCCACAAAAGACAAACGTTATATTGCAAAATATTTTGGATTGGCAGATAAAGTACTTTCATCATGGCTGCATAGCATAGTGTATTTACGAAATGTTTGTGCCCACCATGCCCGTTTATGGAACCGTGAAATGCAAATACAACCCATTATTCCACTTAATCCGCACCATACATTTATTAACCAAACAAGCTATGTTTGTCCCGAAACAGGTCAGTCGTTGCCATTGAATAACAAAGCCTATTTTATTCTCTCAATGGTGATTTACCTGATGAATACGATTAACCCGAAACATGGCATTCAAAGCAAATTCAAGGCATTATTGGCAAAGTACCCGAATATTGACCCACATGCAATGGGCTTTCCTGCAACATGGCAAAACGAAACTCTTTGGAAATGAGAATCAGGAAAATAAAAAACCACGGTTGTAAAGCTTTTTATGGTGTAAAAGGAATAAATGATAAAGACAAAAAACTTTTTTGTTTATTGATGTCAGAGGCGATATAAGTATTCGGGATGCTATTAAACTGAAAAACTTTTTAGCTTACAAAAAAACTTAAATAAGAAGTTTTAATTATGAGACAGTTTGTTATTTTATTTATTTTTTCATCATTTATATTCTACAGCTGCAATAATTCAGGAAGTACTGCAAAGAAGGAGATTATTGTATTTCATGCCGGCAGCCTTTCAGTACCTTTCAGCCAGCTTAAAGGCGAATACGAAAAACTGCATCCCGATGTAAATATTCTTCTTGAATCGGCAGGCAGCCTTGTCTGTGCACGGAAAATAACCGAACTGAAAAAACCATGTGACATAATCGCCTCTGCCGATTATTTTGTGATAAACGAAATGCTTATTCCCGGTTATACCGGATGGAGTATTCGTTTTGCGACAAATGAAATAGTTGTAGCTTACAATGAGAAATCGAAATACTCAGCTGAAATAAATTCGTCAAACTGGATGGATGTGCTTCAGAAAAATGATGTTATTTATTCCCGCTCCGATCCTGATCAGGACCCCTGCGGATACCGGACAGTATTCACATTTATGCTTGCTGAAAAATATTATAAAAGGAATGACCTCGCAGCCCTTCTTTCAGAAAAGAACAGGGATTTCATCCGTCCCAAAGAGGTGGATCTGGTTGCCCTCCTTGAAGCAAATGCAATTGATTATATGCTCCAATACAAGTCGGTCGCCGTACAGCACGGATTTAAATATATTGAGCTTCCTGATGAGATAAATCTTTCCGATCCCTCCCGAAAAGAGGAATACAAAACTGTCTCTGCAAGTGTTAAAGGAAGTAAGCCAGGGACAACTATAACAGTTTCGGGCGACTTCATCAATTACAGTATTTCAGTACTCGATAAAGCACCCCAAAGGGATGAGGCTATTGACTTTATTGCGTTTATTCTTGGAGAGAAGGGAAAGGAGATCTTCATGAAAAATGGTCAGAATCCGCTTTATCCGCTTGTATCAGATCAGCCCGGCATGGTTCCGGAGAAACTCAGGCAATACCTGCCGCGGCAATAAAGTATAAGATGAACCGATACGGACCTTTTAACTGGATTCTGCTGCTTTTATCATCGTTGATACTTCTTTTTCTTATAGCACCACTTCTGTCGATGTTCATAAAAACAGGGCCGGGAGAGTTTTTTGCTACAGCTGCTGACAAGGAAGTAAGGGCCAGTATCTGGCTGACAATTTGGGTTTCATTTGCATCCACTTTACTGTTTTCAGTTGCTGCCGTACCCTTTGCCTGGATACTTGCCCGCAAATCGTTTCCCGGGAAGAGTCTTGTCCAGGGAATCATCGATCTTCCTGTTGTTTTACCTCACACGGCAGCAGGAATTGCACTTTTGGGCTTTATCTCCAGGGAGGGCGTCCTCGGCAAAGCTGCATCCGCTGTCGGACTTAACCTGGTAAATAACCCGGCAGGAATAGCGATTGCTATGGCATTCGTTAGTCTCCCTTTTCTCATAAACGCAGCGCGTGATGGGTTTGCAGCTGTTCCGGAGCGTCTTGAAAAAGCAGGACTTAACCTGGGAGCATCTCCCTCACGGGTCTTTTTTACAATCTCACTTCCGCTGGCACGCAGAAGCATTGTCACCGGATTTGTAATGATGTTTGCCAGGGGAATGAGTGAGTTTGGCGCAGTAGTTATTATAGCATACCACCCAATGATCGCACCCGTGCTTATTTATGACCGGTTTAGTTCCTTCGGGCTCACATATGCAAGGCCTGCTGCTGTTCTGTTTATTCTGGTCGCTTTGGTTGTATTCACCCTGCTCAGGCTGCTTTCGGGAAGAAGGGAAACTGCAATTTTTAAAGAAGAAAATGCTGACGCTTAAAAACATATCCAAAAAGCTGGGAAACTTTAATCTGAGCGATATCAGCATAGCGATACCTGCCGGAACTTATTATGTTCTGCTCGGGAGGTCAGGTTCTGGTAAAACACAGCTTCTTGAACTTATTGCAGGATTAAGCCGTCCGGATACCGGGGAAATCTGGCTGGGCAGCGAAAACCTGACATCGCAAAGAATACAGGACAGAAATATAGGGCTTGTCTTCCAGGATTATGCCGTTTTTCCGAATATGACTGTTTTTGAAAATATTGCCTATTCAATAAGCTCAGGCAGAAAAAGTAGAAATTTTGTAAAGGGAAAAGTGTTTAATATATCTTCGGAGCTTAATATTGCCCACCTTCTCGACCGCGACACAAAACATCTTTCAGGCGGGGAATTGCAGAGGGTAGCCCTGGCACGTACTCTCATCAAATCGCCCCGGCTTCTGCTCCTCGATGAGCCAATGGCTTCAATAGATGCAAGCCTGAAGGATGACATAAAAAGGTTATTTCGCAGGCTTAACCGCGAAGGTCTGACGATAATCCACGTTACTCACGATTACCGTGAAGCCGTAAGCCTGGCGTCTCGGGTAGGCGTAATTCATGGAGGCAGGATTATTCAGGAAGGCACCCCCGATGAAGTCTTCAGAAAGCCTGTTAACAGGTTTGTTGCAAGATATTCAGGGATCAGGAACTTCTTCAGGGTAAAATTCATGGAGTTAGCAGGAGAGTGGAAAGCCCTATGCAATGGTAATCTAATCTTCTCCCTTGGGGGAAATTCCTTCCCCGGCGAGGGGCTTCTGCTTGTCAGAAGCGACGATATCAGAATTTCATCCGGCATCGACAGACCCTGTTCAGAAAATTGTTTCAGGGGAAAAGTTACAGATATTCTTCCATCGGAATATGGTATGGAAGTATCTGTCGATACAGGAGTAACCTTTTATGTTGATGTCTCTGCGGATACTTTCAGGCAAAATCCCTTTAGCGAACATTCCGAAATATGGATTAGTTTTCCGCGGGAAGCATGTATTGTATTACATGAGAAGAAACTGGATTGAACCTGAGGCGTCAGGCATCGGGCGTCAGGCTACGGGCTTCGGGCGTCGGGCTTCAGACTTTTTACTACTTTTGAGAACCAAAGAACTTGTAAATTAAAGCTATGATAGAGTTTAGTGAAGCTTATGAAACAGTAATGAATTCTGCCTTTGATACAGGTACCGAGGTTATTTCATTTACTGGGTCAACAGGCCGGGTGCTTGCAGGTGACATTATAAGCGATATGGATTTGCCACCATTCAATAAGTCAACAGTCGACGGTTTTGTCTGCCACCGGGACGGTCTTGGCTCTGATTTTGAAATTATGGAGACCATTGCTGCCGGCCGTATGCCTTCCTTACCGGTAAACAAGGGTCAGTGTTCGCGAATTATGACAGGAGCTGCTGTTCCTGAAGGTTGCAACATGGTGTTCATGGTTGAAGATTCCGAAGTTCTTCATTCAGGCAAGGTCAGATTCACAGGTTCGTTTTCAAAAGACAATATAAGCGTAAAAGGAGAGGATGTAAGGACTGGCGATACTGTTCTGAAACAAGGCAGACTGATTAAGCCGCAGGATATTTCCGTAATGGCTTCAGTAGGCTGTACTTCATTGACAGTAAGCAGGATGCCCCGGGTATCGGTGGTGAGCACCGGAGATGAGCTCGTTGAGCCATTTGAAGTCCCCGGCCAATCTCAGATCAGGAATTCTAATGCCTACCAGCTTCTTGAACAGATTACTCATACCGGTGCAGTGGGAACCTATCTTGGAATTGCCAGGGACGATGAAGATGCAACGTATGATTTGGTTAAGACCGCGATATCAAAAAGCGATATTGTATTAATTACGGGCGGAGTATCAATGGGTGACTTTGATTTTGTTCCGGAGGTATTGGAAAGGGCAGGGGTGAGAATTAAGTTCTCAAAGATTAAAATTCAACCCGGAAAGCCTACTACATTTGGTGTTCACCCCGATGCCCTCGTATTTGGCCTTCCGGGAAATCCCGTATCGGCCTTCCTTCAGTTTGAAATGCTGGTTAAGCCTCTGATATACCGAATGATGAATTGTTCGTGGAAGCCACTTACTTTGTTATTACCGATGAAGGATACATATGTCAGGAGATCGGCCGACCGGCAGGCTCTGGTCCCGGTAATGATTTCCGATGACGGAATGGTAACTCCTGTTGAATATCACGGTTCGGCACATATTTCAGCTTTGATTCCCGCCGACGGCATTATTTCAATTCCGTCAGGTCAACTGAGAGTTGAGAAAGGAGAGATCGTAAGTGTACGACAGATATAACAGAAATATTAATTATCTGAGGATCTCGGTTACCGATCGCTGTAACCTGAGATGCACCTACTGTATGCCTGTATCGGGAATTAAAAAGTTGTCGCATAATGAAATCCTCACCTACGATGAAATTGCGGGATTTACCCGGGAAGCAGTAAAACATGGTGTTACAAAAGTCAGGATAACCGGCGGCGAGCCCCTTGTCAGAAAGGGTATAGTCGCACTTGTGGAGATGCTCTCCGGAATTGCAGGGATAACTGATCTGTCCATGACAACAAATGGTGTTCTGCTCGCTAATTATGCTGACGATCTGAAGGCTGCGGGCCTGCACCGGGTCAACATCAGTCTCGATACTACCAATCCTGAAAAGTTTGCCTCTATTACAAGGAATGGCAATGTAGCAAATGTTATTGAAGGCATTTTTGCGGCAAAAAGAGCAGGATTGCTTCCTGTGAAGATAAACTGTGTAATCAGGGTCTCTAAAGAGGAGGCTGCAGCAAGAGAAGTAGCTAAGTTCTGTCGCAGGAATGATCTTGAAATAAGGTATATAAAACAAATGGACCTTGTTAGTGGTCATTTCTCAGCGGTAGATGGAGGCACAGGAGGCGATTGTATGTTATGCAACAGACTTCGGCTTACATCGAACGGAAAGCTAAAGCCCTGTCTTTTCAGCAATGTTGAATTTGATATAAGGGAACTGGGTTTCGAAAGGGCTATTCAACTTGCCGTTGAACTTAAGCCTCAATGCGGAACAGTAAACAATACTGGTGAATTTTATAATATTGGAGGGTAGAATTGATGAAGAAACTTTCTCATACCGATAATGCCGGAAAGGCCGTCATGGTAGACGTAGGCGATAAGATTGAACAGATTCGTATTGCGAAAGCAGCCGGTCAAATTTCCCTTTCTCCTGATACTCTTAATCTTCTGAAAGAGAATCAGCTTAAGAAGGGTGATGTTTTAACAGTGGCTCAGCTTGCAGGAATAAATGCAGCAAAACAGACGTCGGCTCTGATTCCGTTGTGCCACAATATTTTCATTGAAAATGTAAGGGTTGATCTTAGAACTGATGAGAACGGTGTTATAGCTGAGAGCGAGGTTCGAAGTACAGGGAAAACGGGTGTGGAAATGGAAGCATTGACGGCAGTATCAGTTGCACTGCTTACGGTTTACGATATGTGCAAAGCAGTCGATAAGAACATGGTGATCAGCAGTATCAGACTTATTGAAAAAATCAAGAAATGAACCTTCCTGAAAAAATAGAAGTATTGATAATCACTCTCAGCGACAGGGCTTACAGGGGTGAATATGCCGACCTGAGCGGTCCGAAGGTAAATGAACTCCTGTCGGAATTCTTCCATTCAACCGGCTGGGATTATAGCGTTGATTTCAAACTGTTGCCCGATGATGCAACGATGCTTGGGGAACTGATAAGAAGTGCCGCCCTCACCTATAATATTATTTTCACCACAGGTGGCACAGGGATAGGACCGCGCGATATAACGATTGAGACTGTTGCCCCGTTACTTTCAAAAGAGATTCCAGGCATTATGGAATTCATAAGGATCAAATACGGTACCGAAAAACCAAATGCGCTGTTAAGCAGAGGGGTTGCCGGCATTATCGGAAAGTCGTTGATTTACACTCTTCCCGGATCGGTAAAAGCTGTTGCTGAATATATGACCGAAATTCTTAAGACCCTGAACCATACCATTTATATGCAGTATGGAATCGACACACATGATAAGCATTAATTTACCATCTTATTCAGTGTGTTGTGAATGACCGATCCAACAACCCTGTCGTAACGGCCACGTGAACTCCTGAAGTAGATCAGCACCAGGTAGTCATTTTCGGTCTCATAATGGCTGCCTTCCATTTCGGTCGGAGGGGCACTCCTTTCTCCGTTCTTCAAAAAAATATACTCGTAATTATACCAGCCCTGTTTCAGGAGCATGGTACATTCATATTCTCCTATTGCCTGATTATAAGTCATCAGGTTATTCTTATCGTATAACCAATCGTTCAGTGCGCCCGACACATACATATTCCCGCCTGCAACCGGCTCTGCCGACTTCAGGCTGAAATAAACATAGACATAATCTGCATCTGTCTCAGGCTTTCTGCCTTCCTGTATGGCCACATAATACTTCCCGTTAAAATCCTGCCAGTAGAAGTAGGGTTTAAATTCTCTGCTCCCCGATGTTACAAGCCTGACGTTGTAGCTGGGAAACAGATATTCGATTTTAGCGACATATTCAGTCTGGTACCGGATACTTTTTATATCAAAATAGCGAAATTCATTACCGCCTGCGAATATGTTCTTATCGGATAAGGAATTATATTTAAGTTCGCCGTTCCCGTAAAATTCAGGTTTCAGGTTTCTTTTGGCATTGTCCCATCTGCCATTCTGCAGAATGAAGGCAAAGACTTCCCTGACAGGATCGGTTATGGAAAGGCCTTTGTAGTTTACAGTAAAATCGACCTGCTGATGGGTGTTGTTGCTTTTTGTCATCATTGGCCTGTGGGTGCTGACTGATATTCCGGCAGCATCTTCAGTAACTATGAATCTTCTTGAAACAGAAGGCTGATCGGGTTTCCCTGAAGGAAAGACAAGCAGGATATAATTGCCTGATATTTTAATTTTAACACGTTCATTTGGAAACGAAACGCTGTAGTGAAAGTAACTGACAGTGGTATTGAAAGATGCCTTATAATCTTCCAGCGGATTCTCGGGGAACCCGTCAAGGTAATCAGTGTAAAAAATATCTGATTTATTCCAGTCCTTATCACAATGAATAATGGCGTAGTCGTATGATTCCGGTCGCTCTTCGAGCAGATCGAAATGAAGTATCAGCTTCTCATTGCCATTCAGTTTAATTACCGGATATGAAAGATTCCATCCCTCCTTATAAAGCTGAACGGTTTTGATATTTGGATTAAAAATATGGTTTGACCAGAGAACAGAATCTGTTGAACTTTGTTGTCCGGAGAGAGAAATAATAATTAATGAAAAGGCGATAATCAGAAATAGTCTCATAAAAAATCTGGATCAGCATTCTACAAACCTTAAAAATATTAAAATATTATATCATATTCAGCACATTTTGTTTTTAAACCTATTTTAAGAGTATTTTTGCGGACCTTTGTTAAGTTATTAACAGTACTTGCGATAAACGGGAATTCTATAAATTATATCATTTACAATGTCAACATCAGTTAAAATTAAAAAAGGTTTTGATATCAGGATAAGGGGAATTGCTGAAAAGCAAGTTGTTCAGGGTATTGGTTCTGACCTGTATGCAGTTAAGCCAGAAGATTTTCCGGGACTTATTCCAAAGCTGAATGTAAAACAGGGCGACACCGTGCAGGCTGGTACTCCATTGTTTCACGATAAGATACATCCGGAGATAGTTTTTACATCACCTGTAAGCGGGAAGGTCTTGTCGGTTACCAGGGGAGAGCGTCGTAAAATGCTTGAGGTTGTTGTTGAGAAGGAGGGAGATAGTTTTATTGATTTCGGTAAGTCAGATCCTTCGGTTCTTAGCAGGGAAAAGATAAAGGAGGCCTTGCTGGCATCTGGATTATGGCCTGTTATCAGGCAGAGGCCCTTTCATATCATTGCTCGTCCATCTGATGTTCCTAAAGCCATTTTTATTTCAGGATTTGATTCATCTCCTCTCGCCCCCGATTACAACTTCATTATGGACAATTCATCTCAGGAACTTTTTCAGACTGGCATAACTGCCCTGAAAAAGCTAACTGACGGGAAGGTAAACCTGGTACTTAATGGAAAAGGAAACTCCTCTGAGTTACTGAAGAATACGTCGGGAGTTGTGATATCATATTTTTCAGGGCCGCATCCTTCAGGAAATGTAGGGGTTCATATTCATCACCTCGATCCTCTGAACAAGGGAGAGGTTGTATGGTTTGTAAATCTGCAGGATGTGGTGACATTAGGTACATTTTTCAGTAAAGGTGTTTACATGAATGAGAGGATCATCGCACTAACCGGATCGGAAGTTATTGTGCCCCGGTATTTCAGAGTACGTTCAGGAATTTCAGTCGGACCTGTTGTGAAGGATAATTTAAAGGAAGGTCATTTGAGATTTATAAGCGGCAATGCACTGACAGGCAGTCGTATTGAATCTGATGGTTATCTGGGTTTTTACGATTCGCAGGTTACTGTTTTACCTGAGGGAGATCATTTTGAGTTCTTTGGCTGGGCATCACCCGGAATAAATAAGTTCAGTTTTACAAAGACATTCGCTTCCAGGCTTATCCCTAAGAAGACCTATGTGCTCGACACGAACCTTCATGGAGGTGAGCGCGCCTTCGTGATGACAGGTCTTTATGAAAAAGTTGTTCCTATGGACCTATACCCGATGCAGCTATTAAAGGCAATTCTGGCCGAGGATATTGATATGATGGAAAACCTTGGAATCTATGAGATAGCAGAAGAGGATTTTGCTCTTTGTGAATTTATTTGTCCGTCGAAGATTGAGATACAGTCGATTGTGCGTAAAGGATTGAATCTTATGATAAAGGAGATGCATTCATAACATGGGATATTAATAATATTTTTATAATGAATTTCTTAAGAAAGAAGATTGATAGTATCAAGCCCCATTTCACAGAAGGTGGAAGGTTTGGGAAGTTCCGTTCGGTATTTGAAGGATTTGAGACTTTTATGTTTGTACCCGACAAGGTTACCTACAAAGGATCTCATGTACGCGACAGTATCGACCTGAAGAGAACAATGACGGTGGTTATCGTAGCCCTGCTGCCGGCTCTGGTCTTTGGTGCATATAATGTCGGCCTCCAGCATTTCAGATCCTCCGGAGCTGAAGCAGGTTTATTTCAGATGTTCTGGTTTGGCTTCCTTAAAATATTACCACTTATTGTTGTAAGTTATGTTGTGGGACTGGGCATTGAGTTTATTGCAGCACAGATCAGAGGGCACGAGATTAATGAAGGCTTCCTTGTATCCGGATTGTTGATCCCGCTTATCATGCCGATCGATATTCCTCTATGGATGCTTGCCCTGGCTACAGCTTTTGCTGTTATTATAGGTAAAGAGGTCTTTGGCGGAACCGGTATGAACGTTTTCAATCCGGCACTGATTGCGCGTGCTTTCCTGTTTTTCAGCTACCCTGCCTGGATGACCGGCGATAAGGTCTGGATTGAAGGGTTAACCAAAGGCCAAAATATTGTCGATGGTTTTTCGGGTGCTACTCCACTGGCTCTCCTTGCGGCAGGAGATACCACCCACATTCCTTCTTTTATGGAGATGTTCATTGGTACAATACCAGGTTCAATAGGTGAAACATCAACACTGGCTATTCTGATAGGGGCTATTATCCTCATAATTACCGGTATCGGAAGCTGGAAAATTATTCTTAGTGTATTTGCAGGCGGGCTTTCTATGGGGTTGTTACTTAATGCCTTTGCAGTAAATCCTTATATGGAATTGCCGGCTTATTATCATATTGCCATGGGCGGGTTTGCTTTTGGAGCAGTATTTATGGCCACAGATCCTGTTTCAGGAGCCCAGACCGAAAAGGGAAAATGGATCTACGGGTTCCTGATAGGCGTATTGTCGATTATGATACGTGTTATCAATCCGGCCTATCCCGAAGGTGTCATGCTGGCAATACTACTGATGAACCTTTTCGCACCGCTGATTGATTATTTTGTCATACAGTCGAGTATTAACAAGAGGCTTAAAAGAGCTAAGGTCGCATCAAAAAATTAAAAAAAATGAAAGAATTCAGCAACAGATATATTTTCATCTTTTCAGCTGTAATGGTTATTGCCGTGGCGACATTGCTTTCACTGGCGGCCACTTTGCTTCAACCGCGTCAGCTTAAAAACCTTGAAATAGAAAAAAAGAAGAGCATGCTTGAATCAATCAGGATAGCTTCAACCAATGAGACAACAGAATCATTATATGACAAGTACATAAATAGAAGTTTTGTTCTCAATTCTAAGGGTGAGGCAGTAGAGGGTGTTGATGCTTTCAAAGTTGTCTTGAACATTGAACAGAAGAAACCTCTTGATCAGCAATACCTGCCTGTTTTTAATGCTACTCCGGATGATGGGAAGAATGTAATTATAATTCCGGTCGAAGGAAAGGGATTATGGGGACCAATATTCGGTTACGTTTCACTTGAGTCGGATATGAACACTGTTTATGGTGTTACCTTCGATCACAAGGGAGAAACTCCCGGTCTGGGAGCGGAGATAAATACATCGGAATTTGAAGGGATGTTCTCAGGAAAAAAACTCTTTGAGGAGGGTAAATTTGTCTCCTTGGGAGTTATTAAGGGAGGGGCAAAACCAGATGATTCCCACAATGTAGATGCCATTTCGGGAGGTACTATTACAAGTAAGGGACTCGAGAAAATGCTGCTCGACTGCATCGTAAAGTACAATGATTACCTTCTAAAAAACAGAAATTAAGATATGAGCACTCGTGAAAAAGAGCCGTTGTTTTCGGCTAAAAACCTGAAGTTGTTTACTACTCCCCTTGGAAGGGATAACCCAATTACCGTACAGGTTCTTGGAATCTGTTCTGCCCTGGCTGTTACAGTGAAGCTCGAACCTGCAATAGTTATGGCTTTATCAGTGACAATTGTTACTGCCGTTTCAAATCTGGTGATAGCAGCAATGCGCAAATCCATTCCCGACAGGATAAGGATTATTGTGCAGCTTGTAGTCATTGCAACAATGGTAATTCTGGTCGACCAGTTCCTTAAAGCTTTTGCCTTCGATGTAAGCAAGCAGCTTTCAGTCTTCGTTGGGCTGATCATTACCAACTGCATTCTGATGGGAAGGCTTGAAGCTTTTGCAATGGCAAACAAACCATGGCCCTCCTTCATTGACGGCCTTGGCAACGGAGCTGGTTACGGGTTCATCCTAATTGTTGTTGCCTTTTTCAGGGAACTTCTCGGATCCGGAACAATATACGGTTATCCGGTGCTGGCAAAACTGGGCATATATACTTCGGGATATGAAAATAATGGTATGATGATACTTCCTCCGATGGCACTCATAAGTGTTGGTGTCATCATCTGGATACAACGCAGCAGGGACAGGAGTCTTATTGAGAAAAAGTAAAGATATTATTTATGGAACATTTATTAAATATTTTCATTAAGTCGATTTTTATCGACAACATGATCTTCGCATTCTTCCTCGGGATGTGTTCATTCCTGGCTGTGTCGAAGACTGTTAAGACATCAATCGGTCTTGGGGTGGCCGTTGTGTTTGTTCTGCTCATTACAACACCGGTGAACTTCCTTGTTGAGCATTATGTGCTTAAGAAGGGTGCACTTTCATGGCTAGGGGAGAACTTTGCCGATGTTGATCTGAGTTTCCTTACCTTCATGGTATTCATTGCCGTAATCGCAGCTATAGTACAGCTTGTTGAAATGGTAATTGAAAAATTCAGCCCTTCACTCTATAATTCCCTCGGAATTTTCCTGCCTTTGATTGCTGTTAATTGCGCCATACTGGGAGCTGCACTGTTTATGCAGGAACGTGAATATCAGACTGTTGCCGAAGCAACTGTGTTCGGTGTCGGTTCAGGAGTAGGATGGATGCTTGCCATTGTAAGCATAGCTGCCATACGCGAGAAACTGAAATACAGCAATGTGCCTGATCCGCTTAAGGGACTTGGAATTACATTTATACTTACAGGTCTGATGGCTATTGCATTCATGGGATTTATGGGAATTAAACTCTAACTGAAATAATTGAATTATGATTTTAGCTCTTTCAACCGGAGGCACAATATTATACAGCATAATAGTTTTTTTACTTGTCATTCTTTCACTAGTAAGTATTCTCCTTTTTGCACGCGATAAACTTGCTCCGAAGGGACATGTCAAACTTAATATTAACGACCGTATTATTGAGGTCTCACCAGGATCAAACCTTCTCTCAACCCTTTCAGGCAGCGAGATCTACCTGCCCTCAGCCTGCGGCGGGGGCGGAACCTGCGGTATGTGCAAATGCCAGATCGTAGAAGGAGGCGGAACAATTCTGCCTACGGAAACAGGATTCTTTACCAGGAAGGAACAGCATAATCACTGGAGGCTAGGTTGTCAGGTTAAAATACGGGAGGACCTGACCATTAAAGTCCCGGAATCGGTAATGGGAATAAAAAAATGGGAGTGCGAAGTAGTATCGAACATGAATGTAGCAACATTTATTAAGGAGTTTGTTGTAAGGTTGCCGGATGGCGCGGCCCTTGACTTTCTGCCAGGAGGATATATTCAAATTGACGTTCCAAAGTATGAAACCTCTTTCAGTGATTTTGTAATTGAGGATCAGTTCAAGGGTGACTGGAATAAGTTTAAAATGTGGGATCTGAAACTGAAAAACAATGAAGAGACATTCAGGGCTTATTCAATGGCCAACTATCCTGCCGAGAAAAACCTTATAAAACTCAATATAAGGATTGCAACACCACCATGGGATAATGTAAAAAAACAGTTCATGAGTGTTCCTCCCGGTCTCTGTTCCTCCTATATCTTTTCGAGGAAAACAGGCGACAAGGTTGTAATTTCAGGGCCTTACGGAGAATTCCACATAAAGGATACTGACAGCGAAATGATTTACATCGGAGGTGGAGCGGGTATGGCTCCCCTCAGGTCACATATTTTCCACCTCTTCAAGACATTAAGAACTGAACGGAAAGTCTCTTACTGGTATGGGGCAAGGTCACTGAGAGAAGTATTCTATGAGGAAGAATTCAGGGCTATTGAGAAGGAATTTCCGAATTTCACTTTCAACCTGGCATTATCAGAACCACTACCGGAAGATAACTGGACAGGATATACCGGATTCATTCACCAGGTTATCCTTCAAAACTACCTGTGCAATCATGAGGAGCCCGAGGATATCGAGTACTATTTTTGCGGCCCTCCGCAAATGAATAGTGCCGTGGTTAATACACTCGACGGATTGGGAGTTCCAAAAGAGAATATTGCTTTTGATGATTTTGGAATATAAACTGATTTTTAAAGGGCTGGTGACAGCCCTTTTTTACTGGCCGCATTTGTTCTTTCCCCCAAATGGATTATCATTGTATGGTGTTTTGGCTAACAGATTGAAATAAATGAAGAGAAAATTTTTGTTACTGTATCTCCTTTTTCTTTTTTCTGCTTGCGGGTGCAGACATGAACCAGCTGTTTTCGATAGTTTCTCGGGTTATACCCAGGGAACCACTTACAGTATTGTCTACCAGAGTAAAAGGAATATCACACCAGAAGTGCTGAAAGCCAGCGTCGAAGTGATTTTTGCAAAGTTCGACATGTCCCTTAGCCTCTACAAAGATTCATCAATAATTTCACGGATAAACAGGAATGAAAATGCAGTTCCTGATTCATTCTTTACAGAGGTTTTTAGAAAATCGGCAATAGTCTCAGGTATTACCGGAGGTTATTTCGACATTACGGTTGGTCCGCTTGTTGAGGCATGGGGATTTGGCCCCGACGCACATAAGACCTTTTCCGAGTCAAAACGCGACAGCCTGATGGAATTTATCGGAATGGACAAGGTCTCTCTGGTGAACGGCAGGCTTGTAAAATCAGATCCCGGGATAAAACTCGATGTGAACGCCATTGCTCAGGGCTTCTCTGTTGATGTAATCTGCAGATATTTTGACAAGCTAGGGATAGGGAATTACCTTGTTGAAATTGGTGGTGAGGTAAGGGCAAAAGGAAAAAGGGACGGTAATCTCTGGAGAATAGGAATTGACAGGCCAACTGATAATAGTATGTCCCCGGGAGAGGATCTTGAGGCAATTATAAGGATAACCGACAAAGCGCTTGCCACCTCAGGAAATTACAGGAAATTTTATATTGAAAACGGAGTAAAGTACTCTCATACAATTGATCCGCTCACAGGTTATCCGGCAAAAAACACACTTCTCAGTGCAACCATTATTGCAGACGATTGTGCCATGGCAGACGGAATTGCCACGGCATGCATGGTAATGGGTAAAGACAAATCTATTGAATTTCTGAATAACAACCATCAATTCAGGGCCTATCTTATTTTTTCGAATGATAAGGGAAATTATGAAACATGGTTTTCACCCAGTATGGAAGGCCAGATTTCAGAAACAGGTATCGAGTGAAAGGACTTTTCTAAGTCACCTGTCAGGCACAAGCCCGTTTCCGCTGCAGGAAGCACATCCGGGAAATCCATCGGTTGAATGACAGCCTGTGTCAGTCTGCTGAGCACAGGTTATCCCCCTTTTTCTCATCTCTTTATTGTGGCTTACGTGTGTGTCGGGAAACTGACCCTGTTTTATGAGCAGGATTCTTATCCCGAACCCAAGAGCAGCTATTGCAAGAAAGATTGAACTTAAAATCAGCAGTTTTAAAAACATTTTGGTTTATCCTTTCAGTTATTTCGTAACTTTATGAAGACTAAATGAATTCTTAAAGTATCACAGCCGCAAAGATAGTTATCATTTATTCTCCTGTATTTAAACAACCATTAAATTAATTTGTTTAGTGACTAGAGGGGCGGATAATTTCCATTTATTTAAAGAAAATGAATACCAAAATCAATATTTCAGGTATTAAGCTGAAAAAGGAAGAGATACTCGCCGACTTCCGGCTTGCCAGTCTTAGCAGAAGCCTGAGTATTTCAGGCCGTCGTGAAGTTCTTTCAGGGAAGGCAAAATTCGGAATCTTCGGCGATGGCAAAGAATTAATCCAGATCGCCATGGCTAAGCAGTTCAGGAACGGAGACTGGCGTTCGGGATACTACAGGGATCAGACATGGATGATGGCGATGAGTCTGTATAATCCGCTTGAGTTTTTTCATCAGCTTTACGGCAATACCGACAGGGAGATAAATCCTGGCAGTGGAGGAAGGGTCTTCAATAACCATTTTTCAGTGCCTAATATAAATGCCGATGGCTCGTGGCTCGACCTTACAAAACAGAAGAACTCGTCGGCTGACATTTCGCCTACTGCAGGCCAGATGCCTCGTCTGCTCGGACTGGCTTATGCCTCGAAGCTCTTCAGGCAGAACAGTGAACTTCATGGTTATACGACTCTTTCAAACAAAGGGAATGAGGTAGCTTTCGGGTCAATAGGTGACGCAAGCACATCTGAAGGCCATTTCTGGGAAACTATCAACGCAGCAGGTGTACTGCAGGTGCCAATGGCAGTTTCGGTTTATGACGATGGCTATGGAATATCTGTTCCGAAAAAATACCAGACAACCAAGGAGAGTATCTCGGAGATCCTGAAGGGTTTCGAGACCGATAAGGATAAGAAGGGTATCAGGATCTTTAAGGGAAAAGGCTGGGATTACAAGGAGCTGGTTGAAATTTATGAAAAAGGTATTGCAATCTGCAGGGAAGAGCATACACCTGTTTTATTTCATGTTGAGGAAGTTTCTCAGCCACAGGGTCACTCAACCTCCGGGTCGCATGAACGATATAAGAACGAAGAGAGGCTAAGGTGGGAAGAGGAATACGACCCTTTAAGGAAAATGAGGGAATGGATTACTTCCACGGGAATAGCATCTGGAGAAGAACTTGACGCATTGGCTTCCAGCGCCGAAGAAGAGGTAAAGTTAGCCCGAAGGAAAGCATGGGAGATGTATCAGAAGCCAATGAAAACAGAAAGGGATGCCCTTGTTAAAATTATCAGGGATCGTAGTTGTCATTGCAGCGAAAAGGTAAAGGAGGACTCTGTAGATATTTTCACGGATAACCTTGAGAAGGTACTCGCTCCTATCAGAAAGGATAATTTTGTTGCAGCACGAAGAATCCTTCGGAATGTTTGCGGTTCATGCAAAAAAGCCGATAACCTGAAAGAAGAACTTAATGGCTGGCTTATAAGAAATTACAAAGATGCAGCAACGAGTTATGACTCATTTCTGTATAATGAAACTTCTACCTCTGTACTTAATGTAAAAACGGTTGTCCCGGTTTATTCTGAGAGTTCACCGGAGGTTCCCGGAAGACAGATCCTTCGCGAAAACTACGACAGGCTTTTTACAAAATACCCTCTTTTGGTAACCTTCGGAGAAGACACAGGAGGAATAGGAGGGGTGAACCAGTCACTTGAAGGATTGCAAAAAAAGTTTGGTGAATTGCGTATCACCGATACAGGGATCAGGGAAGCCACAATTCTCGGCCAGGGTATCGGGCTTTCGCTCAGGGGAATGCGACCCATAGCCGAAATTCAGTACCTCGATTACCTTATGTACGCCCTCCAGCTTTTGAGTGACGATCTTGCAACTACTCATTACCGTACGGCAGGCAGGATGGTGGCCCCGCTGATAATAAGCACCCGCGGACACCGGCTTGAAGGAATATGGCACTCAGGTTCACCAATGAGCATGCTTATTAATTCAGTAAGAGGCGTTTATGTTTGCGCCCCCCGCGATATGACCAGGGCAGCGGGTTTTTATAATACTCTTCTGGAGGGGAACGACCCTGCCGTAGTAATTGAACCACTAAATGGTTACAGGCTGAAGGAAAAAATGCCCGACAATATTGGAGAATTCCGGCTTCCTATAGGCGTTCCCGAAATTATAAGCACGGGAACCGATCTTACCATTGTTACCTACGGGGCTACTGTTAAGATTGCCATGGAAGCTGTAAGTCAGCTTGCTATGCATGATATTCACGCTGAGTTGATTGATGCCCAGACACTTGTTCCCTTCGACAAGAACAGAATGATCCTTGAGTCACTTAAGAAGACAAACAGGATACTCTTTCTTGATGAAGATGTGCCGGGCGGAACAACCGCATTCATGATGCAGGAAGTAATTGAAAAACAGGGTGGGTGGCAATACCTCGATAGTCCTCCAAAGACTCTGACCGGGAAAGAACACAGGCCTGCCTATACAACTGACGGCGACTATTTTTCAAAGCCAAGCGCCGAAGATATCTTTGATGTAATATACGCAATGATGAAGGAGGCTGAGCCGGAAAAATATTAGTATTATTCCGTTACCCCTATTATCTTAAGCAATTCCAGTGCTGCTTCGCGTGGTCCGCTGGCTTCATAACCAGGTATGCCAAGACGGGTCCTCATCTGTCCTACATAGACATTCTTTTTAAAGAAAGCCTCAAAGAATTTTGCCGTGATCAGTTCATGTTCACACTTATATTCCGGAGGTCCGAAAATATTGGCAAAGTAGGAGTGTACGAGTCCGCTTGATGTGGTTGTGCCCTTACTCATTACTGCACCTTCACGAAAAATGTCGAGAGCCCATTCTACTGACTCAAACCGTTCGATAACTGTATGCTCATTGTCGATCTCTTCGTAGTTATTGGCGTACAGGATATAATCTATCTGATGTCCGCGAATTACAGTTTCGAAACTCGTAACGGGGAAAACAATCCGGGCATTAACCTGGCTCGGATTCATTATTATTGACCTGTCGAGATGACCGTAAGCATACCCGGGCTGAAGATCATCGAGACGAAGAAAAGCTCCGATTTCAGTTCCATAACCTATGGGGCAACCATTTTCATCAAGCTCTATGGAACCCATGTCGTCAGCTATGATAGTCAACTCCCTTATATGTTTCTCGGCCAGAACCCTGAAAGCTTCAAGCGTTTCCGATTTCCCGGCACCTGTATCTCCCATCATCAGTATTGTTGCTTCTTTTCCGCCCTGGAGGAGGATTTTAACCATGGCCCCATGGAACGGCATATTGCCCAATTTCATGACAATGGCATTATGAAGGGTAAGAACCATCTTTTTAAGGTATCCGAAATACCCGAATTCAGGTCTGTTAGGTATAGCGCCTACGAAGATGCCATTCTCTGCGTCGTCGAAAAATACGGTGGAATATTTCGACAGGCCATCAATTGCATTTCCGGGGACACCATAAATAAAGAGTGCATCAGGTTTCTCTTCAAGGTCCTTGTCGTCAGCCAGCTGGAAGAGGTTACACATTGAAAAGCCAAGTTCGAAAAACTCAAGATGGAAATATACCATTATCAGCAATTTGCCTACTTTGGCAGGGTAACATAGCCATTCTCCCGGATTTAATTCAACGAGGTCGAGAGGATTCTGCTGGATTCTTTTAAATTGTCCTGTTCTTTTATTCATCGGCTGCTGGATCACCAGAGGGGGATAAATAAGCATCTGCCGTATAACAGGAACAGCATCGAGTTTCTTGTATTTAGCCCCGTTGTATGCTATTTTTTTAGGCAGGGAGATTACTGCCATTTCTGCACCGGCAGGAACCTGCCTGTATACATTCGGATGACTTCCTGTTATGTTCTCCTGTACATGCCTGTAGACTGTCCTGATGAGGTGGGTAAGCTGTTCAATTGTCTCATTGAATGTTCGGTATGGCCTCTTATCGAGTCGGTCACCTTCTGAATCATTTATAATAAAACGGTCGAAATGACGCCAGTAATCATAAAGATATTCCACAAAATTGGTTAGCCTTTCGGTGTCCTTTAGAAAAACCTTTGAGTTTTCAAAAATGTGAGGAACAACCTTACCTTCATATTTAACAAGATATGACAGCGTGTTAAGAAGATCGTTTATTGAATTTTCGTCATAGCCATTATCACCGAAAATTCCAAGCAAAGGAGAGTCCTTAGCTTTCAGGTTTTCAAGGGCATGTTCGAGAACTGAACGGAATTTCTGGCTCAACAATAGCTCCTCAGCGGTTTCGCACATCCTCTCACGTATATTCAGTACTGCTTTGTTCCCTATTATTCTTAATGTACTTTTCTGCATATGATTATTTAACAATTCAGGCAAAAATATGATAATATTTAATTGAAAATTAGCTTTTACTTAATTATTTTTGCAATAAGGATTAATCACTTATAGAAAATAACCATGCAGCCGGAAATTGATCTATTTGCCATACTTCCTGAAGATAAGATCCCTGAGAAAGGCAAGATACTTATTTCGGAACCATTCTTGCCGGACACATTCTTTAACAGGAGCATTGTTTATCTTACCGATCATACGCCGGAAGGTTCTGTAGGTTTTATACTTAACAAGAAGCTTGATATGGAAGTTAGTTCAGCCATTGCCGGTTTTTCGGGATGGAGTGAAACCCTGAATATGGGAGGACCTGTAGCACCTGATACTTTGCATTATCTTCATAATCAAGGCGATATGATTCCCGGCAGTATTTACATTGGCGAAAATATCTTTTGGGGTGGAGATATCGACACGATTAGAAAACTTATTCGCGAAGGCAGACTGAACCATTCTCAAATAAGGTTTTTCCTAGGTTATTCAGGATGGGGGGCAGGTCAGCTTGAAAAGGAGCTTCAGGAAAATTCATGGGTAATTGCCAGGGTGAAATCAGACATTATCCTTGACAACAGAAGCGAGGATACATGGAAGAAAGTACTTCGTGGCTTAAAGAGCAAGTATCGGATATGGGCCGATTTTCCCGATTCCCCTGAAATGAATTAGAGATGCAAAATCTTATACACGAGTTCCTTTAATAGTTCTCCCTGATCGGTGCCTGCATCTCCAAATCCTTTTGATCGCATATCATAAGTACGGAGAAGGGCTATTGACTGAACCGTTTTTGCAATATTGTATTTCCTTGCCGCCATTTCATAATCCTTTACAAAATAAGGATTTGTCTTCAGTGCAGCGGCAACATTATTCTTCGACTTATCGGGCAGATAGTGATACGTAAGAATCTTGCTGAAATGCGTAAAAAGAGAGGTGATTGTTAGCACAATCGGATTGTCCTTTGGATTGTCGGCAAAATAATTCACAATCATGTTTGCCTTGAGTATATCCTTATCTCCAACTGCTTTCTGCAATTCAAAATTATTATAATCCTTGCTTATACCAATGTTTTGCTCTATCAGGGCCGAAGTGACAACAGGCTTGCCTTTCGGAAGCATCATAATAAGCTTGTCGAGCTCGTTGACGATCTTGTGCAGATCGGTGCCCAGGTATTCGGTGAGCATTGCACTGGCGGAAGGATCTGTCTTAATGCCTTTGGTCATCAGGTAACGTTCAATCCAGGCAGGTGTCTGGTAATCACGTAGCCTTGGAGATTCGAGGAAGGCTGAATTTGTTCCCAGTACTTTATATAGTTTGGTTCTCTTGTCAATTGTCTTGTACTTATAGCAAAATACAAGAATTGTTGAAACGAGCGGTTTTTCGAGGTAAATTAAAAGTTCATCGAGCTTTTTAAGCGTCTGAGCCTCCTTTACAATGACTACCTGATGGCTCGACATCATGGGGAAGCGTTTGGCGGTGTCGATTATTGCCGAAATGCTGGTGTCGTCGCCATAAACGATGATCTGGTTAAATGCCTTTTCCGATTCGTTCAGAACATTATCTTCTATGTAATTGACAATAAGGTCAATATAATATGGCTCCTCGCCAGTGAGGAAATACACCGGCTTGTAGATCCGTCGTTTCAGATCGGACATTATCTCCTCATAGGTGACTGCCATATCAGAATCTAAGATGCTTTACCGAAACGCCGTTTTCTTTTATCTCCCTTAAGGCTTCAATACCTATTTTCAGGTGTTCTTCAACAAAATTGCTTGTGACCTTATGATCGCTGGCCTCCGTCTTTATCCCTGTCGAGATCATGGGTTGGTCTGATACAAGCAGAAGGGCCCCTGTAGGTATTTCGTTTGCAAATCCGACAGTGAATATTGTTGCAGTCTCCATGTCGATAGCCATTGCCCTTGTCTTCACCAGGTATTTCTTAAACCTGTCGTCATATTCCCATACCCTTCTGTTTGTTGTGTATACAGTGCCTGTCCAGTATTCTTTCTTAAATTTTATTATTGTTGCCGAAATCGCAGCCTGAAGCCTGAAGGCAGGCAGAGCAGGCACTTCATTTGGAAGATAGTCATTTGAAGTTCCGTCGCTTCGTATTGCTGCAATGGGGAGAATAAGGTCGCCCAGGGTATTCTTCTTCTTGAGACCTCCGCATTTGCCAAGGAACAATACCGCATTGGGGCTTACAGCACTCAGGAGATCCATAATAGTTGCGGCATTGGGACTGCCCATTCCGAAATTGATAATAGTGATTCCGTCGGCCGTGGCGCTCGGCATATTTTTGTCCCTTCCTTCAACCTCTACATTATTCCATTTTGCGAAGAGATCAACATACAGATTGTAGTTTGTGAGAAGGAAATACTTTCCGAATGAATCAATTGATTTGCCTGTATAACGCGGGAGCCAGTTATTAACAATTTCTTCTTTGGTTTTCATAAGGTCATTTTAGTTATTATTTATCTCAATATATTTGTATTGGATAAGAAAACAGTAATAATTGCAAATGGTTTAACAGGAAGGCTGATTTTATCATTCACAGCAACAAAAATACAAAACTAAGTTGAAACAGTTAAATCTCCCTGAATATTCATTTAAAATATCCGGTAAAGAGGGAGAGGAGTTGATCCTCGACACAATACGCAGGAAATGGGTGAGGCTGACTCCCGAAGAGTGGGTGAGGCAGAATTTTATCAGATACCTGATCGACAGGGGAAAATATCCTCCCGGACTTCTTGGAATCGAAAAGCTTTTCAGGCAAAATAAACTGAAGAGGAGGACTGATATTCTAGTACATAACCGCGCCGGTGAGCCTGTAATGATCGTGGAATGTAAGAGCCCGGATATTGTCCTCGACGATAATCTGGAAGTTTTCGATCAGATAGTACGTTATAATCTTGAATACGGTGTTCCGTTTATTGTTCTTACAAACGGGCTGAATCACTATGCCTTCAGGGCAGAACCCGGCAAGAACTATAAATATCTTAATTATATACCTCTTTATGAGGATTTGTTAATCTGATTTTCGGTGATGATAAATGTTACATGTGCAATAATCAGGAATGAAGACGATGAGGTTCTTGTCGTTCAGCGCGGGGAATTAACCGATCATCCCTTGAAATGGGAGTTCCCCGGGGGTAAGATTAATCCAGGGGAGAAAGAGACTGATTGCATTATCAGGGAGATCGGTGAGGAATTGTCGATGGACATAGTCATTGTTGCTCAGCTTCCTTCCGTTGAGCATGATTACGGACATAAACACATAAGGCTCATCCCCTTTGTGTGCGACACCCTCGATGAATTGCCGGTTCTGTCGGAACATATCGCTTACAGGTGGCTAATAGCATCTGATCTTGGCTCTGTAAATTTTTCGGAGGCCGATGTCACTGTGGCAAAAAGCTATCTCGACACTATTCATCGAGGAGGTTCAATAATTCAGGCTGAAACGGTGCTATCCGCCAAAGATCCCGGGTCCGACCTCGAATTGCAGGAAATGGTCAACAGGATGATCAGCATGAAGGAGGTGGAATGGGTCGCTGCATCGGCTGGCGAGAACCCTGCGATTTTCAGTAAACTGATCGGGTTCTCCTTTTCTTCCGACAGGAAACTTGCTTTTCACTCTTCATGGACACTTACAAAAGTATGTGACAAGTATCCTGATCTTATCATTCCTCACCTGGGGATGATAACAGAGTCACTCAATAAACTGGATAATGAGAGTGCGGAGCGTTCATTTCTCAGGATAATATCGCTCAGTGATATAGGTAAACTGGAGAAAAGATATCACGGAAAACTTACTGACCATTGCTTCAATGCGCTTCGCTCTGGTTTTTCAGCGATAGCCATCAAGGCATATTCGATGGAAATACTTTATAAACTGACTGTTATCTATCCCGAGCTGGCAAATGAGCTCGCAGCCACTTTGAGTTTACTACAGCATGAGGCCTCAGGCGGGATTCTTTCAAGAAGCAGGATAATACTTAATAAACTGGCAGCTCTGGCTAAAGCCCGTTGATAAAGTCGGTCATCATCTTGAGAACTTCCGGTGAAAATGTCTCTTCAATATTTCCGTATTCAGCCGGTGTTCCGGTTTTACTATGCTGGAAAAGGTGGTTAAGATCCTTAAGTTTAATAGTTTTAACACGTGTATTACCGGATGATTCTATTGCTTCTTCAATGGCAGGGAGGTTAATGTCTGCCGCAACCTGAAGATCCTTTGAACCATTAATTGCCAGAACCGGGCATTTTACTTTCACCCAGAAATCAGAGGGATTGGTTGAAATGAAGTATCTCATCCATGTCAAACCAAGAGGATTAATTTGAGCCTGAAATTGTTTCAGTTCCTTTTCTGACTCCTCTTTAGTCAGTTTCTTCTTTTCAAGGATCTTTTTATATTCAGTGCTCATTTTATCGAATGCGATTTTGTTGTCGGGCTCTTTCTTAAGTATCGAAAAGATTTTTTTATTTATTGAAGCGGCCTCTTTTATAATCTTCTCATCAACGCCTGAGGCCCTGCTTATATCAGCCGACTGAGTGTTTATTATTTCCTCACCCGAAACACCCGGACCTGCCAGAGAAACGATAAAGGCAATATCGCTGTTTGATGAAGCAACAATCGGTGCTATCAGACCACCTTCACTGTGGCCTGCGAGGCCTATTTTCTTCTGATCTATTTCGGGATTATTTTTAAGGAAATTAAAGGCGGCTTCAGCATCGGTAGCAAGATCAGCTGATGTTGCCGCAACATAGTTGCCCTGCGACTTTCCGACGCCCCTGTCGTCGTACCTGAGGACTGCGATCCCGTTGCGCGACAGATAGTCAGCTATTACCATGAAGGGTTTGTGTCCCATCAGCTCTTCATTCCTGTTCTGGGCTCCCGATCCGGTTATCATTACTACTGCAGGGAAAGGACCTTTTCCCGAGGGGATTGTAAGTGTTCCTGCCAGTTTAATGTTGAACTTGTCATTTGTAAAGGTTACATCCTCGGCCTTGTATGGAAAAGGAGGTACCGGTTCCTGGGGTCTCCTGAGAGTAAAGGCTGTTTTTAATTTCGAGAGGTTAAGCGGAAGGGTGTTGCCTGCCTGCTTCCATATTCCTTCAAAAAGGGTATCACTTTTTAAAGTTCCGTTATATTCTGCAAGTAAACCTCCGGCTGAAATTTTGATAGTCTCTCCATTAAAGGTTACAGGTCCGAGTTTAATTCCCTTTGCACCCTGATCGGGACTGTCGAGTGTGGCCACCAGGCTGTCTTTTCCGACTATAGAGAGGTTAAAAACGATCCTCAGTTCGATTGCACCTGTATTAATCTTTCCAAGCAACGAACCTGTAATTGAATTCTTGTCAGTAAGATTCTGAGCTGATAATGAATTTGATAATATCAGCATGAGACTTATAAGCGTAATTATTGCAGATTTTTTCATGTTAAAGCGGTTAGAGTCTGCCAAAGATATCAAAAACACCGGGAAAAAAGCTGAGTTTGCATAGGGAAAGGTTGGGCAGTTATCACGATATCTGGATCTGGTAGAAAATCACATTTTTCTTTTGTACTTTTGAGATTCAAAATTCAGTAATTAATATGAGAATAGTCGATACTAAAGGGCAGCTCTGTCCGGCTCCGCTGATAGCTGCCAAGCGCGCGCTTAAAGAGACCGCAGAAGGGGATTCGTTTGTTGTTCTGACCGATAACCGAACGTCTTTTGACAATTTAACCCGGTTCATGAGGGATAATAAGGCTATCTTCAGTTCGGTTGAGGAAGAAGGGGTATGGAAAATGACTATTACCAGAACGTCTCTTACTTCTCCCGACAAACCTGCAGAAGAATACTGTGAAACAGCCGTGACACATTTTGAGAAGGGTGATTTTATTGTTGCCGTATCATCCGATAAAATGGGTGATGGCGACCCGGAACTAGGTCATTTACTAATTACTAATTTCATAAAGGCACTCAAGGATCTGGATACACTGCCCTCCAAAATACTTTTTTATAATAAGGGAGTTATGCTGGCCACTACTGATTCGAAAGTCATTGATCAACTCGATGATCTTCAGAAAATGGGAGTAGAGATCCATCTTTGTGCCACCTGTGTAAATTTCTATAACCTGGCTGATAAAGTCAGAGTAGGATTTATCAGCAATATGTTTGTCATTGCCCAGGCAATGGCTTCAGCTGGTCATATAATTAAACCCTGAAAAACCTGATGCAGACCGATCTTCTGAAGATGGTTGAACAAGGCGGATGCTCGGCAAAAATTTCGCCTAAACAGCTTGAAGAAATTTTGAGTTTTCTTCCCCTTCCTCATGATCCCAATATCCTTGTTGATATCGATACTCATGATGACGCAGGTGTTTACAGGGTCAATGATGACCTCGCACTGGTTTTCACTACAGACTTTTTTCCTCCTGTTTGCAGCGATCCCTATGAATTCGGTCAGATTGCCGCAGCAAACTCGATAAGCGATGTTTATGCAATGGGTGGAAGCCCCGTGCTGGCTCTTAATATAATGATGTTCCCGGCATCCACACTTCCAATGGAAGCTTATGCCGAAATTCTCAGGGGAGGTTTCGACAAGGCTACCGAGGCAGGAACCAGAATAATAGGAGGCCATACAATTGATGATACTCCGCCGAAATACGGACTGGCAGTTGTAGGATATGTTCATCCTCAGAAAGTAATAACTAATGCAGGTGCAAAACCGGGCGATCTGCTGATTCTTACAAAGCCTGTGGGTACCGGTGTAATTATGGCAGCCCAAAGGATGGGGATGGCCGATGAGGAAGACATTACCGAGGCCAAACGGCTTATGAAACTCCTGAATAAAAGCGGGGCAGAGGTCATGAAGAAGTTCAACGTAAAGGGGGCCACCGATATCACCGGTTTCGGACTTGCGGGCCACTGTCTTAAGATGGCTAAGGCCAGCAAGGTTACAATTACCCTTAATCTGAAATCAGTGCCGCTCATCGGGAAAACCTATAGCCTTATTGATGATGGTTGTATTCCGGGGGCCTCTTTCCGTAACCTCGACTATGCCGAAAAGGATACAACCTTTGCTCAGGATCTCGATCCCAGCCTGAAAATGGCAGCTTTCGATGCACAGACTTCAGGAGGACTTCTGATTTGTATTAAGGAAGACAAAGCTCAGGAACTTCTTGCCAAACTAATATCTGAAGGATTAACAACGGCCTCCATAATAGGGAAAGTGATAGTAAAAGAAGAGAAACATCTGAATTTATCAAATTGATTTTAAGAGATATGGAGAACTCAATCAGCAGAAGTATTAACGGTATTTCAAGCCTTATCGGGAATACGCCTCTTTATGAGATTGAACTTCTTTATAAAGGAAGGACATATAAAATTTATGCGAAGGCCGAAAATCTCAACCTGACAGGTAGCATAAAGGACAGGATGGCTTATTATATAATTAAGGAGGCTTATGGAAAAGGACTTCTGAAAAGTGGTTACAGGGTAATTGAAGCAACAAGCGGGAACACTGGAATTTCAATTTCTGCTGTATGCCGTGCGCTTGGCCATCCAGTGACTATTTTCATGCCCGACTGGATGAGCGAGGAACGTAGAAATATCATCCGTAGCCTTGGAGCCGATGTTGTTCTTGTAAGCAAAGAGGAGGGAGGATTCGTGGGGAGTATTGAAAGGACTATTGAGATGGCGGCAGGTGGCAAAGAGACTTTTCTCCCAAGCCAGTTTGAAAATGGTGACAACGCAATGGCTCATTATACAACAACAGGACCCGAGATATGGTGGCAGATGAGAATGTCTGGCAAAAAAGTAGATGCCTTTATTGCCGGAGTTGGTACGGGAGGAACAATTATGGGAACAGGTCGGTTTCTGAAAGAGATGAATCCCCAGGTAAAGCTTTATCCGCTTGAACCTTCCAATTCACCAACGATGTCGACCGGGTACAAGGTAGGGACTCATCGCATACAGGGGATCTCTGATGAATTTATTCCTGCCATAATTAAGTTGGATGAACTTGATGAGATAGTGAATACCGACGACGGAGATTCCATAATCATGGCACAGAAACTCGCAGGTGAGCTTGGAATTGCGGTAGGAATATCATCAGGTGCAAATTTTCTTGGCGCTCTGAAAAAACTTGAAGAACTGGGTCCGGACGCAAATATCGTAACGGTTTTTCCCGATGATAATAAGAAATACCTAACCACAGGATTAATGAAAAAAGAACCGGTCAAAAGTGGTTTTTTGTCAACAGATGTACAGCTAAAATCGTTTATAGCGATAAAGCGAAACTGCGTAACATGCTGTAATCCAGATGAGTGTAAAAAAATGGTCGATCCGGAAGTGGCAAAGGAAATTTGTTTTCCCGACTGTTATCTCAGGGGATTGAAGGGGTAAGGTCGGAAGACCAGAGTAAATTTAGGATACTTCCCAGGAAATTTCTTTTGGGAACAGAGTTGGACTTAGGGCAGGCTGCGAATTCTTAATCAGATCGGCATATAAAGTCATCATTTTCTTCCTTATTGCTTCCTTATCAAACTGGTTCAACAATTCTTCTGAAATCCTTAATCCATCATTTTCGGAAATATTGATAAAATCCTCAACCCCCTTTCTTCCTATCAACTGTCCAACGCCCCGAATAGCACATATAACCTGAGAATATTAGTAGAATCTCATTTGGTATTGGATTTGGTATCCCTGACTCCTGGAGAAAAACCAGAATGGAAACAGCCAGGTACCCGTAATTTGTTACATAATATGCAATTTCATCAGGCATATTTAATAAAAAAGTATTAAACTCTTCTCTCTTTATTAGCAAGGTTCGCGGTTAATACTTCTGCTTATACTTAACAATATGATAATTAATATATTATTAATCAATTCGTAAGCATTTATTAACTTTAACTTAACATGATTTAAGGCATAGATTTTCTTTCATTGCCCGATTATTCCATGATCCGCTTGTGATTTTGATGCCATTTATTGGTAAAAACCCTTCTAATTGATATGTATCAATTAATTAATAACTATTTAACAGGATTTAAACAGATTTTATCACTCGTGAAATGATCTTTGCATAATTGTTATGCCTTAGAAATTTACGATACAGTAATGGGTAGAATTAGGAAAAGGTTGATGGGGTTAAGCCTTGAATTGGAAAACACAAAGTGGATTACAGGAATGTTGTTTATTATAAACTTTTCCGATGCATCCCTGCTACCCCTTCCGGCACAGGCATTTTTACTTTTAGTGATTTTTACTTATCCGGCACGTACTGTAAAATACTTAACAGTTTGTTTTATCGGTGCGGTTACCGGCGGTTTAGCCGGATACTTTTTAGGCTGGCTCACAACACTAAGCTCTACCAGTGAGGCTTCTGTATTTTTTAGAATCCTTTTAAAATGGATCCCGGGATTCTCGGAAAACGCCTACCTAAGAATACAGAATCAGTTTTCTGAGATGAATTTGTGGGTACTGCTTTCAACATCTGTTGCTCCGATACCGTATGGATTGGTAGCTATTACGTCAGGAATATTCAAAATCAATTTTATCAATTTTCTATTTGTAACCATATTAACCCAGTCAGTTAAATTTTATGGTGTGACATTTATAGCAGCAAAACTGGGTCATACTGCTTTTGAAAAAATAAAGCATAAATTAATGAGCTTTACAACCATCGGACTTATTTGTATCGCTATTGTAATACTGGTTTCTTTAAATTGAAATTACCATTTGACAGAATTGGAAAAGTAAAAGGCCAGTCTCTTATCCTGTTTTAAATAGGGATATTACTAAAAACTTTAATTACGCAATAGCAGGTATGACACAACAGCCAAAGAGTTTAATAGATGATTCAGATCTCATCAAGATATTAAAAATTAATAAGGAAGCAGAAAAATGGTTAATTCCTCCTGTAAAACGAATTCCGAAAATAAACAATATTAACCGGATTTACAGTGAAATAACTTCAATCAACGGCCTTGACTTTATTGATTCGGTACTTAAAAGATTAAAAATTAAATATAGTACGGATGAAGACTTCGATAGATTAATTCCAAAATCAGGTCCGTTTATAATTGTTGCAAACCATCCCTGGGGAGGCGTAGAAGGCATGGTATTATTAAAGCTGATTTGTGAAATAAGACCTGACTTCAAGTTTCAGGGCAGTTTTCTGCTTCATCAGATTAAACCAATAGAGGAGTATATTATACCGGTAAATCCATTTGAAAGATTCAAATCAGCAAAGTCGTCTTATACAGGATTGAAGCAGTCTTTTGAACATTTAAGTGAAGGTAAATGTCTTGGTATCTTTCCGGCGGGAGAAGTGTCTTCTTTTAGGTTGAGGGATTTTAAAATCACCGACAGGCAGTGGCAAAAGTCATCAATAAAATTTATTCAAAAAGCAGGTGTCCCTGTCATACCGGTTTACCTTAAAGGTTATAATAGTTCCGCCTTCCATTTTTTGGGTGGTATTCATCCCTTGCTGAGAACTGCAAAGCTTCCTTCAGAAATTCTGAATAAAAGTCATAAAAAATTAAAGATTGAAATCAGAAAGCCCATATCTCCAAAAATTATAAAAAAATTCACATCAGTTTCAAGTTTGACTCATTATTTACGAGCCAAGACTTACACACCTTCGGATGGAACAATAATTGAGAAAATCTTCAAATCAAAACCTTATACTAAAATCTATCCTCCTGAAGAAATAATAGATCGGGTCGAGATCTCCCTTTTAAAGAGTGATATAAAAAAGTTAAGCAAGGATAAAATACTTTTTTCGCAAGGAGGCTTTTCCGTTTTTTGTGTCACATTTCAAGATATCCCTAATTTAATAAATGAGATTGGGCGGTTAAGGGAGATTACTTTCAGGGAAATTGGTGAGGGCACAAATAAAAGCCTGGATATTGACAAATTTGATCTGCATTACAATCATCTTTTACTTTGGGATAACAATAAACAACAATTAGCTGGTTCATACCGAATTGGCAAAGGGAGTGATATTTTGGACAATTTCGGAGGAAAGGGATTCTATATCAGTACTTTATTTAAAATAAAGAAAGACCTGGATCCTGTTCTGAGGGAATCACTTGAACTTGGGAGATCATTTATAGTTAAGGAATATCAACGCCTGCCTTTATCATTAGCGCTTCTGTGGAAAGGTATTTTCATTCTTCTGAACAAATTCCCCTCTTACCAATACTTAATAGGTCCGGTGAGCATCAGCGATGATTATTCATCCAAATCAAAAAGTATAATAGTACAATATATTGAAAGAAATCACTTTGACAGTACATTTTCTGCCTTGTGCAGACCTAGAAAAAAGTTCAAAATTCCCGCAAAGATGTACCTGTCTAATAATATTATTATATCGGGAATTGAAAATAGTTTACAGGCAATAGATTTGTATATCAACGATATAGAGAAATTGCATTCCGTTCCGGTACTGCTCAAGAAGTATCTTCAAATGAATGGGAAAGTTATCGGGTTTAATGTGGATCAGGATTTTAAAAACTGCCTTGATGCCTTGATAATTGTGAAAATAAGTGACATTCCGGTAAGACTGTTGGAAAATTTAAGTAAAAACCTTGATGAAAGCCAGATTATTGATCGTTACAAAACAACACCGGCACTCATCGGGTAAATTTAGAATTATTTAATACAATTTTAATTACACTGACTCAGCTTTGTAACAATGCCTGATCATCTTTACATGAGAAACAAAGTTCAATATGGAAAAAGAGACTATAGGAAAAGGAGGAGAATCAGGAACGAAGATTGAAGATATCTTTTTAGAGATTCTTGCATTTATTTATATGCTGGGATTATTATTTATTTGTGGCCGGATCCTTTTTTAACATGAGAAATATTAAATATAATCTAATACGATAAAAAATGGCAACCTATTTTGTGTTTGGGAATGCGCCTTCTATAAATGATTTACTGGAAGCTACTGTAAAAGGTGAAAGAACATATTTTCATATTGAAATTAAAGATTCAAAATACAAATTTCGGCATAAAATGCTGAATATTAATGGTCATTCTGTTGGTTTACAACTTGATGAAGAAGGAATTATATCTGCTGTTTATCAAGTTAATGAAGATCACGACGGAGTGAAATTGCTGAACATGCTTATTGAGAAATGGAGTGATGAAAATTCAGAAGATGAAGAAGAACCAGCAGTTTCCGTAATAGATGACGAATTGATTAATTACTTTGAGCAAGGGAAATGGTAATTTATCTGATTGCTAAATAGGGGATCTCGTTTTACCCAAATAATTTATTGAGTGCTTTAATTATACCCGGGGCACACTTAAGGCCGACTGATATTAAGTGATTATTTTGTCACTTTCATATTAGTCAAAGATCGCCTCAAAATGCTTCTGCTCCTTAGCCTCAAAACACATTTTAATCTGTTCGGCCGTGTTCCGGTTTGATGAAAGGGAGGGAAGTTTATCCGGTCCATAAAAGACAGCTTCCAGAGTTTCAGTATTTTCCATAAAGCTGATTTCGGAAAGTTCACATTCGACGAAAATCTTATATACCGTATAGGGAAAATTCAGGTTGTTGCGCCTGTTTGCCAGATGAATTGCTAATATCAGACATCCGAGACTGCCGCAAACTAAACCGCGACTGTTTCATAAATCAATCTTAAATCTGTAAAAGGGAAGCAGGTTTCTGTTTGGTTTAAAAAGGAGCATAGTTTTCTTACTGCTTGATTTGCCCTGGGAGTGG
>CAIMVD010000155.1 GCA_903844815.1 uncultured Bacteroidota bacterium | reverse complement strand
GAGCGTGGTCATCGAGCGTGGTCATCGAGCGTGGTCATCGAGCGTGGTCATCGAGCGTGGTCATCGAGCGTGGTCATCGAGCGTGGTCATCGAGCGAAGCCGAGATGAGCCGAGATGAATTATCTGGTGCGTTTCGAAAGTGAGTCTCGTTAGTACATTCTGATAAACTGTGCAGTTTGTTAAATTCACCATTTATCAACGCCTCTTTCTTCTTCCTGCTCCATCCCTGAACTTGTTTTTCTCTATAAAACGCGTCATCGATCCTGTCAAACTCTTCGAAATAGACCAACTTCACAGGCAAATGTTTTCTTGTGAAATTTGCTCCTTCACCATTGTTATGTTGCACCATCCTTCTTTCCAAATCATTGGTACTGCCAGTGTAGTATTGACCATTTGAACAGAGCAATATGTACATGTAGCCTTTCATTCAATTTCTTCAGTTTCCAATCTGGTAATTTTGAGGAATAAACTTTAACACATTATCATTATACAACGACTGATTACTGTATGATATCTTCTTTTCATGAGCCAGCTTTCCTATAATGATTGATGGGTGGATTTTATACTCGGCAGCACACTCTTCAACTCTGGAAACCGGCAGATAGCCCAGATATGATTCAAGATAATCAATGATCTGAGTATGTTTTAATTTTTCGGCGGCCAACATGTTAGCCTCGGTTTCCATTTTACTTACATCACCGGCCTTAAAATTATCCAGCACAAATGGTGTTTCATCATCGAGGTGATTCAGGATATGGGCAATTTCGTGTACAACTGTAAACCAGAAATTATCAATTCTCTTATAACGTCCGGTATAAACAATCACAGGATTCTTCCCCGAAAAGAAGGCAGCTCCGTCGAGGTAGGTTTTTTGCAAATGGGGCAGAACAAAGAAAATGACCCCTGCAGCTTCCAACTCTTTAATGAATTGATTGATACCTGTTTCCTCAATTGTATATGTGCTCAGTTGTTCAAATATCTTTTCCAGATTTTGCTTATTGTAAGGGAGGTGAGTAAAATTATCTGCTTCAATTAATGCTTTTCGATACCATGTAATTGCATAGGATGCATTGAACTGATTCCAGGCATCGGATTTACGTGTAAGAAAAGGCAGATATTGCTCATCGAGGATTGAAAAATCAAGCTTCTTCCAACCCCAGAAATCTACAACCTGCTTCGAAAGTTCCGTTGCCGATTTAAAAGGCTGTAACCATTTTTTTACCAGCATATCCTTTACAGGCATCCTTTCATAGATTATCGCTTTAAGATCTGCTTCCTTCTCTTTTTCCGTCTTTTCCTGCGACAGCCATAAGCGATACCCGGTATTAATGTTAACCCAGTACTCTGCAGAAGTATTAAATACTTCTCCTAAGATCCGTGCTACATCAAGGGTAACGGGTTGTTTATCCTGCAGAATTTTATTTAAATGCTTAACTGTAAATCCCATAACCTCCGCTAGGTCATCCTGTATCCACTCACGCAATTCCATCTGTTCGCGAATAAAGTAACCGGGACCGAACTTTTTGGCTGCTTTTAATTGGGTCGTTTTTATCATTTTGAATATCTTCTTAATCTCCGTAATGATTCGAAATTGTCAGAAAGTAGAATTTTCCGATAATTCTTTTGTCATCATTCCATTCAATTTCCATTTCAAGCCGGTATTTTCCGGAAAGTCTCATTGAATACCTATTTTCAAAACCACGAAGCTTTTCAAACCGGAGTCCTTTATCGGCTAATAAGTCATTTATAGTTAAAGAAGCCTCAATTTTTTGTATTGTAGCAAGAAACTTATCGACAATATGCTCCTGAAGCTTCAATTTTCTTGATTGCCCGGTAATATAAAGTTTCTCTAATTCCTTATCATTAATAAATACTTCCAATTATGAAATGATTACAAAGATACACTTAAAAGGTTAATATGCAAACTTAGATTAACCTAAAAGGTTAATATTGTTTATTTATACGGTGGTTTCGGCTCCGCTCAACCACCGGTTTTGGTGAAATAAGTAGGCTTCATCTCGACTTCGCTCGATGACCAGACTGGTGATTGAGCGTGGTCATCGAGCGAACCCGAGATGAAATTGAGCGTGGTCATCGAGCGAAGCCGAGATGAAATTGAGCGTGGTCATCGAGCGAACCCGAGATGAAATTGAGCGTGGTCATCGAGCGAAGCCGAGATGAAATTGAGCGTGGTCATCGAGCGAAGCCGAGATGAAGTCGAAAAACTCAACCGGCATTTTTGGATCGTACTCAACGGGAGGAATCTCTTTTGGCTGATACTTCCGTTCGTTAGGATTCACTTCTTCAGCAGATTCCTCGAGGTCGTTACCTTTTAAGATTGCATATAAACGCTGGATGGAACTTATACAAACCTGGCTGTCAGTTGGTATGTAACTTGATTTTAGACGCTGTACACTATACAGTTCAGTAAACTTACGGTTATCATCATTCGGCACATACGACATGAACTCCTGCTCAGCCTGCTCACCCAAGTTCTTAGTATCCACAAGAAATAATACCCGTTTTGCCTTTGCAAATTTGAGTAAACGATATTTGAAAGTGATTGCGGCAAATGTTTTCCCAGATCCCGTTGCCATTTGAATTAAAGCTCTTGGCCGGTTTTCTTTAAATGATATTTCCAGATTATTGATTGCATTGATCTGGCATTCCCTTAGTCGCTGAGTTTGCAAAGCAGGTAAATCAAATAGTCTTTTTCTTAATGATTTATCTTGTTTCAACCAATCTCTCAATGTTTCCGGACGATGAAAACTAAAAACTTCACTGGATCTTGGTTTCAGGTCGTTGAAATCAGTGAATCTTGTTATATCGCCGGTGCTCAGGTAAACAAAAGGTAATGGCTCCTTCTTGAGATGTTTGAGTTTTGCGAAAGCATATCCTTCAGTCTGATCCTCGTGAACATTTAATTTATGAGCTTCCTCTTCACGTTTTGCCTCAATAACTCCACAGGGTTTCCCCGCTACAAATAATACATAATCTGCAGGACCAACATCAGTTGAATATTCTTTTACAGCTACCCCAATGCCACGATGAAGATTCAAATCTTTAATCCCCTGAATTATCCAACCGCAAGCAATAAGTTGCTTGTCAATATTATCGCGAGCGATTTGTTCGGGATTCTGGTTGGTCATTAATACCGATTATCTTTTATCAGAGGGTTAAATTACAATTATTTTTCGGGAAGATTGTCAAACAGAGCGAAATACGGACCGAGAGATATCAGATGTTAAATCAGGTATTCAGGCAGGCAAAAAAGCATCCCGAGGTTCCGATAGTTATCGGAACAGGTCAAGTTATGTTTTACAACGAAGGGACGGTTCACCCTGTGAAATAGTATAAAATATTTAAAATGTTAACGTTAAGCATTATTTCACAGGGTAAAGGGAAGGGCTGCAAAACTCTTGCGCGCGGGTCGGTAAGAACTGAATTCGCAAGGGTCATAAACACATAATTTACCCTGCTTCTTTGCGAATTTGAAACTTTGCGCAAAAAGGAATACTAAGAACTATATAAAAAGTACAGGCTTTTTCATAAATTTAAAAGCAAAATCCTGGTACGGTAACGAATCTCGTATCAATAAGATTCTTAAAGTAATTACAAAATAATATTTATCAAAAACTACAATGAAAAAGCTAATTATTGTATCAGCACTTTTAGTTTATTGCTTATGTACCGGAGTCATATTTGGTCAAACAACGGGAAACAGTACAATAGATGTTATTCTATCGGGCTATACAGCCAGGAAAATGGCACCCGAACCTGTTACTGACAGCCAGATCGATCTGATTTTAAAATGCGGTATGAAAGCTCCAAGCGCACGAAACAGCCAGCTTTGGAAATTCACGGTTGTTAAGGATAAAACCCTGATTGGAAAAATCATCCCCAATGTTACACCGGGTAATATTTTGATTGTTGTTTCCGGTCAGGAGTCAAATCAGGCAGGCATCAATGTCGGTTTCGACTGTGCGCTCGCTACTGAGAATATGTTTATTGCAGCCCAGGCTCTGGGACTGGGCGGGCACATATATGGCGGACCCGTGAATAATGTGAACTCAACACTGAAGCCTGATCTGGGGATCCCTGAAGATTACAGGGTAGTAACTATCCTGCTGATTGGCAATATCGACAAAACTGTTGATGCCGTTTCTTCCGCATCAACCAGAAAACCGATCGGTGATATTGTTAACTATAAATAAATCCTGGTCTCATTGGAATAGAAAACATACGAAACAACCTCCCCCTGTCGCCTGTCGTCTGAAGCCTGTCACCTGCCGCCTGACGCCTTCTTCAGAACGTTGATACTTTTATGTTCCTCAAACCTGCCGTCGTCCTCCATGAGGCTATCCCAAAGGGCCTCGACAGTTCAACTTCCGGACGAATAGAGATCCTCCGTCCGGGATATTTAAAGGCAACTACCCTTGCACTGTCGATAAAGGCCTGAATTTCGGAATCGGTCACGGTGAGCCTGATCTTGTACCATCTTCCTTTTTCGAACCGGATCAGAGTTGTCGTCTCATTTTCAGACGCATCCATTCCATCAATACTGCTCAGACCAACCGTTGTACCACCCCACCCTCCTATTATAAGTGTGCAGGGATCTTTTCCAACAGGGAAGGTCATTCCGCAGAAGAAGTCATTACCTTCTACCCTTTTAGCCTCAAGCGACACTTCGTAATTTGAAAGAGGAAATTCTCCCTTCCATGTAATACCTGTACAACCGTCGCCCATACCCAGTATGATATTGCTGCCCGAGACGTACACAGGCCCCTGGGGTCCGAAGTTGGTCACCTCCCACCCTTTTAACGACCTGCCATCAAGCAGAATCGGAAAATCAGAAACAGGAACCGTTTTACCTGCTTCTGACTTCTTCTCCTTAGTTCCTCCGCCACATGCTGTTAAGAATAAAACTGCAAATATTACTACCACTCTGCAGGCCATTCCGACTGATTTTTAAAGAATTGCAGATCCTTGTAATAAGGCTTTGTCTTCTCCTCTATTGCAAGCATCTGGTCGGCCGAAAGTGGCTTGAAGCTCTTTGCTATCGCGATATTCTCTTCAAGTTGAGCAACATCATCAAGACCAATAATAATTGTGCTTACAGGTAACGACATCACATAATCCATCGCCTCTTTTATTGTAATTATTCCTCCATGCGAAAAGATCCGGTCGCGGGCAGGTATTTTCATACCAACGATTCCCATGTTTTGTGCATTCGCCACAGGAAGAAACTTCTCAATAAAGGGATCAAAGTGCTTGTCGGCAGCATTTATTGCAACAAGTACATTATCAAAAGGATATCTCTCGGCCATTGCCTTAAGAATTGCAGGACTTTCATGTCCTGTTATACCAAGGAATTTAACAATCTTCTGGTCCCTGGCCTTTTCCATAGCCTTTATAACGCCATCAGTAGCAAAGAACTTGTCGATATTTCCTATTTCAGCAGTCCTGAGGTTATGGATCTGCCAAAGGTCAATATGGTCGGTCTGGAGATTCTTAAGCGATTTTTCGAGGAGACGCATTGAGCCGTCGTAGGTGCGGTCGTTGGTTTTGGTTGCAAGAAAAACCTCTTTCCTGCGGTATTTCATAACCTGACCCATGTTCCGTTCGCTCTGCCCTGCCGCATTTTCTTTTGAAACAGTGTCGCTTGTCCTGCCATAAACTGCAGCAGTGTCGATATAGTTTATTCCCAGGTCGATAGCCCTGTTGATGATCTGAACAGAAAGCGCTTCCTTGCCCGGAGTCTCAATTGCCGCCTGACCGCCCAGGCTGTAGATCCCTACCTTGTATCCGGTCTTTCCAAGCGGCCGGAGAGGCATTTTTCCTTCAATACCATTTTTCAAAGGCGAACCAGTCAGCGGGTCGATAAGCGGATAAAAACCTGCAACTGCAGCCGCTGTGAGCAGCTTCTGGATAAACTCGCGACGTGAATTAAGATTATCTCTTTTCATTGTAGTATTTTTTATAAATGTAAGAAATTATATGAACGTGACTGTACTTCGGCTTCTATTTTTTTGGTTGTTGTTCACTCTGATTCAATAATTTCATTCATTTTAAAGTATGAATTTGACGGGTGGCTGCTACTTTCCCAAAATTACTATCTTCGCATCTTATAATTCATAAAGATGAAAAGAAAGGGACAACTTCTAATAACAATTGCGGCCATCAGTTTATTATGGTCGTGCGCTTCAAAACAGGAAAAAATGGAAGACCGGCTGAAAAAATTCATTGCTGTATATGAGGCTAAGGCTGTGCCATTATACAAAGAAACTGCACTGGCATCGTGGAATGCCAACATTACCGGAACAGCCGAAGATTTTGCGAAGAGCGAAAAAGCCTCTTTTGAATATGCGAAGATCTTTTCAAACACGACAGAATTTGAAACACTTAAGGAGATTAAAGAATCAGATTCAGTAAAGGATCCCCTGCTCCTGCGTCAGCTTGAGCTGTTATATAATGCATATCTGGGAGGCCAGGTCGATACTGCCCTCATTGCCTTGCAGATCAAAATGGAGACTGAGATCGGGCAGAAATATTCCAACTTCAGAGTCAGCATAAAAGGGAAGGAAATATCGGATAATGTCCTCGATGGAATCCTCAGGAACTCAGGGGATAATAATGAACTACAGGAAGCCTGGGAAGCTTCAAAAATGATAGGCCCTGCTGTTTCGGAAGAGATCATAGAACTTGTAAAACACAGGAACGTAATTGCCAGGGAAGCCGGTTTCGGTAACTATCATGAGATGAGTCTTAAACTTTCGGGCCAATCTCCGGAGGAGGTGACGAAGATCTTTGACGAGCTCGACAGCCTTACAAGAGACAGTTTTTCAGGTCTTAAGACAGAAATAGATCAGTATTTTGCAGATAAATACAAAATACCGGTTACAGAACTGCGTCCTTGGCACTACCAGAACCGCTTTTTCCAGGAGGCCCCCGAAATATATTCTGTCGATTTCGACAAATATTATGAGAAACAGGATCCTGTGAAACTTGCCTCAGCATACTACAGCGGAATAGGTGTGCCCGTTGATGCCATTCTGGCAAATAGCGACCTGTATGAGAAACCCGGAAAAAACCAGCATGCCTTCTGCACTGATATCGACAGGTCGGGCGATGTCAGAACGCTCGACAATATCAGGCCTGATTCGTACTGGATGAACACCATACTCCACGAGCTTGGTCATGGAGTTTATTCATATTATAACGACAGATCTCTTCCTTTTGTACTGAGGGATGCAGCTCACACATTTACAACTGAAGCCATTGCCAATCTGTTCGGCAGGTTTGCAAAAGATCCGGAATGGATGGTAACAATGGGGATTATTGACAGGCCGGAGAGTGAAAAGATAACAGAAATAAGCGTTAAGGCACAGCGACTTCAGATGATAGTATTCAGCAGATGGGCGCAGGTTATGTACCGGTTCGAGAAGTCGATGTATGAAAATCCCGATCAGGATCTTGACAAATTATGGTGGGATACCGTTGAAAAATACCAGTCGCTGAAAAAACCGGAAGGGCGGAATATGCCCGACTGGGCCACAAAAATTCATATTGCACTTTATCCTTGTTATTATCACAACTACCTGCTGGGAGAGATCCTTGCCTCGCAGCTCTACAGTTATATTACAACGAATGTTTCAAAAAATCCCTCTTTCACGGGCGAAACAGCTGTTGGTGATTATCTTAAGGAAAAAGTTTTCGAACCGGGTGCAAGGTACCAGTGGAATGAAATGATTAAAAAGGCTACGGGAGAGAAACTTACAGCCAAATACTATGCAAAACAATTCGTAAATTAGAATTTTCACTAAAACTAAACAAATATGGCAATCAACATTAATCGTCGCAACTTTATCGGCACTTCCACAAAAGGGATTGCTGCTGCCGGAATTATTGCAACAGGTTCAGGCAACCTTATAAAAGTTAACAATCTCGAAAAACTATTCATTCATCAGGTTTATTTCTGGCTTAAGAAACCTGTTACTCCGGCGAATAAGGAAAAATTCGAGAAAGCGCTAAAAGAGCTTGTTAAGATTGAGACTATTGTCGATTATCACCTCGGGATTCCTGCAGGGACAAGCCGTGATGTAATAGATGGTACATATAGTTATTCGCTTCTTGTTACCTTCAAAAACAGAGCAGACCAGGATATTTACCAACCTCATCCTATTCACCAGAAGTTTATTGCCGATTGCCAGGATCTTTGGGAAAAGGTTGTCGTATATGACTCGATATCTGTTTAAAAATCCTTAAGCCCAAATGTTGTTGATAAGGCATAGAGCAAATCTCTGTGATCTCTGTGCCTCCTCTGTGTCTCTCTGTGTAACAAAAAAGAAGAACTTACACAGAGAGCCACAGAGTTACACGGAGGTCACAGAGTCTATATGAAATTACACCTGAATGCCAGAACTCTCGCTGTAGTGACTATTTAAGAATGAGCTCAAGAACAGGTATCTCAACAGGAGGCTTCTGAACGGGAAGCGAAAGGATCAGGTCATTCTTTGCATTATCCCTGCCGGCTCTGTATTTAATTTCAGAAGCATCATGCAGGAACTGGATGTACTTAACCTTGTCGCCCATGTTGGTCAGATTAAGGGTTCCCATAGGGTAAGCGAGAAGATGAACATAAAGCCTTCTGGTTACAGGATTATATGTAAGAAGCGTATTGGCCGGAGCGGTGAATCCTGCAGGAGCTTCTGTACAGCCATAAACCGAACGTCCGTTATATTTCATCCATTCTCCCATCGACTTAAGTCTGTCCTGAGCCCTGTAGTCAAAAACACCACGTGCAGTCGGACCAACATTCAGAAGAAGGTTTCCACCCTTGCTTACCGATTCAATGAGTAACTCAAGAAGTTGTGCGGGGCTCTTCCAGGTATTTTCGTCACGGTAATAGCCCCATGATCCGGAAAAGGTCTGACAGGTCTCCCAGGCAACTCTTTTGCCGTTATATTCAGGCCATTTGGCAACTTTTTCCTGCTCCGGCGAAACAAAATCCCATCCTCCTTCAACATCTTTCAGATCGAGACGATCATCGACAATGATACCAGGCTGAAGAGATCTTGCGAGTTTAATAATGCTTTCGGAATCCCAGTCAGCACGTCCCTTACCATTCTTACCCGGAAATGAGAAGTCGAACCAGATAACGCTTATCTCACCATAGTTAGTCAGGAGCTCTCTCACCTGGTTTTTTAAATATTCACGATATTTGCTCATATCTTTTCCCTTATTGAGCCGTGCATATGCTGTATCAGAGGTCTGGCGCTGGGGATGGACCTCGTCTATTGTATAATCGGGATGATGCCAGTCGATAAGCGAATAATAAAAACCGACTTTTAATCCTTCAGCCCTGAAGGCTTCAACGTATTCCTTTATAAGATCCTTTCCATAAGGAGTGTTTGTTGCCTTGTAATCTGTGAATTTTGAATCGAACAGGCAAAAACCTTCGTGATGTTTTGCAGTAAGAACCACATATTTCATCCCAGCTGCCTTTGCCATTTTTGCCCACTCATGAGGATCGTACATATCCGGATTAAAGTTCTCAAAATACTTCTGATACTGATCGTTGGTCAATCGTTCTGCATTCTTCACCCACTCATGGCGTGCGGGAAGGGCATACAATCCCCAGTGGATGAACATTCCGAAACGGGCATCGGTCCACCACTTCATTCTCTGGGTTTTCTGGGCCTCTGTCTCTTTTGGGAGCTGAGCCTGTGCCTGTTTAGGGACAATTAACAGGCAAAAAAGTAAAATCATTAAAACTAAACTTCTTGTTTTCATAAGCAGGGTATTTTTGGTTAAGTATTGGTTATTTCACTATAGTTTTCCAATGGCCGGTTTTGTCGTTTTCTATGTGCATTTCTTTGTTTTTCAGCAAATGATTTTCTCCAAGCAATAAATTTAAAAGAAAGCTAATAAGATATTTTTCTGTTTTGTAAATGCCTTTGGTTAAATCTTCAAAATTGGCTCGCACAAGTGAATTGCGGAAATACAATGAATGCTCGGCAAATAAGTCGTTGTTTACCTCTTTAAAACCAAGCTTGCGAAGATATTTTATTAAAAAAACTGCCGTTGTCCGGGTGTTGCCCTCGCCAAAAATGTGAATTTGCCATAAGTAGCTGATAAAACGTGCTAAGTGCTCTATAATTTCCTGTTGGCTAAGACCGTTGTAATTAAACTTTTTTTCTTGTTCTAAATCGTACTCCAGAGTAGCTTTTAAGCTCTCAGCGCTCGCATACAAAACAGTTTCGCCATTTAGTACCCATTCTTGTTTTGTAATGTTATAATCACGGATTTTACCTGCATGGTTGTAAACGCCCTTAAACAACCTGCGATGAATTGCAAGGTATTCTATTGGCGAAAACGTAAAAGTTTGCTCGCTCAATATTTCGGTAATACGTGCCGATACTTTGTCGGCTTCTTCGGTGCGGTTTTCGGTATCTTTTACAGGGTGTTGTTTATAATAACTGTCAATTAGCTGTTTTACCTCGTCAATAGAAATGGTTCCTTCAATGTTTTTCCTGGCAGTTGCTATCAAATAGTCAGAAGGTTTTAGCCCGTCAACTTGCTGCAAGCCGATAGCGGTTTTCCAAACTTTTGCTTTTTCTGCTTTGTCTGGTTCACCTTGCCGTAAATATTCTTCGAAATTATCCATTAAATTTTCTGACAAATTTATTCTTTTACAATATTACTTTTAAAATAACCAAAACCTCCGTTTACAAGTAATTTTCTGTCGGGGTATAACCCGGAAAGTTCGCAGTATGTACATAATTAAAAAAACAGGAATATCAGAATACCCTGCTTCTCAGGATTTCCTCAAGATTTTCTATTGTAAGTTTTACAGGGTTGTTCTTATTATCGGTAATCTTACAGATTTTCGATACATCATCATCTGATACTCCAAATCTTTTCAACCCCGGAAACCTGAATGTTGCAGCAAGAGATTGAAGGTAACCTATAAACCCGTCGATGTAATAATTATCGGTTTTATCCTTTTCATCAAGGAACAGTTGACCGAGGAGAGAGTATTTTTTCAGAGAGGCTCCTGACTCTCCCGACTTTCTAAGCTCCCTTACATTTACTTCATTTGCCTTTGCCATAAGTGAACCACATACAAGTCCATGGGGAATTTCATACATGCCTCCAATCGAGGATGCAAATCCATGAACAGACCCAAGACCGGCATTGGCAAGACAGATACCCGAAGTAAGTGCCGCGAAGGACATTCCCGCACGGGCGTCGCGATCGGACCCGTCAATATAGCATTTTTCAAGTGATGTCTTAAGTGACTTCAGTCCCTCCAATGCAAGTGCATCGGTATAAGGATTCCCCTTGTCGGAAAGAAAGGCTTCAGTAAGCTGGGTAAAACAATCCATACCGCTGGCGGCAGTTATTTCAGGTGAGCAGCCAATTGTAAGATCAGGGTCGACAAGTGCGATATCAGGAACCAGATTATCATGTCGCAGCGATCGCTTAAACCCCTCTTTCCCAATAGCCGAAATAACAGCATTCTTTGTAGCTTCACTCCCTGTCCCGGAGGTTGTAGGAACAGCAATAAAGGGAATCTTTGTCCCCGGATGCTCCAATTTACCAACTCCCTCGAGGAAATCTTTGACCGGTTCCTTCTTGCCCAGCATTGCAGATATTGCTTTACCTGCGTCAACGGCACTTCCACCTCCTATTCCAGTTACAAGGTCAATGCCGGCGCCATCGAACCTTTTTACTGTATCATCGATTTCGTCAGGAGAAGGTTCTCCGGGAATTGATACAATATGATATTCAATTCCCCTTGATTCTAATTCCTCAAGGAGTCTTTCGCAGTATTCAGAAGAAGCAAATGAGCCTTTGCCTGTAACAATGATTACATTTTTTCCATAACCTTCGGCGATTCCGGGAAGTTTTGAAATCATACCGTTCCCGAACAATATCCGAGGCACCCTTGCAAACTGAAAAGGCTTTACCATCCTGAAGGATCGTTTGGCTGAATAATATTGTACTTTATTCCCTGTCTTGGTTCAGCCATCCATTCTGCTACAGTATCACGCCATTTTAAATAATGGACAGTTGTTTTGTGATTAGCCGCGGCTTCCTCCGTCTCGTAAGCTTCATAGAGCATGAAACGGCATGGATCGTCACTTTGCTGAATAAGATCGAACCTCAGGTTTCCGGGTTCCTTAACAGCCTGAAGTTGGTTTTCGGTTGTTGCAACAATGAATTCATCGATAACTTCGGGTATAACGCTGATATAAACACAGGTCACTATCATATTGAAATATTTTATAGTAAAGTTAAACGATAAGAATGTAAGTTCAAATTAGAAACTCAGGTTCAACAAAAAAAGCAGGATTACACAGTAAGTAACCATTCAACCAAAAATTCATAACTGTTTTCACTCAGGGATCATTATAAAAATAGAATTAGTTGCCATAAATATAAAAGTTTGTGCCAGAATAAAATTCAAGAGTTTACTGTTAATTAATTAACAATTGACGGATTATAAAGCATATAGCCGAAAACTTTCATGCAAATATTTGCTTTGTTTGAAAGTTAATTATATATTTGAATAAGTTCATGTTTGCTGATGGTCGTTTCTATTCAGATTAAGTATAAATATTAAAACCCGCAGGTTTAGAGGCTTTTTTCAATGCTTTTATAATATCTGATTATTATTAACCCTCTAAAAAAGTAAATTATGAAAAGATTTCTTTGCATTTTCATTGTAATGGCAATTTTAGTCGTTATCGCACAGTCTTGTTCTGTGACTAGGGAGCTTTCAGGTGAAGTATCTGTTGGCAAGAGCAGCATATATGGTGAAAGCGATAGCTGGCAGGATCCTGTCGGATTTCAGGTTGGCGTAGTTGCTCCGATCAAAAATTTTAATGAATCAATAAGTTTGAGGGGTGAATTAAACTTCTCAGCACAGGGAGCTGCCTGGGAGGAATCAATTTTGGGAAGTTCTATAAGCGGTAAGGTGAGCCTTTTCTATATCATGGCACCCTTTGTTGCAAGATATCAGACAAAAAGTGGATTTTTCGGAGAGGCTGGTCTTCAACCTGGAATTCTGCTAAGTGCTAAGGATAAATATTCAGGCCATTCGGATAATTACAAAGAGTATGTCAACACTTTTGATTTAGGAATTCCACTTGGAGTGGGTTATGAATTCAAAAACAATATTGGAATAGGGATAAGAGTAATCCCTGGCATAACTAACATAAATAAGGAAGATTCGGCAAAGGATCGTAATCTTTTAGCCCTGTTGAGAGCTACCTATACTTTTAAACTTAAATAAAGAGCCTACTCCGATTAAGACAATAAATGCAATCGCCACAAAGTTTCCGGGAGTGGCGACTCTCCAACCTCAAAACAGATAACTTTGAAAAAAGCAGCTCATAAGAAACCTGTTTGTGATTGGTAGTTTCATTCCTCCACAAAGTTTGGTTCGGGGCACTACTTGAAATTTCAAAT
>CAIMVD010000154.1 GCA_903844815.1 uncultured Bacteroidota bacterium | reverse complement strand
ATTTGAAATTTCAAGTAGTGCCCCGAACCAAACTTTGTGGAGGAATGAAACTACCAATCACAAACAGGTTTCTTATGAGCTGCTTTTTTCAAAGTTATCTGTTTTGAGGTTGGAGAGTCGCCACTCCCGGAAACTTTGTGGTTAAAAGCTTTCCTTTTTTTTACCACGAAGGACTCTAAGTTATGCTCAAAGGACACTAAGGAAACCGAATAAGAAAAATTTTAAAAAAGAATTTATCCCAAAGTCTTATGAGAATCCTTTCTTTTACAATTGGACTTACCTTCCTGCTTCTTACAGGATGCCGGAATAGTGGAAACTCTCCTGTTTTGGTCGGTCCGATTATGTGCAACGGCGTTGAGAACCCGGTCGGAACAGGTAATAACCCTGATTTCAGCTGGATTTTGGAATCATCGAAAAATAACCAGGTTCAAACTGCATGGCAGATCGTAGTTTCATCCGATGCTGCCGGGGTACAAAATTCTTCTGGTGAACTATGGGATTCCGGGAAAATTTTATCGGCAAAATCAGCGTGGATCACTTATGATGGCTCTCCTCTTGAACAGGGCAGGAAGTATTACTGGAAAGTACGGGTTTGGGATGGAAATGATAAACCCTCGGATTGGAGCCAGACAGGTAATTTTACTACCGGATTATTCGACAGGAACGGCTGGAACGGAGCAAAATGGATAGGTTTTGAGGAAATTCCCGACTCGCTTCTTCTGGTGCCCGGGGTACATGGTAACGGGGACCATCTTGGGAATCTTGCTCAAAAAAGGATGACAATTCCCCTTTTCAGGAAGGAATTCAGTTTAGAAAAAAAAATTACCAAAGCACTTGTATTTGTGAGCGGGCTGGGTCAGTATGAATTATTTATAAACGGGAAAAAGACAGGTGACAGGTTTCTTTCTCCGGGATGGACCGATTACAGGAAAACCTGCCTTTACAACACATTTGACGTTACAAATGATTTGAAAAAAGGGTCGAATTCGATAGGCGCAATTGTAGGAAACGGGTTTTATAATATTAACCGGGAGAGATACAGGAAGCTTGTAATAGCTTATGGTGCTCCAAAACTGATCCTTAAACTGGCAGTCAAATATGCCGATGGAACTGAGGATGTCATTATAACTGACGAGACCTGGAAAACATCCCCGTCGCCGGTGACCTTTTCAAGCATTTACGGAGGTGAAGATTATGACGCGAGGCTTGAACAGAAAGGATGGGACAAGCCCGGTTTCAACGATTCAAATTGGACGAATGCCATTTCGGTAAAAGAACCTTCAGGTTCCCTAATGCCTGAGAAAGATTACCCCGTTAAGGTGGCTGAAATCATCCCGGTTAAGAAGCTGATTGTACAAAAAGATACCAGTTTTATCTATGATTTCGGGCAGAATGCCTCAGGAATTATAAAAATAACTGTAAAGGGGAAAAAGGGACAGGAAGTCAGGTTCATCCCTGGTGAACTTCTTGGTGACGACTCTCTTGTAACCCAGCAGGCTACCGGCGGACCCTGTTACTTTTCATACATCCTCAAAGGAGAAGCGGAGGAAGTATGGATGCCAAAATTCACCTATTACGGATTCAGGTATGTTCAGGCTGAGGGAGCTGTCCCGGAGGGTAAGATAAATCCTGAAAACCTGCCTGTTATTTCAGATATAAAACTCCTTCACACAAGGAACTCATCTCCTGAGGCAGGAAACTTTAAATGTTCAAATGAGCTCTTTAATTCAGTTTACACCCTCATCAACTGGTCGATAAAAAGCAATCTGGCAAGTGTTGCCACCGATTGCCCCCACCGCGAAAAACTTGGATGGCTTGAACAGACTCATCTGATGGGAAATTCAATAAAATTCCTGTACGACATACATAACCTGTATGGAAAAGTTATTGACGACATGATTGAAGCTCAGCTTGACAATGGTCTGGTTCCGGATATAGCACCTGAGTTTGTTCCTTTTGCGGCCGGATTCCGCGATTCTCCCGAATGGGGAAGCGCCTGCATTATTCTCCCATGGGATATGTATGAGTGGTACGGAGATCTTGAAGCAGTTAAAAAAGCCTACCCAATGATGAAAAAATATGTTGCTTACCTCAGGGGAACTTCAGATGACCACATTATTTCCCACGGACTGGGCGACTGGTACGATCTTGGTCCGAAATTTCCCGGTGAAGCTCAGCTGACCCCGAAAGCAGTTACAGCAACTTCGATCTACTATTACGATACCAAACTCCTTTCAGAAATGGCTGTCCTTACAGGCGAGGCAGAGGATGCAATTTATTACCGGACAATGGCAGAAGATATCCGTAAAGCTTTCAATGCTGCATTTTTCAACCCTGTAACAAAAACTTATTCGACCGGCAGTCAAACAGCAATGTCGATGCCGCTCTTCTTCGGAATGGCTGATGACAGTTTGAAAAAGGCAGTAGCAGGAACCCTGGTTAAAACTGTTAAAGAAAACAGTAATGCACTCACTGCCGGCGATATCGGATACAGGTACCTTTTAAGAGCGCTTGAAGAAGATGGACAGTCGCAACTTATTTTCGATATGAACTCTAAAACCGACGTTCCGGGATACGGGTATCAGCTTTCAAAGGGAGCAACATCATTGACCGAGTCGTGGGCGGCCTTAAAATATGTATCGAATAACCACATGATGCTGGGCCACCTCATGGAATGGTTTTTCAGCGGCATTGCAGGAATCCGTCAGGCTGAGGGCTCATCTTCCTATGATAATATCCTTATTTCTCCCGAAGTAGTTGGTGATATCACATGGGCAGAGGCCACATACAACTCTGTTCACGGTACTATTTTAAGTTCATGGAAAATTGATAACGACACATTCACTCTCAAAGTGAAAATACCTGTAAACTGTAAGGCGACTATAGCGCTCCCGGAAAGTGCTAAGAACGAAATCTCGGTTAACGGACTTCCTGCAGCTGAATCAAAAGAAGGTTTTAAAATCACTGAAACAAATGCCAGGACAATGATTGATGTCGGCTCAGGAGAATACGTTTTTAGTTCCAAATATAAATAATGAGTTCTCCTTTGTGCCCTTACAGAAATCCTTAGCGTCCTTTGTGTTTAAAAGAATCCAACCAGAAAGAAAAAGCTTTCCTCTCTTGAGATCACAAATTGTGACCTCCAATAAGGATAACAGCCATGTTCTCTTCATTGAATTCACTTAACCACGGAGTTGCACGGAGGGAAAAAGGAGTTACACTGTTGTTATATCTCAGGGTTGAGGATTAAGATGAAGCTGTTAAAATGTTAAAAAGGACTCTTGATTTACTCCGTGAAACTCCTTAAAACACCGTGTAACTCCGTGGTAAAAAAATGAACCATGCGGTAAACGGATTTCAAAGATTACTCTTTAACTATCAGAATGCCGCTACAAACCCTGCATTCACCCTTCCGTATGTTCTGCCCGACATCTGCTGTGTATATTCACCCACTACCCTCAGGTTGCGCCTGAGAATATACCCGGCATGCAATGTTGCTGCGCGGTAGTTAAGTTCCGAGAGGTCCGAATCGACCCAGTTGAAAAGACCGGTAAGATACCATTTGCTCATATCACCCTTTGGCGAATAAGTAATTTCGGCAAATCCACCCTGAGTCCTTACATCTTCTTCGACAAAAAATCCGTCATATACCTTTGAATCCATTCTCCTGACATACTGAATATTCAAAATAAATTTACTGTCGAAATCGATCGAAAGATCTGGTCCTATCATTCTTATTCTGTTATATACACCGGTTGAGGTCCCTGTCCACGTATCGCTAAGGAATTCTTTTCCTGCATATCCGAAGACTCCAAGGCTGATGTTTTTTGTAATCGACTGGTTTATTCTCAGCATATAGTTTTTATAGATGTCGTTGTCGAAGAGGGCCTCCTCACCAGCTGCACCAATTCCACAGCCGTTCAGGACTTCTCCCACAACTGTCGTACCTGTTTTAAAATCCTTCTCAAAAATAATGCCCCTGTCGTACTTCAGGTCAGCTAGGGAATTGCCGGGTTTTACACCATAGATCTTATAGGGCTCAAGAGTATATCGGAGTTCTCCCTTGAACAGGGGATCGGAAACCTGAAACTGCCCTATATAAAAATTGACACCTGTCTTAAAAAGATCATGATACATTAAAAAGGCATCCTCCACACCGGCAACTGATCCGCGCTCATTAAAGAGAAAATAGAAATAATAGGAAAGCTTATCGGAAATCTCGCCTCCTGTCAGAATTTTAAGAACATAAGGCGACTGAAAGTCTGCGCTTTCCGAATCAAAATTATATGAAGCAAACCCATCCATTCTTATTGCAAGTGGTAATTCCCTGAGAAGAGAAAGTTTCTCATCACCTGTGGAAACAAAATACCTCGGCGATTCGTAATCGGTCATCCTGAAACCGTTAGCTGCAAACTCCTCTCCGAATGCTTTCAGCCTCGGTATTGCAGGGGCATGACATACATGGCAGCTTATCTGGTATTTCCGGGCAAATGCGGGAATTGAAAAACTGCTTTGAGTTGAAAAAAGCAGACAAAACAAAAATGTGAAAGAAAATACTAAACTATTTTTATTTGATTTCATCCTGTTTCAATTTAAGATAAGTCGATAATTTTGTTCACTGCAATATCTTTAGTGAAGTGAAGTGCTCATTTACAATCAGTGCGGCTGACTCCTCGGCGGGAACTTTCAGCAGGTCAGCCACCGGTTTTACAAGCAACTGGTAATTGAGCTCTGCTTTGACTTTCATCTCTCCGGGTGCAACATCGAAGGGGAGTTTGAAGGTAAACTTTTCAACCTTAGTCTCACGAGGCCCAATTCTGTAATCGACACCCTGAGTTGCTGTATTCCATTGCATTATTGTCATTCTTCCCTCGGGGTCGAAATATGGCATTCTGAAGATCCTGTTCCCTGAAGGAATTCCGTCGCGCTGAACACCTTTGAATTCAGGCTGTTTCAGAGGAACAGCCATATCCTGGTAAGCAAGGTAATCGCCCGAAATAGTGTACTCTTCACCTGCAAACCCTTTTTTATCTACGTTAAGGTGATAAACCTTACCCTTCGCATCAATAGCTTCCACGTTAAGCCAGACTATACGGTCTTCAACCGATCCTGTAGGAAATTTATGACCCGTCTTCTGGTTGAAGAGGGCAACTGTAAATATCACCGACTCTCCCGGTTCAGCCTCCCTCATATCGGGTTGTATCCTTAGTTCGATAGTCCCCCTTACCTTTCCCGGGTCGTGTGCCCCATGGAAAAGGTGAAGCCTTGAATCATCATAAGGTTTTGTCATTATGGCATTCAGGAATGGTCCGCCCTTAGGCATATGGCAATCCTGGCACCTGACACCCTCCTTAGCATATGGGCCCTCTTTCCACTCAAGCTGGGTGCTCTTAACCCAAATACCGAAAGGATTCTTTTCATTATGGCAGTTTCCGCAAAACTCCGTTGTCCTGAAAAAATCATTTGTAACAATCTTGTGGGCTGGCGATTCAACAGTTGGTGTACGTCCGGCATACTTTGTGATACCCGGCTCAATCATATAGCTGAAGTTAAACGGAGGATCTGTCTGAGCCGACTGTATGAGATGGCACACTTCACAAGATACTGATTCGTTAGCCATGCTTTTTTCCGATGGCCGGGGGGGAGGAAACTGTTTACCTCCCATATATGCCAGCGGTGTGTGACATCCGTTGCATCCATCTACCGGGCCTTTCAGTTCAGGTTTTGCCTCAGCATGTGGCACTGCCAGTTCGAAATATTCAATTTCGTCCCATTCATGAGTGTAGGCCTTCGACATCATTGCCTGCGACCATTGCTCATAAATACCCGGGTGACAGGGGGCGCACTTTTTGGCAGACTCAAAATCCTTGTAGGAATACTTGTTTTTCAGATCGGTCTGCTCCGATAAATATTTTACAGTAAAGGCACTAACGACTGTAAGCACAATGATTCCCCCTATTACCGGGATCAGAGTACCGAATTTTTGTCTTCTGCTCATAAACTTTAGTATTTTTACACGTAAAAGTTAAAAAGAAAATTCGAACAAGTGTTAATAAAATAACAATTTATTTTACTACTCATAATTTAATTGCGTTTAGTTAAGGAATATTATTATCAAACATGGAATGAGTATTTTACCATCGAGACCTCTCTACCCTCATGTGTTTTTACCCCCCAACCCCCCAAGGGGGGATTTAAGAACCCACTCCTGGGGTGCAGGAGGGTAAAAATGTGGAAGTTAGAAACTGATTATCCGGGCTTAACTAAACGACATTGACTTATAATTACAATATGATTCCAGACTCATCCACGGAAAAAATAAATATATTCTGGTTCCGGAGAGACCTCCGTCTCGAAGATAATACAGCGCTTAATTCTGCATTGAGTTCTGGATTGCCTGTACTTCCGGTATTCATTTTCGATACTAACATCCTTGAAGAACTATCATCGGACGATGCGAGAGTAAGCTTCATCCATGAATCACTTTTTTCGTTAAATGAAGCACTCGCAAAAAACGGAAGTAATCTTCTGGTTAAAAAAGGGGAACCCTGCAAAATATGGCAAGAACTCATTCAAACTTTCAGCATCAACTCCGTCTTCATTAATAAGGATTATGAGCCCTATGCCCACCAAAGAGACGACAAAGTGGAAAAGATCATGGCAGAGAAAGGTATCAGACTATTACGCTGCAAGGACCAGGTGATCTTTGAAGAAAATGAGGTCAAAAAAGGGGATGGAACACCCTATACTGTTTTCACCCCTTACAGGAACAAGTGGATACAGCAGTTTGAAAAAGATAAGAATGGCTCTGCTTCCGACCTCAAAACAGATATGAACGGTTTTTTCAAATGCAGCTTTAATTTTCCTTCCTTTCATGATGTAGGTTTCAGTAAAAGTTCCATAAGGGTAAAACCTTACGATCTGACTGCAATAAAAGAATATGATAAATACCGCGATTTTCCTGCCGATGACAAAACCAGTTATCTAAGCCCTCATCTGCGGTTTGGAACAATAAGCATCAGGCAGCTTGTAAATATTGCCAGGCCCGAAAACTTTACATTTCTGAGCGAACTTGTCTGGAGGGAATTCTTCATGCAGATTCTTTTCAATTACCCGAATGTAGTGACTGAAAGCTTCAAAAAAAAGTATGACAGAATTCAGTGGCGTAACGATGAAATGGAATTCAGGAAATGGTGTGCCGGAGAAACGGGATATCCTATGGTTGACGCTGGTATGCGACAACTGAACGAAACGGGATATATGCATAACAGGGTTAGAATGGTAACAGCAAGTTTTCTTGTCAAACATCTGCTTATCGACTGGAGATGGGGCGAAGCATATTTTGCACAGAAGTTGCTCGACTACGAGCTTTCATCGAACAACGGAAACTGGCAATGGGCAGCAGGAACAGGTTGCGATGCCGCCCCATATTTCAGGGTGTTCAATCCTGAAACCCAGATGCAGAAATTCGACCCTGAAGCAGTCTATGTGAAAAGATGGGTCCCTGAATACGACAGTTTCGGATATTGCAGCCCAATTGTAGAACATAGTTTTGCAAGGAACAGGGCAATTTCAACCTACAAATCAGGTCTGAATTTTTGAAATTGAATCCTCAGCTCTAAAATATTTCTCATATTTTGTATCTTTAGTGACATTAGTGTTAAACATGTTAATACATTACTGTAATGAGAGGTTTCAGCAGGTTTTGGCTTTATTCAATTGTTTCGCTTATCTCCTTCAGTTGCGTGTCTGTTGAAAAATTAGCAAGGCATGACCTTCAATCAGGATTTTACACCTTGAAAACTGAAGATAAAAAGTATACTAATGTTTATGTCAGCTATAAAGAAGATTCAATAAATGTTTATAGTGTCGCCCGGAATGGCAATGTAAATACCCGTGAGCTCAAATTCATGAACCAAAGCAGCTTCAGGGATATTTTACCAGGCAGCTATTATTACAGAAGTACATTCATGAAAAATACGCCTGACATAGATTTATCCACAATTATTATGAAATACAGACCGAAAAGGGAAGGAGTACCCAATCAGCTTAATGCCAATATCAACGCTGCCCTCTATTTTGGTTACCGGAAAAATTTTTATAAGGTAATTACCGAATCAAACCAACTCAATGAAAAGAGTTCATATATCAGGCAAATAGCCTTTGATGCAGGTCTTTTCGGAGGAATCGGAATTACTCCCGTGAATCCGACAGTTACCGGCAACAGGATCACACAGGAGTATGACGGCATTATTTTTCAGAAAGGAATAGCTGCTTTCCTCACCTTCGAAAACATGTCAGTTGGGATCTCGCTTGGTTTCGATAACCTTCTTGATGAAAACAAAACTGCCTGGATTTATAACCAGAAACCATATCTTGGGCTCATGATTGGGATTTCGAATTTCTAGCATTCCAATGGAACTAATACCACTGGAATCTATCATTTCAAATGAACAATAACAGTACTTACGGGTTAGTAACTAATGAATTAACACACGAAACGGCAATTGCATTAATTTTCGCTCATGAGAAACAAGAGCTTGTTAAAAAAATTTTATGTAGTCCTTTTTCTGGTCATTTTTGCCGGATATTATGCCTGTATTACTTTCTTTTATCATACTCATATTGTTCTGGGTGAAACTATTGGGCATTCCCATCCCTATAAAGCGGGAGCCGATGGAAAACCGGTTCACTCTCATTCCGAAAGAGGATATTTAACAATTTATCTGCTTTCAAGTATTACTTTATCTCTCGTTGCATCTACATTCTTTCTTAAGAAGATCATTCTGTTACTTTATGAGTTTCCTGTTTCGCTTACAAGGGGAATAGCTACTGATATAACTTATCGACTTGCCCTCCTCAGGGCTCCTCCCCGGTAGTGGTTGACTAAAAGACTTTCAGGTTTTACCAGCCACATATTAGCGACAGATGGCTATATGTTAATTATTTATCAGAATTATCAATTATTTACAATGAAACATTTTCTGCTTTTTTTCGGCATTGCCCTTCTTGTGTCGTGCCGGAACATTAACAAGGAGGATACTGGATCCAACACCGAATCTTTGCCCGACTCCATCCTAACAGTTTCCAACCCGGGCCTTGAATCCAAAATAAAAGTCATAAGAATAATACCTGAACCATATTGCAAAAAAATAATTACATCAGGTGTAGTAAAAGCCATTCCGAATAACTATGCCGCGATTGCCAGCCCGTTTTCGGGAAGGATAACACGATCATTTGTATGCCTCGGACAGAAAGTTGATGTAGGTTCTCCCGTATTTGAGATCAGTTCACCTGTGTTCTTCGAGGCGGGAAAGGCATTTTACCAGGCAAAACAGGAGATGCTGCTGGCTGAGAAAAACCTGAAACGGCAGCAGGACCTTCTAAAAAACGGAGTTGGTACCCAGAAAGACCTCGATGAGGCAGAAGTAAACTTTGAACTGACAAAAAGAGATTACGAGAATTCAATTGCAAGCCTGAAGGTTTATCACGTTAACTCCGATGAACTTGTTCTGGGGCAACCACTTATTGTCCGATCGCCAATCAGTGGCGAAATTGTCGAAAACAATATTGTAATCGGCCAGTATCTCAGGGAAGATGCTGATCCTGTTGCCATTGTTGCGGAACTTAGCAGCATCTGGGTTATTGGTCAGTTGAAGGAAAAGGATATAACCCTGGTTCATGAATCGGATGAAGCAGAGATCAGGCTGACAGGAATGGCTGATACCCCGATAAAAGGAACGGTTTTTCACATAGGCGAGATCCTCGATGAGGATACCAGGTCGGTGCAGGTATATGTACTATCTAAAAATAATGACCGCGTTATGAAACCCGGGATGTTCGTAACAACAACATTTTCCGAAAGTCCCGAAAATGTAATTATGATACCATCAGGCTCATTATTCCAGGCTGAGCAATCAAGCTTTGTCTTTCTCCGTCTGAGCAATAATAAATACCTCCGGAGAACGGTTGATGCCAGCAGCGCCGATAGCAACCGCGTAATTATCCGATCGGGATTGAATGCCGGTGATGAGATTGTTACCGAAGGTGGAATTCTGCTTACAGATCTGAAGAACTGATATGAAAGCCATAATTGAATTAGCGCTAAGGCGGTGGAAAATAATGTTGTTATTGTTCGCACTGCTTGGAATATTTGGCTATTCCTCCTGGAAGCAACTCTCTATAGAAGCGTATCCCGATATCGCCGATGTTACAGTCCAGGTTATTACCCAGGTACCCGGACTGGCTGCAGAGGAAATAGAACAACAGATAACAATACCGCTTGAAAGAGTCCTCAATGGTCTTCCGGGTTTAAACACGATGCGAAGCAAAAACACCTTCGGTTTGTCGGCAATAATTCTTGTTTTCAATGACGGCGTCGACGACTATTGGGCGCGCCAGAGAGTACAGGAACGACTCACTGAAGTGGATCTGCCCTATGGTGCAGTGCCCGGTCTTAATCCGCTTACTTCTCCCACAGGTGAGATCTACAGATATATTATTGAAAGCAAAAGCCATGACCTCCGGGAACTGACAGAACTTAACAAATGGATCATTATACCGCGGCTTAAACAGGTTACAGGTGTGGCTGATGTCAGCAATTTCGGGGGGATTACAACCCAGTTCCAGATTGAAATTGATCCGAGGAAACTCGAACAGTATAACCTCTCCCTCTCCGACGTAACCGATAAGATTGAAAAAAACAATTCAAATGCTGGTGGCAGTCTTCTTACCCGAGGTGACCTTAGTTATGTCGTAAGGGGTATCGGCCTTGTAAAGGACCTGAACGATCTGGGCGATGTTGTTGTAAAAACAGAAAACGGGATCCCGATCTTTGTTAAGGATCTCGGGAAGCTTAAGTATGGAAACCTTGAACGGAAAGGAGTACTGGGGTTTACTGATCATACCCGCAACTATCCTGAAAGCGTGGAGGGAATTGTTCAAATGCTGAGGTACCAGAATCCTTCAATTGTACTCACGGGCGTACATGCTGCTGTTGAGGAACTTAATAATGAGATTCTTCCTGAAGGTGTGTCCATTCACCCATTTATGGACAGGACCGATCTCGTAAAAACAACTCTAAATACAGTTTCACACACCCTGGCATATGGGGTACTTCTCGTACTTCTTGTGCTGATAATATTTCTTGGAAGCTGGCGCGGAGCATTGATTGTTGCCATAACTGTACCTTTATCGCTTCTCATAGCCTTCATCCTGATGTACCTCACAAAGATTCCGGCAAACCTCCTTTCACTGGGAGCCATTGACTTCGGGATTATTGTTGAAGGATCGATTGTAATGATGGAAACTATTCTGAAGAAAAGGGAGGACCATCCTGAAATGGAACTTGAAGAGAATTCGATTATCGAAAGAACTCTGGAGGTCGCAAAACCGGTATTTTTCTCTTCGGCGATAATCATTACAGCCTATCTTCCCCTTTTTGCATTTGAAAGGATTGAAAAAAAGCTGTTTACTCCAATGGCTTTTACAGTAGGGTACGCTTTGCTGGGAGCTTTGGCAGTTGCCCTCTTGCTAATACCCGGGTTATCGTATATAATTTATAAAAAACCTCAGAAAACTTACCATAATAAATGGCTTGAGAAACTCACCACCATATATAACAATCATATTATCCGATTAGTCGATAAACCAAAAGCCGTATTGGCTCCATTGCTCATTATTCTGATTTCAGCAACTATAATGACTTTTACTGTTGGAAAAGAGTTCCTTCCCCAGCTCGATGAAGGATCGATCTGGTTACAAGTCCAGCTCCCTCCCGGCATATCTCTTGAGAAATCGAAAGCTATGAGCGACACTCTCCGGAATCGTATAATAAAGCACCCGGAAGTAACTTACGCCATGGTTCAGACGGGTCGCGACGATGAAGGGGCGGAATCATTTTCAATATCTCATCTCGAATGCTCCATAGGCCTCAGGCCATACAAGGAATGGGACAGGGGAAAGAAGAAAAGCGATCTTGTTGACGAACTATCGAAGGAACTTGAAAAAATGCCGGGGTATACAGTGGGATTTTCCCAGCCTATAATCGATATGGTAATGGACCAGATAGCTGGAACACACAGCGACCTGGCAGTAAAAGTTTATGGTGAAGACCTGCAGGAGAGCCGTAAAATCGCAGAAGATATTATGAAGGTTCTCGGAACCATTCCGGGGGCACGCGACCTGGCTATTGACCAGGAGCCTCCCTTTCCGCAGCTTCAGATTCAGGCCGACAGGGACAAAATAGCACAATACGGGTTAAATGTATCCGATGTATCCGAATTAATTGAAGTTGCCATTGGTGGTAAGGCAATCTCGCAGATATTCATTGGGAACAAGGTTTTTGATGTAATATGCCGTTACGGTGAGGAGAGTCGCGATACTCCCGAGAAAATCGGAAACCTCATGCTCACTTCAGCCTCAGGAGCAAAGATACCTCTCTCACAGGTGACAAGGATAACCCTTACTACGGGAGCCAGCACAATAACGAGGGAGATGAACAAGAGGTATGTGACACTCCGGATAAACCTCAGGGGAATTGATCTCACCGCTTTCCTGCAAAAAGCACAATCGGAGATTGACCAGAAGGTTAAATACAATCACGAAAAGAATCTTGTAAGGTGGAGCGGACAGTTCGAGAATCAGAACAGGGCTTATTCGCGGTTAGCCATGATAATTCCCCTTGCCCTGGCAATTATGTTCCTGCTGCTCTTCGGAGCATTTGGAAAATTCAATCAGGCAGGATTGCTGATGTGTCTTGTACCCCTGGCTTTCTTCGGCGGGATGCTTGCCCTCAATGTTACTGGAATGACTCTTAATGTATCATCAGCAGTCGGATTCATTGCCCTGTTTGGCGTATCAATAGAGAATGGTGTTATAATGATTGCTCATATAAATTCGCTGAGGAAACATGGGATGGAGCTAAAGGAAGCCGTAATATCGGGAACAAAACACAGGTTCCGTCCTATTCTGATGATCGCAATGGTTGCTGTTGTTGGCCTCTTTCCTGCATCAATAAGCACCGGGATAGGATCAGATGTACAGCGGCCACTGGCAACAGTTATTGTTTACGGTCTCTTCTTTGCCACTATAATAACGCTATATGTCCTTCCTCCTCTATATTTCATGATGGAGAAAAGGTGGGGTGAAAAGCATTGATTCCGTCAGGAAATAGTACCAGTTTTCGGTTTTTTAAAAGCATAATTATGAAAATAACAATAATAACAACCTGCCTGCTCTGGCTGCATATTCACACAGCATTTGCTCAGGCGGATATTAACTTTAAACATGTTAAGCTCGGGTTTAAGGAATACATTGGTCTGGTAAAAAACAGTAACCTGAAATACGCGTCGGAAAAACTTAATATCAACATCTCCGAAGCCGCCATAGAAGCGGCGAAAGTTTTCAACGATCCCTACATTTCAGCCGATGTTACAAGGGCAAGGGAAAACAGTTTAACAACAGGATATGATTTTTCGTCGGAGATTGTTAAGCCAATTGATCTGGGAGGAGAACGTCGTGCAAGAATTGACCTGACCCGAAGTGAAAAAGGACTTACAACAGCCCTCGTAGAAGATTATTTCCGTAACCTTCGGGCTGAGGCTACCCTCTACTACCTTGAAGCGATGAAACATGAACAGCTTTTTATTGTAAGGCTGAATTCCTATGAAACCATGAAGAAGCTGGCCGAAGCCGATAGTATACGTTATAAACTCGGCAGTATAATGCAAATTGACGCCATCCAGAGCAAACTTGAAACAGGGATCCTGCTTAACGAGCTGATACATGCCACGGCAGAATGGAAAAACTCTCTTTCAGATCTTTCATTATTTACAAGTGTCACAAAAAATGATACTCTTTTTTTACCATCGAGTCGTCTGAATAATGTCGTCAGGGAATTTATTTTAAATGACCTTATATCCGAGGCTCAGAAAAACAGGGCTGATCTGCAGGCAGCACTCATGAATAAAGAAGTGGCTCAAAAAGCCCTGCGTTTAACTAAAAAGGGAAGGAATACCGATATCGATCTGAAAATAGGATTTTCAGGATACTATCTTAAAAGTGAAACAAGTCCGTCTTCTTCCGGAATAACAGCGGGTATTGCAGTGCCATTGAAGTTTTCAAACCTTTACAGGGGAGAAATAAGGATGGCCGAGATAAGAATACAGCAGGCTGATGCACTGTTTGCACATGCTGATCTGCAGATAAAAAATGAGGTTACACAAGCCTGGGAGTATTATTTGGATTATTGCAGCCAGGTTGCCAATTTTGATAACGGATTGCTTAAAAGTGCTGAAAATGTCAGAAAAGGCAAAATTTACAGCTATCAGAGAGGTGAAACATCTCTGCTTGAAGTACTTAATGCACAGAGAACATTCAATGAAATTCAGACCCGTTACTATGAAACACTCTATTATCAGGCTGCAGCCCTGGTTGAACTGGAGAAAGCAGCAGGAATATGGGATATTGAGTTTTGATTAAGACAGTTTGCAACTGTTTTATGACGTTGACTGTTATAAACTTAACAGACAAATTATATCCTACCTGTCAGCATTTATACTACCTTTGTAAGACATTAATAAGTTAACTGCATATGACAATAACAACTACAGTACCGCTGTATGAGATGGACGGGAGGAGATTGTACTATACGTTTATTGCAGGTGCCAGGAAAGTAATTGAACATCAGGTTGAACTTAACAAGATCAATGTGTTCCCGGTAAATGACGGCGATACAGGAACCAATCTTGCTTCAACCATCAGGGCAGTTATTGATTCCCTTCACCCTCACCGGTCATACAAGATCACTGCTGACAGGATTGCTGAAACTACTCTTGTTAATGCACGGGGAAACTCTGGAATCATCTTCGCACAGTTTCTGTATGGATTGAGTTCCGAAACCGCAAATTTCAAAACCATTACAATTGCGGAATTCGCACTAAGCTTAAAGAATTCAGTAAGATATATTTACGAAGCTGTCGCAAATCCTGTTGAAGGGACCATGCTGAGCGTTATCCGCGACTGGGCTGAATACATCTATGAGAACCGGCACAGGATTACCGACTTCAACGAGATGTTTCTGAGCTCAATGGCTGTGCTCAACAGATCGCTTCTGGAAACCAAGACTAAACTCGCAGTACTTGCAAAAGCCAATGTAGTCGATGCGGGTGCCAGGGGATTCGTCTTTTTTGTCGAAGGAATCACCGAATTCATTACAAACCGCAACCTGAAGGAGCTGATTCAGGTTAAAGCAGAAACATCCCTTTTTGAAAAGATAGAAGAGACAATTCCCGAAAATGTGGAGTTTAGGTTCTGTACCGAAGCTCTGATAAAAAACTGCACAACAGATTTCAAATCGCTCAGGGTTACCCTCGACTCTTTCGGTAATTCAATAGTCGTTGCCGGCTCCGAACGGATGAGAAGAATCCATATTCATACAAATACTCCTGCCGATCTCTTCAACATACTCAGGAAGACAGGCACACTTGCCTTCCAGAAAGCCGAGGATATGATTCGTCAGAGCGATGTCGTCTATAACAGGAAATGGAAGATTGCCGTTGTTACAGACTCAACCTGCGACCTTTCGCAGGACTTGATCGACAAGTACCAGATAAACATGCTTCCTATCAATATAAACTTCGGCGAAAACCATTATCTCGATAAGATTACTATCCAGCCTGAACAATTCTATACACTACTGGAAGAAAATCTGCATTATCCGAAGTCTGCTCAGGTGAATGAAAAGGCTTTCACAAACCTCTATTCGCACCTGGCTTCACACTATGACTCTGTAATTGCGATCCATGTAAGTGATAAGCTCAGCGGAACTTTTAACAGCAGCCAGAAAGCCGCCCAGGCAATAAGCAAAGAATTTAATAAACCTGTTTCGGTAATAAATTCCAAAACACTTTCAGGTGCACTCGGTCTTATTGTGCTTAAAATTGCAGAGGCTATTGAAGCAGGTAATTCCCATGAACAGATCGTTCAGATGTCGGAAACGTGGATTAACAAAGCTAAGGTACTGGTGAGCGTAAAAGATATTAAATACCTTATCCGTGGCGGACGTCTTTCTGCTTCAAAAGGATTTATTGCCAGGTTACTTAATATAAATCCTATTGTCTCAATCGATGCAGACGGGAAAGCTACCGTTTTCGACAAGGCATTCAACCAGAAAGCCAATATGGAAAAGGTTATGGGGCACGTCAGGAACATGAACCGGGATAAAACTGTGTGGAACTATATAGTGCTCCATGCAAGCAATGATGACGCGGCACGCTGGTACACAGAAAAAATGGAGGCATTTACCAATAAGAAACCCGTTTCGGTCGTGAATATTTCTCCTGTCATCGGAGCAAATGTAGGGATTGGCGCTGCTGCCATTGCCTTTCTTACAGATTAACCAGGGCATTATGGGGTTCTTTCAGATCTGGCTTCAGGCCCTGGGAATCATTCTGGGAATTATGGCAGTCTTATGGTTGATAAGCATTGTCATAAAGAATGTCAGCATAGTTGACCTCTTCTGGGGAATGGGCTTTGTACTTTCCGCTACCTTTTTTTTTTTAAAAACCGGAGAACCCGAACCAAGGAAAACTCTTCTTATGGTTATGGTCGGACTTTGGGGATTACGTCTTTCGGCTTACCTGATCTGGAGAAACTCCGGCAAAGGTGAAGACTTCCGCTACAGGGAATTCAGAAAAAAATACGGAGAGAACCGATACTGGTGGATAAGCTTCTTCCAGACCTTCCTTCTGCAGGGAATCCTGATATGGCTTATTTCTGCTCCTCTTCTGGGAGCTATGTTATCGGGACCGGAAAAACAACTGGGAATACTTGATTTTCTGGGGATTATCTTATGGATTACCGGCCTCGCCTTCGAGGCAGGAGGCGACTTTCAGCTAGCCCGTTTCAGGTCAGACCCCGGCAATAAGGGAAAAGTACTCAATACCGGATTCTGGCGCTATACACGTCATCCGAATTATTTCGGCGACTCGGCAGTTTGGTGGGGTTTCGGGCTGTTCTGCATTTCAGCAGGAAGCTATCTTCCTGTTCTTGGTTCAATTCTGATGACAGCTCTCATAATCAAAGTCTCGGGTGTGGCTCTTCTCGAAAAAAGCCTTAAAGATAAGAAGCCTGAGTACAAGGAATACATTGAAAAGACCAGCGCTTTTCTGCCATGGTTTCCAAAAAAATAATCGCTTACCTACTGAATTTTAATACATTTCTCAACCCTTTTTTAAACGCGAGAACGCTGAGGTTTAGCAAAGGTCGCAGAGGAAGTTGTCTTCTCCCCGCTGGCGCGAATTTGCAATTCGTGACATTTCCTTAGCCCCGATTGCAAATCGGCACTAGCTGGCACTTACTAAGCTGGCGCGAATTTGCAATTCGTGACATTTCCTTAGCCCCGATTGCAAATCGGCGCTGGCTGGCACTTACTAAGCTGGCGCGAATTTGCAATTCGTGCCCCTGCTAAAATCATTTACCCCTTTATGTTTAAATTGGATTTATGAATATCTTTATCTAATGTTTTACCGGAATGATTAGAAGAGATTCCTGTTAATAAAACCCCATTCTCTGATATGAGATACCTTAAACGACATATCATTTTTGTTGCATTTGCCCTGCTAACCATGGCGCATCCACTGCTTTCACAAGACGTCCCGAAGGAATTCATTAACCCGCCCAGGGAATTTTCAGTAATGCCCTTCTGGTTCTGGAACGACACTCTCAAAGATGAAGAAATTGTCAGACAGATAGCCGGTTTTGAAGCTCATGGAGTTTATGGCTTCGTAATACATCCGAGGATAGGTCTTCCCGAAAATATGACCTGGCTATCTGATGAGATGATCCATGTTATGAAGATTGCAATTACCGAAGCAGCAAAAAGGAATATGTCTGTGGTCCTGTACGATGAAGGGATGTATCCATCAGGCTCCTCATCAGGGCAGGTGGTAGCCCGTAATCCAAAACATGCAGCACGAGGGCTTGCTAAAATTGACCTTGGTCCAAAAGAAGAACCAGACCTTTCGGGCGACAGGAAACTTGTTGCAATTATCACCCGGCCGGGAGGAGAGAGAATGGCAGTGATTGATCAGCCTTCAGGAGGGAAGATAAGGGGCCTTCACTACTTCGGAGAAGGCAGTTCAACGCTTAGCGAAGAAAGCCCTCCGGCCGCCGATATCCTTAATCCCGCCGCGGTTGAAAGTTTTATTGATCTGGTTTATGAAAAGTATTACTCGGAATTTGGGAAATTCTTCGGATCGACAATTAAAGGCATATTCACTGACGAGCCCAATCCTCTTGGGAGGGATGCCGGGAAGCAAATGAGACCCGGGAACCTTGAAATTCTTCCGAAAATCAACAGGATAGTTGGATACGATATGAAACCATACCTGGCCGACCTCTGGTATTCTGATTCTCCTGAAGCCGTCCGGCATCTTGCAGATTACTACAGAGCAGCGAATATCTGTCTGGAGGAAAATTATTATAAACTCCTTGGAGACTGGTGCAAAAATCATGGTGTGGTTCTTATGGGTCATCCTGCCGGATCGATGGATATGGGAACTGAACGATTTTTCGGGGTACCGGGCCAGGACCTTGTATGGAGGTATGTCGAACCTGGCCCTAAGTCATTAGAGGGCGAACACTCTACTATGGCCAAGTGCGCCTCGGGTGTCATGGAACATCTCGGGCTTCGCCGAAACTCAAACGAACTCTATGGCGCCTATGGTCACAACCTGACGTTTGACGAAATGCAGTGGCTGGCAAACTGGTGCTTCGTAAGAGGCCAGAATATGCTTTTCCCTCATGCGTTTTACTATTCAATCCGTGGACCAAGATTCGATGAACGTCCGCCTGATGTTGGCCCGCATTCTGCCTGGTGGGACAAATACAAATCCTATGCCGATGCATGCAGCAGGCTGAGCTGGATCAACACCGACTCGCGCCAGATCTGCAGTGTGGCAATACTCGCTGATGCAACCTGGCTTCCCGATAAACCTGCAAAGGCATGCTTTCAGCACCAGTATGATTTCAATTACCTCGAGATCAGGCATCTGACCGAAAATGCCATTACTGATGAAAAAGGGGTTCATATAGCAGGAATGGACTATGGAGCAATAATTATTGATAGTCTTTCTTCAATTCCGGAATATGCCCTGAAATACCTGAAAATCCTTGCAAAGAATGGCAGACTTATAATCAACGCAAAATCGGAATTTGCCTCATCGTTAAAAGGGGCAATCATTTACGATACACCAGGAACAATGATTGCAGCAATTGAAAAGATTGTTCGCCCCGACCTCCGCCTCACTCCGGCATCAGAAAATATAAGATACAGGCATGTGGTAAAAGGAAACGACCATTTCTACCTTTTATTCAATGAAGGCGAAACAGAGGTAAAAACACAGCTCAGAATACCTGTTGAGGGCACACGTCAGTTTCTCGACCCTGCAACTGCTGAAGCTTATAACATAAGTCCTGACGACGAAATAACTTTCAAGCCTCACGAACTTAAGATCATGAGGATAAATAAAACTTTCAAATTACCTCCGTTATAGATGAAAATTCTCCGACTCATCACTTTTATTTCAGTCCTGTTTATGCCTGCCCGAAATTACGGCCAGACTTCTCCTTCAGGACTCATGGTTGAATTTATCAGACAGCCTGCTGGTGTTCCGGTTCTTGATCTGATGCCTGAATTCAGCTGGATTGTCCCTTCTGAGGCTGGAATTCAAACAGCTTACCAGATACTTATAGCCTCTTCGGCAGAAAAAATTAATAATGACATCGGTGATATCTGCGACAGCAGGAAGATAATAAGCAACAAATCGTCAGAAATAGAAATTAAATCCGCAAGCCTTAATCGCGGCAAAACATATTCCTGGAAGGTTCGGATATGGAATGAAAAGGCAGATCCCGGTGCCTGGTCAGAAGTACAAACTTTCAAAACCGGAGCTCCTGCAGGATATGAAACCACACGCAACAGGTTTATTGAAAAACTTATATCACCCTCTGATTTTTATGTTAGCGGTGAGGAATCCTATTTTGCCGACTTTGGGAAGGATGCTTTCGGAACCATGGTACTCGACCTCGATTTTGTAACAAATGATACAATTTTAGTGAGGCTTGGGGAAAAACTTGTTTCTGGTGGCGCGATAGACCGAAATCCTGGCGGAACAATTCGTTGCCAGGAAGTTCTATTGCCTGTTCAAAAGGGAAGGCATCAGTACACTCTCAGTCTGAAAAAGGACGCAAGGAATACCGGCCCGGCAGCAATTGCTCTTCCTGACTCACTTGGGGTGGTCACACCATTCAGGTATTGCGAGATAGAGAGGTGCCGGATCGCTCTGAAAGCTGAAAACCTGTTTCAAAAGGCAATCTGGTATTACTTCGACGAAAACACTTCCTCATTTTCGAGCTCCGATACCACCCTCAATAAGATCTGGGATCTCTGCAAATATACAATTAAGGCCACCTCCTTTGCCGGAATTTATGTCGACGGCGACAGGGAGCGTATTCCCTATGAAGCCGATGCCTATATCAATCAGCTCGGACATTACTACACCGACAGGGAGTATTCAATAGCAAGGCTGACAAACGAATATTTCATAAAACACCCAACCTGGCCTACAGAATGGATACTCCAGACCGTACCAATGTTTTTCAACGACTACCTGTATACCGGCAACCTCGAATCGGTGAATACCTATTATGAAGAACTAAAACATAAAACCCTCCAATCGCTTGCTGGGGAAGACGGACTGATAAGCTCAAAAAACTGTAACGAAAATATAATGTTGAAGCTTGGATTTACCGATCCGAAGGTGAAGCTGGCAGACATTGTCGACTGGCCTCCGGCTCAGAAAGATACAGGCTGGAAGCTTTCAACTGCCGAAGGTGAACGCGACGGTTACGACATGAAGGAAATTAACACCGTTGTGAACGCCTTTTATATTCATGGCCTCTACCTTATGTCGGAAATGGCCGGTGCAATGGATAATAGGGAGGACTCTATCTTTTTCCGATTAAAAGCCGACGCTGCACTCAAAACCTTCAACGACAAACTTATAAACACTAAAACAGGAATTTATATTGATGCTGAAGGATCGGAACACTCTTCGCTCCATGCCAACATGATGCCGCTAGCCTTTGGATTGGTTCCTGAAGAATATAAAGAAAGTGTAATTACTTTCATCAAGTCAAGGGGTATGGCCTGCAGTGTTTATGGCGCCCAGTATCTTTTAGAAGGCCTTTACAAAGCAGGCGAAGCCGATTATGCCCTCAGCCTGTTAACGTCAAAGAACGACAGGAGCTGGTTGAACATGATACAGTCGGGCTCAACAATTGCGATGGAAGCCTGGGACATAAAATACAAGCCCAACACCGACTGGAACCATGCCTGGGGAGCTGCACCTGCAAACATAATTCCCCGTTTCATGTGGGGAGTTGAACCGGCTGAACCGGGTTACTCAAAAGTTGTCATAAGGCCTCAGCTCTCAAATCTTTCTGAAAGCTCCATTAAAATCCCTACAATTCGAGGAACAATTGAATGCAGCTATTCTTTCAAAAACGGAAATGATGTTTACCTTATAACCATCCCCGGAAACATGCAATGTGATTTCATTCCAACTTCAACCGGAAAAAAGGAAGTAATCTTTGACGGAAGAGAAACTTTAATCGATCAGGACAAAATACTACTTCATTCCGGAGAGAATTCAATTACTATTGAAAACCTTAACGGGAAATGAAGATATTTGAAGCATTTAAAGAAAATTTCAAATGATATTGGATAAAAGGTTTGTTCAGGAATTGAAAGTCGCCATCCTGCAAAGCCGGTTTCAGGCAGCACGTATGGCAAACAAGGAATTGCTTCTGCTATATATGTATGTTGGCTACAGAATCGACTACGAATCAAAAAAGCAGGCATGGGGCAGCAAGGTTCTTCAGAATATATCAAGCCAACTGCAGAACGAATTGCAGGGATTAAGAGGCTTCTCCCCTGAAAATCTGAAAAAAATGAGGGTTTTTGCAAACTTTTGGCTTTCAGCAATTTCAAAAGATACAATTGGTTCGATGTTATCGAACCAAATATTGATATCCGACAAAAACGCAGACAATCAATACATTTCATTCATTGAAAATATATCGCATGAACTTGGGTCGATTGTGTCGAACCAATTCAGGGATCTCTTCTTTTCTGTTGGATTCTCGCATCATTTCTCTATTGCCAGCGCAAGTAAATCAGTTGAAGAGGCCTTGTTCTATATCAACAAAACCGCCAGGGAATTTTGGTCGTATCAAGCATTGCTTAAACATTTAAAATCGGAACTCTTCAGGAAAACAGGAATATTGCCAAACAATTTCGGAACAACATTACCCCTTCCTTTAAGTAACAAAGCTCTGAATGTTTTCAAAGATGAATACCTACTCGATTTTATTAACGTTCAGGATGCGTACGATGAAGATGAATACCTGATTGAAACCGGTATTGTTCGCAATATCAGGCAGTTCATCATGACAATAGGCCAGGGATTCGCTTTTATTGGCAATCAATACCGATTAAAAGTGGAAGATCAGGAATATTTTATCGATTTGCTTTTCTTCAATCGTCAACTGCAGTCTTTAGTTGCTTTTGAACTTAAAAACGGCACTTTCAAGCCTGAGTACCTGGGAAAGATGAATTTCTACCTCTCAGCTCTCGACGACCTGGTAAGGCAACCGCACGAAAACCCTTCCATTGGCATTATTCTTTGTAAAGAAAAAAAGAATACTATCGTGGAATATAGTTTCCGCGATTTTTCCAAACCTATGGGTGTGGCTATATTTACAACAAGCGCTGAACTGCCTGAAAGATTTAAAGGGATACTTCCCGAGCCAGGAGAACTAAAAAATTTATTTAAAAACTAATATAATGGACAAAAAAAGTGCTATTCCTGATTATGAGGTGCTGGATGCTTTGATTGAAGAGGTTAAACGTGTTTTGAAAAAGAAAGGGGCCCGTACCTCTTTGAGAAAATATGTGATTAGAAACATCATCTTATCAATTCTCTTTCTTGCTGCAATGTCATGTAAAACTACTTCCCCTGCCTCACCAACCTTTAAAATCACCCCTGCGCTGAGCACTATCGTTTTCCAGGGTACGGTCGATTGCAACATGGCGGAAGTCTGGATAGGAGATACCTTCCGAATCTTCTCAGGCAAACAGGGTGAAGATCCCGTCTGGGGCTATGCCGACCAGCTAAGATTTGCAAGCGGCACTGACGCCAACTCGGTCTTTGCCACTAAATGGGAGGATTATGAGAAACCACTTATTCCCTCAAATGTTGGTCCGCTTGAAGATGGCCTACATGGCGCCGTTTGGTTCGAAACTGTTTACCAGGATTCGAGGGATCAATCAGGAAAGACTCTCTATGCACTATACCATAATGAGAATTATCCCACAAACTTCCCTTATAACGCCGAAACTGGTGAAGGCTACATTCTGAAGGACTGGCCCGAAGGCTTGCTGGGCGACACAACATTGGCGGCTGTGTGTCGCATAGGTATTATGAAGTCGACCGACGGTGGGAGAAGTTGGGACAATAAGGGCATTATACTTGAGGATAAACAGCCACGGATGATTTTGAAACCCAATAATACCGCAATATGCTTTGCAGGTGGTGTTGGTGATCCATCAGCTGTTGTATCAGGCAATTACCTTTATGTTTTCTATGGGGAATATGGATATCCGGGTGTTTTCGATACGGCAACTTACAATTCTGTTACAGAATGGGCCGCACAATGCATCAGTGCAGCCCGGATAGGTCTCGATGAACTGGACTCCCCGGCAGGTAAGGCCAAAAGATGGGATGGGAAGGCATTTACAATTCCTTATGACGGAGCGGGAAAACCAGTCACATCCCTTCAGTTACAACTCAATAATGGTGGAGGACCAGTATCTTCAGTATCATCGGAATACTTTTGGGGTCCTTCTGTAAGCTGGAATACTTACCTTGAATGCTGGGTAATGCTTATGGCCCGTGCCAAACCGCCCCGCTGGGGAGGATCCTCCGTTTATATCTCTTTCAACTACAACAGGGACCTCGGCGAGGCTTTTAATTCACAGCAATGGTCTGAACCTAAGTTCCTTCTTGATAAGCCTGGAGATATAGTATGGTATCCATCCTTTCAGCCGGGAAGTACAGAGGAGGATATAAGAGAGAAATATACATGCCTGAGAACCGGGAAAAAAGGAAGACTATACTTCAAACACTTCCCTAAAGGTCAAAGGGACAGATATATATCGGAGTATGAAATAGAATTCTTCAAACCTTAACAAACCTTATTATAAATGAAAAAAACTTCCTTACTGGTTTTTATACTGACAGTTGCTTTAACCCATTTGCAATCGCAACCGGTCAATAATATCTTTACCGCTGATGTGATAGTCTATGGAGGAACCTCTTCGGCTGTAAGCGCGGCAGTGCAGGTTTCAAGAATGGGCAAATCGGTGATAATAGTTTCTCCCGACATGCATCTGGGCGGTCTCTCATCATCGGGACTCGGATTTACCGACACCGGAAATAAAGAGGTTATCGGAGGTATCGCAAGGGAATTTTACCAGCTTATCTACAATCATTATCAAAAACCTGAGGAATGGAAATGGCAGAAACAGTCGGAATACGGAAACGTAGGCCAGGGAAATCCGGCAATTGACGGAGTGAACCGCACAATGTGGATCTTTGAACCTCATGCCGCCGAGGAGGCCTTCGAAACACTTATAAGCAGTAATAAAATAAAAGTCTTCAGGGATGAATGGCTCGACAGGGAAAAGGGTGTTGAGAAACAAAACGGGAAAATTATTTCACTGAAGACCCTTGACGGAAAGATATTCAGAGGGTCTGTTTTTATTGATGCCACCTATGAAGGAGATCTTATGGCTTCATCAGGTGTAAGTTATACAGTAGGCCGCGAAGATGTTTCCGTTTATGGCGAAAAATGGAATGGCGTTCAGAAACTGATTTTCCAGCATGGTCATTATTTCAAGACAAACATTTCTCCTTATAAGGTCCCCGGAGATCCCTCTTCAGGTCTTCTTCCCCGGATTTCAACAGAAAAACCAGGGGAAAACGGTACTGGTGACAACAAGATACAGGCATATTGTTATCGCCTCTGCCTTACAACTGTTGAAGCAAACAGGATACCCTTTAAAAAACCTGAAGGTTATGACAGCACACAATACGAACTTCTTGCCCGTGTTGCTGAAACAGGATGGAACGAATATTTCTCAAAATTCGACCCTGTTCCAAACCTTAAAACCGACGTCAACAACCATGGCCCTTTCAGCTCCGATAACATCGGGATGAACTGGGATTACCCCGACGCAACCTATGGTCGAAGAAAGGAAATTTTGAAGGAACATACGCTTTACCAGCAGGGATTGCTCTATTTCCTGTCGCATAACAAGCGGATTCCGGCTGAAATAAGGGAAAAAATGAATAAGTGGGGACTGGCCAGGGATGAATTTGCCGACAATAATAACTGGCCTTACAATATCTATGTTCGCGAGGCTCGCAGGATGAAGGGTGAATTTGTGATGACTGAAAATGAAGTCCTTGGAAACAAAAACCCTCCCCGGCCTGCTGGAATGGGATCGTATGGTATGGATTCACATAATATTCAGAGGTATGTTACCCCTGAAGGTTTTGTCCAGAATGAAGGTGATATCGGTGTAAGCCCAAAACGCCCTTACCAGATTGACCTTGGTTCAATCCTTCCAAAGAAAAATGAGTGCACCAATCTTCTGGTTCCCGTTTGCGTTTCATGTTCCCATATCGCCTTCGGATCAATAAGGATGGAACCTGTTTTCATGATACTCGGACAGACCGCCGGGACAGTGGCAGCAATGGCGGTTCAGAAAGGAAAAAACATTCACGACTTGTCCTATGATGAAATTAAAACAAAACTGGAATCTGACGGACAGGTGCTTAAGTACTAATACATATTTAAACCCTTTGTGCCCTTTTTATTCCCGAGTACTCGGGATTGTGTTCCTTTGTGTTAAAAATAAAAACTAAATATATGAGACTATTAAAATCTTTAATTACAATCCTCCTCTTTAATTTCCTGATTTTTGATTCTTATTCCCAGAATGCTTCCCTGAAATTATGGCCTTCAGGCATTCCCGGATCAATTAAAAATGAAGGTTTTGCCGAAAAACCCGCCCTGACTAACGGAGAGGTCACCTGGATAGTTAATGTCTCCGATCCCGAACTTTATGTATTCCTTCCCCCTGCCGAAAAAGCAACAGGAACTGCCGTACTGATTTGTCCCGGAGGAGGATATGCCGGTCTTGCCATTGCACATGAAGGATATGCAATTGCCAAATGGCTTAATGAAAATGGAATAGCAGGAATAATACTGAAATACAGGATTCCCTCCGATCTTATAATGAAGGATAAATCGGTTGGACCACTGCAGGATGCGCAGGAAGCAATGAGGGTAATCCGGCGTAATTCAACCGAATGGAAAATAAATCCAAACATGGTTGGAGTAATCGGGTTTTCAGCAGGAGGACATCTTGCCTCAACCCTCTCAACACATTTTGATGAAAAGGTTTATGACGTTGCAGATAATACAAGTGCACGTCCCGATTTCTCAATACTTATTTATCCGGTCATCACCTTCGATGCCTCATTCACCCATGCCGGATCAAGAAGTAACCTTATTGGTCAGAACCCGTCACCCGAAGCAGTAAAACATTTTTCAAACGAACTTCAGATAAACGACAAAACACCACCTGCTTTTCTTGTCCATTCCGCCGATGATGATGTTGTTCCAGTGAAGAACAGCCTTGCATATTTTGAAGGCATACAGAGATTCAAATCCACCTCCGAACTTCACGTCTTTTATAAGGGTGGGCATGGTTACGGACTTTCTGTTGGAAAAGGAACCCAGTCGGTCTGGCCCGGCATGTGTCTGAACTGGATAAATGAAATACTTAAGAATTAAATTGCATAACTAACTATTTCGTTATAACTTTAGAAATTATATAGTTTCGCTGGCTGGTAGCACTTTATAGTTTGAGACCTTTGTGTCCTTAATCCATAACTTCGTGTCCTTTGTGTTTAAAAAAAAGTTAAACTCCATGAAAAAAAGCATCTCAACACTCGTTGTCCTTGTTCTGTTTATGACTCAGGTCGCCCCGGCCCAGAAACGTGAGGAGAATTCCGCTATTGACCTTCTGCTGGTACGCGGCGATTACCAAAAGGTAGTTGACACATGCCGGGTTATAATTACCGCTGACAGCTTAAATGCTGAAGGTTGGTATAAAATGGGTCTGGCTTATCAAAACCTCCTGTCGGATGACAAGTCATTTGATTGTTTTTCAAAGGCGGCATCTATTGAGCCCGGGAACAGCAGGTATAATTTCATGCTGGCACGGGCATATTCAGGCAAGGGAAAATCACAGAAGGCAAAACCTTTACTCGAAGCGCTCTGTACAAGCGACACCTTGAACTGGACCTATGCTTTCTATCTGACTGGTATTTACATGCAGGAAGGGAAATATGATGAATCCATAAAAATATACTCCAGGTTTTATACCCAGGATACAACTAATTATGTATTTCTCGACAAGTCGGGTTTTGCCTTCCTGAGGAAAGGTGAATTCGAAACTGCAATAGATTTATATAACAAGTCGCTTGCAATCAACCCTGAAAATACAAATGCATTAAAGAATCTCTCATATCTATATGCCTCCACTTACCGGGCCGACACGGCAATTAAATTGCTGACCAGGGCAATGGAAACAGATCCCGAGGATATGGATCTCTATGTGAGAAGAGGCGGTCTGCACTATTTAATCAACTATAACAAAAGAGCGCTAAACGACTACCTTAAAGTTTTAAGTTCCGGCGATTCAGCAACCCTTTACCTTAAAAGAGCCGGAATAGGATATACAAATAACCTTCAGCCAAAAGAGGCCGTCGTTTATCTTCTTAAAGCCTATAATAAGGATTCAAACGATTATGAAACTACGAATTACCTGGGGCGTAATTATAATGAACTCAATGATACCAAAAACAGTATCTATTACTACAAACGAACAATGAAAATTCTTGCTCCTGCAGTGCAGCAGACCTCGATAGCCTCGGTAATGCTTGCTGAGAGCCAGAAAAAGGGTGGATTGTATAAAGAGGCAATTGAAACCTATCTGAGTGCACTCAAAACTTCACCCGATATAAGCTTGTATATGATCATTGCAAATCTATATGACGAAAAACTGAAGGATCCCAAAAACGCAATCTATTATTACAACATCTTTCTCGAAAAACTTAAGACGGCTAAAATGAATTTTAAGTCCGATTATATTGAATCGATAAGCAAGAGGGTAGTATTTCTGAAGGAGGAACAAAAAAAGGCATCCGCAAAACCTCCTCAGACTAAACCAAAATGAGGATCAATCCAGGTTTAATATAGTTCTGAAAATCAACTATTGGAAGCACTGTTTTTGTGTCGTGAATTTTATTATTTTTAAGAAATAAAATAATCATGCTATGAAGAAAACGGCAAAGTGGTTTCTGGGAATTGTTATCGTCCTTTTTTTCTCATACTTCCTGGGACCCAGGCCTCCGAAACCTTCCTTCACTATAATCGATTACGGACTTCCTTCATCGCTGACGGAACTTGAAAACGTAATTAATCAAGGTGAAAAACTGGTAAGAGGTCTTAAACCCGACAACCAGGCCAGGATAGTCTGGGCGGATACCTCAAGGAAAGAAAAGACCAAAATAGCCTTTCTTTACCTCCACGGCTTTTCCGCGAGTCAGGCTGAAGGAGCTCCCGTTCATACCGATATTGCCAAAAAATATAATGCCAATCTGTACCTTGCCCGTCTTGACGAGCATGGCATCGATCGTGGCGACAGCACCATGATATGGCTTAATGCCGACAATTATGAGGCCTCAGCCGAAAGGGCTCTTCAGATAGCCGAAAAGCTCGGAGATGAGGTTGTTGTTATCGGAACTTCAGCTGGTGGAGCCCTGACCCTCTTCCTTGCTTCAAGGCATCCTGAAATAAAGGCAATTGTCCTTTATTCTCCCTGCGTGAAACTTTACAATAAAACAGCAGGCATATTAAATAAACCCTGGGGACTTCAGATTGCCCGTAAGGTAACAGGCGGAGACGTTCAGAGAAATCCATCCGACAGTAAGGAACATTCAAATTACTGGTCGCTTATTTACAGGACTGAGGCCATTGTCTCCCTTCAGAACCTTATAAGCTATACTATGTCGCCAGGAACATTTTCCGAGGTGAAATGTCCGGTTTTCCTGGCTTATTATTATAAAAATGAGGAAGAACAGGACAAGACCGTGTCAGTCCCGGCAATGCTAAAGATGTTTGATGAACTGGGGACTCCGGCCTCAATGAAGGAAAAGATGGCCTTCCCTGAAACAGGTGCCCATATAATTTCCTCCTATATCAGGTCGAAAGACTGGCAAAGCGTTGAGAAAGAGACCGACAGGTTCCTTGGCGAAATTGTCAGGCCCTGATTTTTACTCCTGCCCTGCTAATTTTAATATTTCATCTTCTCGCCTCTGCATCTTCGTTCGAAAAAAAATTTGCCCGTCAAAATAATTTGACTCGCTTTATGGTCTTTTGTATCTTTATTTTCAGGAAAGCAGTTTAGTTTGCTAAGTTTCTTATCTAAAGATGGATCAAATCAATTAACTATTTTATCTAAACAATAAAAAGGAGGTAATTATGAGTGAATTTTATGGCAAACCGGGAATGGGCTGGATGCCCGACTATCCCGATTTCAGGGACCATACCGTTAACTTCGACAAGGTTCCCGATAAATTATTGAGGATGGGACAGAAAGATTCAATTAAAATGATGCTCAGTAAAACCATGCCTGAAAAGAAGGCTAAGGTTGATTTGCCCGCTGCCGTGAGCCTCCTTGAGTGGTTTTCGCCAATTGAGAACCAGGGACAGTTGGGCTCATGCACAGCTAATGCCGGGGTAGGACTCGTAGAATATTTCGAAAGAAGAGCCTTCCAGAAACACATTGATGCCTCGCGACTATTTCTTTACAAGGCAACCCGAAATCTGATGCGGCAGACCGGCGACAACGGGGCATATCTTAGAAGCACCATGGGCGCCCTGGTACTTTTTGGTGTTCCTCCTGAAGAGTACTGGCCCTACAAGGAAGCAGATTTTGACAAGGAGCCCACCGCATTCTGTTATGCCTTCGCCCAGAACTATCAGTCAATGACATATTACAGGCTTGATCCGCCCGGCACTTCAAAAGACGACCTTCTTAACCAGATCAAAACCAATCTGTCGGGCGGTTTGCCATCAATGTTCGGATTCACTGTTTACAGCTCCATTGATGAGGCTGCCATTACCGGTAAAATTCCTTATCCAAAAGCGGGCGAACAGATTGTCGGAGGCCATGCAATTGTAGCTGCAGGCTACGATGACAAGATGGTAATTAAAAACGCATCCCCCGGGGCTTTGCTTATTCGCAACTCATGGGGAACAGGCTGGGGCGACAAAGGCTATGGATGGCTTCCGTACGACTATGTTAAGAACGGACTGGCAATCGACTGGTGGTCGCTTCTGAAAAACGAATGGATCGATACAGGTAACTTCAAGGCATAGTTCCATTTATAAATCAATATTACTGAGTCCGGATCGCTATCTTTGCTAAAGAAGAATCCGGACCTCCGGTATTTCAAATTAAGTCAACTGATTAATGAACGGTAATCATTTTTCTCTCAAATCGAGGCTTCGAAGTTTCAGATATGCTTTTAAGGGACTTGCATCGCTGATAAGGAATGAACATAATTCAAGGATCCATTTTTTTGCAGCAGTTACTGCAATTATTGCTGCAATAATCCTGAATATCAGCACTCTGGAATGGACTGTTATCGTTATAGTAATAGGTATGGTTTTCATGGCCGAACTTCTTAATAGCTCTATTGAAGCCATGTCTGATTCTGTAAGGCCGGAGTTTGATGAAGGAATCAGGAAGGCAAAGGATTATGCCGCGGCAGCAGTCCTTATAGCTGCCCTGATTTCGTTGATCGCAGGAGGTATTATTTTTATACCCGGAATATTAAGGTTTCTTTCTTGCTAAACGTTTTTCCTCCCATACAAAAAATGGTGAAGAATGAACAATAACCCTGTAATAAGAAAGGGAACAATAACTACAAGAGATCCGGGATTTCCGGAAAAAGACCTGAAGAGAATTGTTCCTGCAATGAAAGCAACAATAAACAATAATCCGCCCAAGAGTTCATTCTTCCAGGCAACCACAAGGATTGCACATAACACAAGTACCGGGATATTATGAATGAAAAAACCAAGGATCTTTTTTAATACTGAAGCATCTCCCCCGAAGGAATCGAGCGAAAACATCAGCATGAAGATGATTGCCAGAATAGTAAAAATCCTCGGTATCCAGTATAGTAATTTGCGTCCCATGACCTCTGATTTTTATTTTTTTATAATTAGCAATTTAGATAAAAATGAAAACATTTCATACCACTTTCCGGGTTAACTTTCTGGTCCTGCTATTATTCATCCTTACTCCTGCTTTTGGACAACAACCTTCACCGGTAAGTCAGAACAGTAAAGGGATACTCCGCTTCAAAAACTTCTCCTATATTGACCAGCAGGGTACAGGGCTTGAAGCTTTTAGCTTTCTTATGCCGGCGGACTGGAACTTTGATGGAGGAATAACATGGATCCTCGACAATCCTGCCATGCCATCGGTAACCGCTTTCAGGGTTTCTGACTTAAAAAGCCCCGATCAGTTTGAGGTCTTCCCCAGTCACTGCTATTTCTGGACTACCAATCTCCAATTGTTGGGAATGTTCCCTCCGGGAAGTAAGTATTTCGGAAGTACGGTAAAAAGGACGATAACGGCACAAAAAGCGCTTCGGGATATAATTATGCCTGAACAGCGGAGGGGTTTGCCGGGCTTCAAAATCCTTAAAGATGAAAATGTACCTGAACTCCCCCTTGCGCTCGGGGCGGGAAAACAAGCCCAGGGCTTCGGGAGCTCAGGAGCCACCGGGGCCAAATTACGTATACGATACGACCTTAACGGCGTCCCGCTCGAAGAAGAATTCTATGCTGTTGTCGAACAATTCTCATTCCCGGTAAAAGGCATGTATGGCACCACTTTCAATACAATATGGTACATTGATTATATTTTCTCTTTCAGGGGCCCTGAGGGGAAACTTGAAAACAGCACTAAGATCTTTCAGGCACTGACATCCTCATTCAGAGTAAATCCACTTTGGTACGCGAAATACAGCAACGTGATAGAATACATGGCGCGGCAACAGATAACGCGTATCGAGAGTATAGGAGAATTCAGCAGGATGCTGAGCCGGATGAGCGACCAGATAAGCGACGAAAAAATGCAGCAGTTCAAGGCAAATGGAGATGTTTACGACAGGGTCTCTGAAAAGTTCAGTGACAATACCCTGGGAATCGACAGGTATTTCGATCCCCATGAAGGCAGGGAAGTAGAATTGCCCAGCGGATTCAACAATGCGTGGTGCAATAATAATGGCGAATACATCCTCGTCGACAGCCCTAGCTTCAATCCCAACGAAAACTCAAACCTTCACTGGGAACCAATGAAAAGAAAGCAATAATGAATCTTATAATATTCTGTTCAAATTATGAGAATCCTGATGGCAAAAAGTGGTTAAAGGACTTAACTCCTGCCCTTTAATTCTTCAGTCAGCTTTTTAAAATCCTCCGTTTCCTTCCTGACCTGAACAATAAAACTATTACTATCAAGAGAACCAAGGGCAGCGGTCATCTCCTCTGGATTTCTGAAGGTGGTCTGACGGAACGGATTGTCAAAGTCCTTTTTCCTGGAATTGAAAACCTGTGCGGAAACAAAATCCTGAATCGAGGCTGCCTTGTTAAGTGCTGCTACCCAATCGTCCTTTGTAAGTTCAGGCCTGCCGGTTAACTCGCATAAGGTTGCGTATGAATGCTTCTGTTTATCAAGATTATACTTTACCCAGAGCTCATCGTATCTTTTGTGGACCTCATTCCAGTTATTCAGCCTTCCAGAACCTATGTCGGACCGGAGAAGATCCAGATCATCGCTCTGCATAAGCTGTCCACCCAGGTTGACCCAATTCCTTTGCTTTTGCCCTTTCAGGCTTGAGTGCATTTCAGTAAGCGAAATTTTATCGTCTGATTTCATGAATGCCATCAGATTCCTGACTGAATAATAATGCAGCATATCACCATAAGCTTTATATGCTGCATAAGGTTTGAGGATCAAAACCTTTCTTTTGGTGTTTTCCATATTTTCGCCCAGGACTTCCAGATCTTTTATCTCCTGACCGTTGCCTGAAAACAGTTCTTTGCCCGTGACACACAGTTGATCGTCACTCATTAATCCGGGGTCGATCCCGTTCTTGCGTAAACTTGCCTTGGCAGTCCATATTTCAAGAAGCCGCCGGGCGGTTATGATCTCCTCTGCTGTATCAGGTGCAAAGGGGTCGAATTCAATATTCTGAATCTTGTGAACCCGTTTATCGCGGTTCTGGAATTTCCATGAATTGCGGGCCAGGGCAAACATATTGTAGAGCCACCAGTAAGCAGGCATCACTTCGAGACGATCGTGCGAGACATTATTATTTATAAGTGAAAATGGCAGCGGGATATCAAGTTCTGCAGGGTAATCGGCCTTGGAGAGGAGGACAAAAGATGCGAAACGGCAGGAATGTTTTACGCTGGTGCATAATCCCGGCCAGAATCCCCTGCCCGCCTGGATTTCATTGTCGTTAGCCCGGCTGTTATGGTTCGATCCGATAGTGGCTCCTGCTGCTATGTTACTCTGCCCCATTACAACGGATGCAATAAGAAACGAGTTGTTGTGATGCTGTTCGTGCGAGGGGAAGATAAGATTATTCAGCACCTCGCAGCAGGATATTGTGGAGTTGTCGCCAAGGAAAGAATTGATAAGTCTAGCACCGTATTTCAGATTTGAATTGTTACCGAGAATAAACTTCACAGCCTTACATCCGTAAAAGATATGACAGCCATATCCGATGATCCCGTTAACAAGCTCGACTCCTTCTCCAATCTGGGTTGGTTCTTCCTGCGATGAATTAATTGTAAGATTCTTAAGCTTATTCGCTCCCTTTATGTAACAATAGGAGCTAATCTTTACATCCTTCAGGATGAGACAGTTCTTAATGACGCTATTTGTCCCGATAGTTCCATAAAAGCCCCTCCGGTTATCAACACTCTCCTGAGTCATCTTTTTCAGATTCTCCTGTAAGGCTGAATCATCGATATATTTAGCCCAGAGGTAGGCATCGGCCGTTATCATCCCGTCGAAGGGAAGTACCCGTCTGCACCCGGTCTCATTCATCACGTCAACCCAGGTTCTGACATTCTCATGCTCTCCCTCCTTAATGACCCCATTACCGAACTTGGCATGGTCGGTTGTATGCATCTCCTGAATGTTGAAAAGGATGCACCTGTTTCCGATTATATAATGAGCAAGGTAGTGGACATTATGAATGGCAACATCGTCGCCGATATCGCATGAGATTATAAGGCTGTTGGTTATTCCCGAAGGAATCCGTAAATCGTGATGCTGAAGAATAATGTTCCTGAGACAGCCGATTCTTACAAGACCGAAAAACCTTGTATTTTTTATCTGGTTGGTATCAAACTGATCTGTGACGAATATTTCATCCCAGTTATCGGCGGTATTATCATTCTTAACAAGCCGCTCAACCTCATCGGAACGAAGGTGCCTCCATCCTGATGCCGGAAAATCCGACTGGGTATTCCGTAAGTAATATTCATCTCTTTCTTTCGGGAGATACTCTTCCGGTATCCAATTCTTGCCAATATTCTCGGGAGGAACTATCAATACACTATCCATGATCTAAATGATTTTACAGGTGATTTTTATTTGATCCTATCAGAAAATCAGCCGTTAATCAGCATAAATAATTTATGCATTTACCAGTTTTCTGACTGCAATCATAAAAGTAACTAATTTCTTTGATAGCAAAAAGTAAAAGTACTTAATTCTGAGTCCCTTTGCCAGTGAATTTCATGCCTGAATTATTGGAATTATAATTATCCCGTCAATATTTTATAAATAAAAAGGAGAAGCCTTTTAAAAATTTATTTCCTGAATACTCTGTAAATTTCTTTTCTCGTCGGACAGCTGCAAATAAAAGCCGTTCCAAATGAAAACCTGTAATTGCAATATTTACTTTCAAGACAATGGACGAAGTGAACTTTATCGTTTATACATTTTTCCACTGTACATAATACAAGTTTTCCATTCTTCAAACAACTAAAGTCCTTTTCGCAGCAGGTTGTCTCTTTTAGTATTTCATCATCTATTTCCATCAATATTTACGGATTGCTTTATAAAACTGCTTTAAACTGATACATTGAATATTGAACCTACTCCGAAAAGTCGTTTTTTGCCACGAAGGCGCAAAGGCACGAAGTTGATCCAAGGTAATTTATTAATAATATGCTATTTGTGAGACTTAGCGTCTTCGTGTCTTCGTGGCAATTGCATTTATTGTCTTTTTCGGAGTGGGCTCAATATTTATGT
>CAIMVD010000153.1 GCA_903844815.1 uncultured Bacteroidota bacterium | reverse complement strand
TGCTAATTGAAAATCAGGAGAAACTCAAGGAAGAAAAAATTAAAAACCTTGAAAAACAATTAGCCCGTTTAAAGCAAGCTGCATGAGGCTGGTGAAAAGTCCAGTTGATAATCAAGATGTTGAAAAGAGTTATATAGGAGGACTCGAAGGTCAATACTAAGGAACACAAAGGGAAGAACGATGAAGAATTGACTTTTGATACAATCTCAATATTTCTGAATATTCATTTCTTATCAGTCTGAGGTAATATATTCAGGTGCTTTCCTGTGCTTGGTTCCCTGTTCGTAACTGAAGGCAATCTCCAGAAGGAGGGGTTCACTCCAGGCTCTGCCGAAAAAGGTAACACCAACAGGAAGATTTTCGATAAACCCCATGGGTACTGTTATTGCCGGATATCCTGATATTGCAGCAAGTGAAGAACTTCCACCTACAAAATGATCACCGAGTATAAGATCTGTCTTCCAGGCAGGTGAACCTGTTGGTGACATAAGCGCGTCAAGCCTGTTCTGGTTCATTATTTTATCTATACCTTCTTCCCTTGTAGCTTTCAGCATGAGAGCAAGGGCTTTTTTGTATTCTGCGGTTTCAAGATTGCCTTTACTGTCGGCCATCATAAGTAATTTCTGATCGAAATATTTCAGTTCAACAGTATCAGTCTTATTGAATTCAATAAGCTGTGTGATATTTTTTACAATTCCTCCAGTGGCGTTGCGTGCTAGGTAGTTGTTAAGCCCGTCCTTAAATTCATAAAGCATTACGTTAAACGAAGCTTCTTCATAGTTTTCTCCTTTAGGAAGTTCAATCTCAACCACTTCAGCCCCATTAGCCTTAAGGTATTCAATTGTTCTGACCATTAAAGTATCCACTTTCCCGGAGAAGCCCATTGACTTTTTAATCAGTCCGATACGCTTTCCCCTCAGTCCATCTTTTTTAAGGAATTTAGTATAGTCAGCAGATGATTTTCCTGAGGATCCAAGAGTTTTCGTATCTGCAGAATCAATTCCGGTAAGTGCTCCCAGTGCAATGGCGACATCTTCAACTGTTCTTCCCATCGGACCGGGTGTATCCTGGGTAAATGAAATCGGGATAATGCCTGACCTGCTAATCAAACCTACAGTTGGCTTTATTCCTACGATACCGTTATTATTTGCCGGGCAAACGATTGAACCGTTTGTTTCGGTTCCGATGGCTAACATGCACAGGTTTGCTGACACAGACACTGCTGATCCGGAGCTTGAGCCACATGGATTGCGGTCGAGTATATATGGATTCCTGGTCTGTCCGCCTACTCCGCTCCATCCGCTTGAGGATACTTCTGAACGGAAATTAGCCCATTCACTAAGATTCGACTTAGCTATAATGATTGCTCCGGCTTCCCTGAGTTTTTTAGCAACATAACTGTCGGAATATGGAAATGAATTCCCCAGGGCTGTTGCCCCTGCCGTAGTGGGCATGCCATCGTGTGTGTCAATATTGTCCTTAAGAATCACCGGAATTCCATGCAGAGGACCTCTTATTTTTCCTGCAACCATTTCGCTGTCGAGTGTTGCTGCTATTTCGAGAGCATCCGGATTGATCTCAATTATTGAATTTAGCTGTGGGCCCGACATATCTATTGTCATTATCCGGTCGAGATAAGTATTCACAACATCAGTGACAGTGAACTTTTTATCACTGTACCCCTTCTGAATGTCAGCAATTGTCATCTCTTCTATCCAGGAGAGGTCATTTTTCTCTTCAATGATCTTATTTTCCGAAGGCTTGCAGGCTGTGATCAATAAGATTGCAGGGAAAATTGCTGCCGATAAAAGGCGAAAACTATACTTCATATTTTAAAAGTTTAATATCCTGATTCTTTTTCAGGATCCCATAAATTTATGAATAATAATTCAATGTTGTTTAGTTAAGCCCGGATAATAAGTTTCTCACTCCCAGATTTTTACCCCCCCCCTGCCCCCAGGGGGTGTTCTTAAATCCCCCCTTGGGGGGTTGGGGGGTAAAACACAAGGAGGTAGAGTGGTTTCGGTGGTAAAATACTCCTTCAATGTTTGGTAATATATTCCTTAACTAAACGCCATTAAATAATAATTTGAAATCAAGTGTTGTTCTTTCGATACTCTATGTTTTGGTCTTTTTCAAACTCATACACCAAATAATTCCTTCTGACAATCAAATTATTTTTTCATTAATGTTATATTTATACTTAAACGCAATAAGATGACAATCACCTTCAGGTTTCCAATCACTTTGATTTTTCTTTCACTCTTTCTGACCATTTATTCATGTGGTGCCGGAAATAAAATTTCCAGGAGTAAGTCTTCTAATGAGTTGTCTGTCGCCTCAGTTGAAGTGCCAACCCGGCCTGTTTTCACTGATTCATCTGAAAACTTAGTTGCGAAAATCAGAGTGAAATGTCAGGGTAAAGCAATTTGTCCGTCTCTTAAGAGAATATCAGTTTTATTTTCCAATGAGAGTACCGTTTCGGAAGTGTCTGATATAGTAATTCTTTGCGGAAGTACTTCCTCAGTACCTACGGCTATCTCAATTCCGGGAAGCCTGATTGTTAAGAAGAACAAGTTTTTAGTTTTATGCAATTATGATTTCCGTGAAGGCGAAAACGAAATCAGTCTTAGGCTGATATCGGGGAAAAGCGCTTCACTTACAGGCAAACTCAGGATTAAGGAGCTTAAAGTGGAGCTTTCTGATGGAACAGAGATACCTCTGCCAAAGGTTGTTTTTCCGGAACTAAGACATGCATTGAAACTTAGAAGTGCCGGTCAGGACAATTGCGATACCTACCGTATTCCGGGATTGATAACTACAAACACGGGCACTCTGATCGCAGTTTATGACAACCGGTATAACAGCAGTAAAGACCTTCAGGAAAATATCGACATAGGTATGAGCCGAAGCACCGATGGCGGAGAGAGCTGGGAACCGATGAAGGTTATAATGGACATGGGCACATTCGGCGGGCTGCCGCAGAATCAAAATGGAATGGGAGATCCGTGCATTCTTTATGATACCAGGAACAGGGTTATAATAGTGGCATCACTTTGGATGAACGGGAGCCCACCAGATAAGATGTTATGGTGGACTTCACAGCCTGGCATGACACCTGAGCTTACAGGGCAGTTTATGATTGTGAGGAGCAACGACGATGGGCTTACATGGTCAGATCCGGAGAATATTACAAGCCAGATAAAGTCACCAGAATGGCAGTTGTTATTGCAGGGACCCGGTAGAGGGATTACAATGAAAAACGGCACCCTTGTCTTTCCTGCTCAGTTCAAGGCCGATATAGGAACAAAAGCGCTTGACGGTGGTCAGTACACTTGTCAGTCAACGATAGTGTACAGCAGTGACGGAGGCAAAACCTGGAGTATCGGAACAGGTGCAAAACCAAATACTACCGAATCGCAGGTTGTTGAGCTTTCAGATGGCTCACTGATGCTTAACATGCGCGATGACAGAAACAGGACCGACAAAGGCGCAACAAACGGCAGGGCAGGAGCAACTACCAGCGATATGGGTAAGACCTGGCAGGCCCATCCCACATCGAATTCAGCGCTTCCCGAACCGAACTGCCAGGCCAGTCTGATCTCAGCCGATCTGATAGTCGCCGGAACAACGAAAAAGGTGCTGTTCTTTTCAAATCCTGCAAGCAAAACAAAACGGGCTGGAATGACAATTAAGGCTAGCCTGGACGAGGGATTAACGTGGCCCGAGAAAAATCAGCTTTTGATCAATGAAGATGAGGGTTACGGTTATTCCTGCCTGACAATGATAAATGATGAGTATGTTGGAATCCTTTATGAAGGAGAAAAAGATCTTTATTTTCAGAAGATAGCGGTTAAGGATATTCTGAAGGATGTTAAATAGAGATTTTTATTAACTTTGATTGTTAAACAGGAATATATGAAATTCAAGGTTAATCCATCGTTGTTATTGGCCTGTTTATTAATTCTTTCCTGTAAAAAAGAGACAGCCCCGGGAATATTGCCCACAGTAGAGACTTCTGATGTGTCCAATATTGGCACAAGGTCAGCTTTATCAGGAGGAATGATCATCTCTGAAGGCTCGGGTAAAGTTTTTGCAAGGGGTATGGAGCAAGGGGCATTAATCTTTAATCCGCAATCCGCAATCCGCAATCCCAAAAAATCTCCAATCAATGAAAAATATATACCTGAAAATTCTGGATGAAATCTCAAAGAATTCCTCGCTTGCCCTTGCAACAGTTACCCGGGCATCGGGCTCGACACCACGTAAATCCGGATCCTCCGCATTGTTCGGAAATAATGGCCTGATTATGGGAACCATTGGTGGAGGTGTTGTAGAAGGGAGGGTGCATAAACTGGTTACAGAAGCTTTAATATCAAAAAAATCATGTCATCCTCACTTCGATCTTGCTTACGATATCTCAAGAAAAGAGGAAGCTATCTGCGGAGGTGAGGTTAATGTGCTTATCGATGTAAACCTGCAGAACAGCCTCGGGATATTTGAACTGATGAAGCAGTCAATATCTGAGGGAATACCCGGAGTTCTGATTACAATGGTCACGCCTGAATCTGAAAAAACCGTGCTTATTAACCGCTATTGGTTTACAAAAGATTCTCTGAGTGTACTTCCCGAGGAGTTTCACCTTAAAATAAAGCAGGTTGCCGACAGCATGATTCAGGCAGCCAATCCTTATGATTACAGGGAAATGGAGCTTTCATTACAAGGAAAGGAGCCATCCTCAACCTTTTTCCTCGAGTCTGTTCTGCCCCTTAAAAAACTGATCATCGCCGGTGCGGGACATATAGGAAAGGCTCTCGCCCACCTGGGATCAATGCTTGCCTTTGAGGTTACAGTAATTGATGACCGGTCAGAATATGCCAATAAATCGAACCTGCCTGATGCGGATTATATTGTTGTAAGAAATATAGGCGAAGCCCTCAGGAGTATTGAAAAGGATAAAAATACCTTTGTTGTGATAGTGACCCGTGGCCATATGGATGATGCTGCAGCGCTTAAGCAATGTATCGGAGCCGAATTTGCCTATCTTGGGATGATAGGAAGCAGGGGCAAGGTTGCTCAGATGCGCAGGGAGTTTTTAGCTAACGGATGGGCTACTGAAGAGCAATGGGCTATGATTGATGCACCTGTCGGTCTGGAGATCAATTCGGAAACGGTCGAAGAGATAGCAATCAGTATTGCCGCTCAGCTTGTTTTAGTAAGGAACAGTAAATAATGACACGGGACACACGACACACGGCGCACGACTCAGGGAATTGCGAAGAAATCTGGGCAATAATCCTGGCAGCAGGGGAGTCGAAACGAATGGGTTTTCCAAAGATGTTTCTGGAATTTGACGGAATCACAATGATTGAGAACGTAATGACAAATGTAAAGATGTCGCAAGTCGATAATGCTGTTGTGGTACTTGGATCAGAAAGAGAGAGGTTGAAGGAACTGGTGGAAAAAACCTCTTTCAGTCATTGTTATAATGATAGTTTTATGGATGGAATGCTTTCATCGGTCAGATGCGGTTTCAGGTATCTTCCTTCCAATGCGGCAGCAGCCCTGATTTTTCAGGGCGACCAGCCCTTCATACCGGCTGAAATAATTAATCAGCTGATTGAAGCTTACAGAAAGTCAAGCAAGGGAATAATAATACCTGTTTATAATAATAAAAGGGGACATCCGCTTCTAGTTGCAAATAAATACTTTAAGGAAGTTGAACGGCTTGATCCATCGGATGGTTTGCGCGGACTTGCCAGACGGTTTCCTGAAGATGTCCTTGAGGTCATTTCAGGGGAACCCGGAATTCTCAGGGATTTTGATACATATGATGAGTATCTGGAGGAAATAAATAAAAATGCATAATTATGAAGGAGACAATTAGTTTTCAGTTAAACGGGAAAAAAACCGAGATACTGGTTGATACGACAGAGACTCTTCTATGGGTTCTCAGGAATCAGCTGGGTTTGACAGGGACCAAGTACGGTTGCGGCAAGGGGTATTGCGGATCGTGCACCGTACTTATCGATAATGAAGCAGTAAGGTCCTGTACTTTACCTGTGGGTGATATTATCGGAAAAAAGGTTGTGACAATCGAAGGACTTGCCGTCAACGGTAAGCTTCATCCTGTACAGAAGGCCTTTGTTGAACACGATGCCCTGCAGTGTGGTTATTGCACACCGGGAATGATAATGAATGCTACTGGTCTTCTGCTGAAGAATCCTTCACCGACAACAGAACAGATTGTTGAAGGTATGGAAGATAACCTGTGCCGTTGCGGGGCGCATATGCGGATAATCGAAGCTGTCCACACTGCTGCCAAAGAAATAAAAGGAGGGAAATAATCATGAAAAAGCATACTAAATCAGAAATGAGCTATGTCGAATCTGGTGAACCGCTCGGAATACCCAGAAGGGACTTTTTTAAGATACTTGGCGGCGGGATCATAATCTTCTTTCTGCCAAAGGGTATCGCTGAGATATCTGCCATTCCCGGAGAACAGGGCAGGAGTCTTCCAAAAGACTACAATGCCTTCCTGCATATTGACGGGGACGGCATGGTAACATGCTTTACCGGAAAAATAGAGATGGGGCAGGGAATAATAACCTCCCTTCCCCAGATGATGGCTGATGAACTGAATGTTCCGGTTGAAAAAATCAAAATGGTGATGGGCGATACCGATCTGTGCCCGTGGGATGCAGGAACCTGGGGTTCATTGACAACGAGGGTTTTCGGTCCAAGCATGAGGGCTGCTGCCGCTGAGGCAAGAGGTGTTCTCACCACGATGGCTTCAGAACAGCTAAAGGTTCCGGTTTCACAGCTTGAAGTACGCGATGGCATCATAACTGATATTCAAAATCCAAAGAATAAAGTCACCTATGCCCAGTTGACAAAGGGAAAGAGAATCGAAAAATTCCTCGACGTAAAACCCTCTGCTGAAGATTACAAGAAATTCACCTATGTCGGTAAATCGTATAAGCATGCCGATGCCACTCTGAAAGTCACCGGAGAGGCCAGGTATTCGGGCGACATTCGACTGCCGGGAATGGTGTTCGCCAGGATATTAAGACCCCCCTCACACGGGGCAAAGCTTGCATCGGCTGATACTTCAGGAGCCGAGACTGTTGAAGGCGCCAGGGTAATCCGCGAAGGCAGCCTCATTGCAGTGCTGCATGAGAACTATAACAGGGCAGAGGAGGCTCTTTCAAAGTTAAAAGCCCAATGGACTTTCAACGAACTGCCGGTAAACGACAAAACAGTATCCGAATGGATGCTCAAAGCCGATTCTGCCTCTGAGGTTGCCGGGAAAGAAGGCGACCTCGATGCCGGCCTGAAACTCTCAGAGAAAATCTTTGAATCGGAGTTCAGTGATCCTTATCTTGCCCATACTCCTATTGAACCACATACGGCTCTTGCCGCCATGGAAGACGGTAAGCTCACAGTGTGGGCATCGGCACAATCTCCATTTGGGCTGAAAGACTCGTTGGTACGGGAGCTCGGTATGTCTGCTGACAAGGTAAGAGTAATTACTCCATTCGTAGGTGGTGGTTTTGGGGGAAAGATTGCCAGCCAGCAGGGCATTGAAGCAGGGAGGCTTGCAAAACTTTCAGGAAAGCCGGTTATGGTTGCCTGGACCCGCGATGAGGAGTTTTTTTACGACACTTTTCATCCGGCCGGAGTTATTAAAATCAAATCGGGTATGGACAAGGAGGGAAAAATAAAACTGTGGGACTATCATGTTTACTTCTCCGGTACCAGGGGAGCAGAAACTCTATATGATGTTCCAAATGCCCGTACAACCAGTTATGGAACAAAAAGAGGCGGCCCTCAGGTCCATCCTTTTGGTACAGGAGCATGGCGGGCGCCAAATGCCAATACAAATACTTTTGCCAGGGAGGTACAGATCGATATTATGGCTTCGGCTGCAGGCATCGATCCTGTTGAATTCCGTCTTAAGAACCTGAAGGATGAGAAGATGATAGCCTGCCTTAAAGCCGTTGCGGAAAAATTCGGTTATGTTCCCGGCAAATCACCCGGTGGCAGGGGAATAGGTGTTGCCTGTGGCACGGATGCCGGAACCTGGGTGGCAGAAATAGCTGAGGTAAAGGTCGATAAGAACACAGGAGCCGTTAAGGTACTCCGGGTTGCATGTTCTCAGGATATGGGATTGTGTATAAACCCTGAGGGAACAACGATACAGATGGAAGGTTGCATAACGATGGGGCTGGGGTACACCTTTACCGAAGAACTTATGTTTGAAGGAGGCAATATTAAGGACCGGGGGTTCGATACTTACCAGATACCCCGTTTCTCATGGCTGCCAAAGATTCAAACCGTAATCCTCGACAGGCCTGACCAGGCGCCACAGGGCGGTGGCGAACCGGCTATAATACCAATTGGAGCCGTCGTTTCAAATGCTATCTTCGACGCAACAGGAGCAAGGCTTTACAGGATGCCAATGACACCCGAAAGGGTATTGGAAGCCTTAAAAAAGGTTCAGAAGTAATTAACATTATTTAATAATTCAGTTCATTTCAATTGGTTAACTTTGAAACTGACCTTTAAAAATTATAAAAAAATTAAAATTCCCGAATGATGAAAAACATTATTAATCAGTCTGTTAAGAGCGTGTCGCTCATGCGTGCATTTGCAGTAGTTATTACAATTTCACTTTTCCTGCTTCCCGTTAAGATGAATGGTCAGGGATCAAAAGCAAATTTTTCCGGAACATGGGCTTTTAATGAAACCAAAAGCAACCTCGGTGAAGGCCAGGGTTTCAGGGGCGCTTCAAAACTTGTCATTACCCAGGATGGCATTAATCTTACAGTTGCAAGGGACAGGACAAATCAGAACGGAGAATTAACTACTACGACCGACAAATACACCCTCGACGGAAAAGAGTGTGTTAATACTTCTGGCAGAGGCCCGAGCAAAAGCATTTTAACATGGTCAGCCGATGGCAAGACGCTTGATTTTGCAATTACCAGGACTTTCGAAAGAGACGGACAGACTACTGAAATGAAATCCTCTGAAGTATGGGCACTAACTGATGCAAATACACTTTCACTTGTCAGTATTATGAATTTCCAGGGCACGGAAAGGAAGACTACTTCCGTTTACGATAAGAAATAATTTATATGTGCTGATAATATAAAATGAGGCTGTTTGAATATTTCTCTGTGTAACTCTGTGTATTCTCTGTGTATCTCTGTGTAATAATTAATTAAGAACTATCACAGAGTTCCACAGAGGTACCACAGAGGTTCACAGAGTTAACTAAAGTAAAGGCCTTATTTTAACAGATCTTTTCCCGGATTCATATGATTTAGATTTCCCATCCCTTCCTGTATTCCCTTACAAGGAATTTATTGGCATCAGGCAGGTTGGTTATTTTCATATTAGCGGAATCATAATCAACTTTTTCGCCTGCACGAAGGGCTACTCCGCCAAGCAATATTGTTTCAGTTACCGGTCCTGCATAAATGAAACTACCTGGCGACTGGGTTTTGTTTCTGAAGGAGCTGATCCAGACATTTGTTCTCTCCTCATCATTTTCTTCAGGTGCCTGTTTTTCGGTAATTACCTTATTATCGGCATACAGAACGGGGTTCTCGCCAAGGAAGTCGCCAATTATTTTTCCTTTGTCGCCGACAAACATTAATCCTTCCCTCCCAAGCGATTTACCCTGCGACCGTAATTCTCCGGGGTTCATCGGCTTCATGCCGCCATCGTACCAGAACAGCTCAAAGGGAGGCAGGGTTTCCTGTTTCCCGAATCCAAAACGGATTATACATGAAAGCGGAAAGGCAACATCGTTTTTCACTCCTGTTGAGACATTGCCTTCGAGGGCACAGGTCGTACTTCCATAAGCCTCGGCAGTGAAGGCAGGGGTACTGATTCCAAGCGTGCGGAAGAGCGGAAACAAACTGTAATGGCCCATATCCGCAATGCTTCCTGCCCCAAAGTCGTACCATCCGCGGAATACTGCATGAGTATAATATGGATGGTAAGGACGATCGGGTACCGGACCCAACCAGAGGTCCCAGTTAAATCCTTCCGGAACAGGCGGTTTCTCCCTGAAATTCGACTGCCATTGAGGCCACATTGGCCTTAGCGACCAGTTATGAATCTCCTTAAGAGTACCTATCCTTCCTTCGGATATCCATTTTTTTATTATGTCATATTCCGGCCGGCGACTCCAGGCAAGAAGATGGGAGCTGACACCTGATGTACGCGCAGTTTCGATTGTTACTTTAGCCTCATGCATCCTGTTGGCAATGGGCTTGTGTGTAACTACGTGCTTGCCCTTTTTCATTGAAGCAATTGCCACGGGA
>CAIMVD010000152.1 GCA_903844815.1 uncultured Bacteroidota bacterium | reverse complement strand
GGAGGCAGATGAGTTTGTCAGGAAGTATGGATTCAACAGGTTTCCGGGCTAAAGCCCGTGGATTAGCTGCGGCTGTTAACCACGGCTTAAAAGCCGTGGTTAATACTCTGCGATACTGCAGGTTGTTTGATTCTGGACAACTTCACCGGGGTTCTATAAACTGGAAGCTCTATTTTCAGCCTGATATTTTCAAGTTATTTGATAATAAACAACTGCATTGGGGTTCTATGAATTGGAAGCGATATTTTCAGCCTGATATTTTCAAGTTATTTGATAATAATCAACTGCATTGGGGTTCTATGAATTGGAAGCCATATTTTCAGCCTGGTATTTTCAAGTTATTTGATAATAGACAAATGTACCGGTCTACTATTAATTGGAAGTTCTGGTTTCTTTGTTCTCTGGTGAGAATTGAAATTTATTCTGACAGCATGAGTTCAGAAAAAGGATCTGATCTAACCACGGCTTTTAAGCCGTGGTTAATAAGTATGCGTTGTTAAGGGGCTTTAGCCCGGAACATCCAGATAATGAGCCTGTAGTTTTTCGCTTTGCACATCCTGCTTAATAAAAATAGCCATGGTAAATAAATTAGTACCCAAGATCTTTCTTTACTTATCAGCAGCATCGGTTGCCTTTATCGCTGTTTATTCCTTATTTATTGATTATAAATTCTCCGGTGATCTCCTGAATTATTTCTTTTCTCTCTTCTACCTTGTTTTATCAATGAGCTTCATTGCCGACATCCCCGACTCAGCCAGCCGGGAAGAGAGATTAAAAAGACTCTTTAAGAGCCCGGAAAGTATATTCTTATACTGCATTCTGTCGGGTAGCTTCTCAGTTATTTTTATCGGCTCGGGGCTGACCTGTTTCAGAACAGCCCTGATTATACTTACTTCCCTGGTTCTTTTTGACTTTTCATTGTATATTCTGAGCAGACGAACTTCGCTCATCCTATTTTGGATAAACTTTTACCTTTTTGCAGGAATGACTGCCTTGTCTCATTTGACTCAATTAAATATTGACCTGGTTTCAAAATATAACCCTTTTGGAGGATTGTTAATTACATTATTCACATAATTCAGCTTCAGAATCAATACTCAGGAAGGAATCACAATGTGGGTTAATAGGACTAATAATGGAGAATTACGCAATTAACATACAATTTCTCACAATACTTTCAGGAGTAACCTGCGGTATAATCAGTGTACATAATGGTGGATTTGGGAGTGTATTGCCGGATGAATCTCTCCACCTCCTGGTTTTTATTGCCGTGGCCTTCGTTAATTTTTACCTTTCAAAACTCAATTTTAAAAAATATCGTACCAGATGTATCGTCCTGATTATAATAATATCACTCTATGGCAGCCTGATTAATGCTTTTCTGTTGATTTCAGCGGCAGCGATTCAGATTGTCATTTTAATTATTCCTGACAGGAAATTTCTTCCGTCGCCGGATATCTCCAGGGATTCACCTCTGATATTTGGTTTAAAACACTTTGGTGCCCGGAAAAGGCTTTTATGCCTGTTATACGCTTTAATTCTTGTAATCCTCACTTGAATGAAATAGACGGTCGATGAAAAATATTGTATTGACACTCACATCTTTTTCAGGTTTGATAATCTTCCTTATCACTTTTTGGATATTTTTATAATTCTGTAAACATTCATGCCATGAATACGATAAAATTCTCAGAAAGAGTAGATTTTACATACTTTGCGGGGGCGGGTATGTGCTTGTTATTTTTTATCATCTCGATGAATTTCTATAGCGGTGATGGTCTCCCAATAGGTTTTTCTCTGGCGTGCTTAGGCGCCTATACCGGGGTCATAGTTCGGGGTATCATTGATAAAGACTCGTGGGGAAGAACTCAAAAGAAAATCAGGATGAGTGCATTATTGGGCTTTACATCTGTTTTTGTGATTTTTTTCATCGAATCTCTTTTGCTTCTGGCTGAGAGCTTTGAAATGTCAATGGACAAGATTATTCTTTTCATAATTTTTGGAGGGATCGGGATAGTAATACTATACCTCATATTATATTTAAGATGGTTTAGAAATCTTAAGATTGAGACCACTCCGAAAACGTTAAAAAATGCAATTGCCACTAAGACACGAAGACACTAGGGTTCACAAAGAGCTTAGATTTAATTAATTACCCTTCATGTGTCTTTCTGTCTTAGCGCCTTATGGCAAAAAAATCCCCGGAAAGGGTTTATTTCCCGGGGAGTGGCTGTGATTTGAGCAGCCATGGTTGAACAAGAGCACGACAAAGCAGCGAGAGGTGACTGTTCACCAAATATTTCTTAGGCGCATTATCCGAATTAAAAGATGTAAATTTTTTCAGGTTTCTTGTTGAACGATTAAAGTTTATTGTTTCGTCCGATAAGCACTTTTCTAATACAATATTAAAAAACTCCGGGGCCAAAAAAATGGATTAGTGATATGATTTATATCATGTTTATGATATATTTTGCTGTTTTTTTCAATTTTATCAGCTGCTATTACGCTGATATATAAAAATATATAAAGATGCCAATATCCGTTAAGGATTTCCGAAACAAAATTGCCATTATGAATATTACTCTGCCTCTCCTTTCATTGAATTGAATGAGACAGATTTTTTTCGCCGCATACAGGACCAGAAATTATTTTGGCTTTGCTTCCCTAAATAAAATCTTTGTTTGTAACATACGACTGTCGTACAACAGAATAGGTAATCTCAATGCCATCCTCCCGGATCTCTTTTATTACCCTCTTGATAGTCCGCTCACTGACATCCATTTTCGCTGCCAGTTCTGAAGGAGCACCTGTGCATTTCATGTCAGCAAGTTTTAATAAACGCACCTTTAAGGTCTGTTTCTGATACTTGTTCATTGGTAAAAGAGGTATTTTTGCAGGGTCTCTTGTCTAGTTAAGGTAAAACTAAAAAAAGAGTCTCTGTTTTCCAAAAAATCCACCTAAATATTTAACATATATTTAGAAAATAATTAGCAGGACAGGCTGATTTGATTCAGAAGTGTTAATATGATGGAAAGGTCTGTGCATTCCCTTTGTTAATATTAGGTTACAATTACATACACTATCAGTTAAATACGGGTTCATTTTTGTAACTTCGCAAAAAATTTAATATGCATAAAAAATCGAAAGGTAAGAGTGAATCCGGTATATCAAGGGATGTTCTTACGGCACAAATACTTGAAGCATTGTCGAAAGGCTCTGACCAGGGCTTTAACTACAAACAGATTGCCAAACGTCTTAATATTACCGGATCTCCCGAAAAACAGCTTGTATCCGATATCCTGAAGGATCTTGCAAAAAAAGGCGCAGTTAAGGAGGTCGATCATGGTAAATACAAGGTGAAACAAAGCAGGGGGACTATTATAGGAACTGTCGATATGACAAGGATGGGATACGGGTTTATTTCTACCGATGATCTGGACGATGACGTCTTTGTCTCTGCCAAAAACCTTAAAACGGCTCTTCACGGAGATAAGGTAAAAGTATCGCTCTATGCAAAACGCAAGGGAGCCCGTCCCGAGGGTGAAGTTGTTGAGATCATCGAACGGTGGAGAACCTCCTTCGTCGGAACAATTGAGATCATGCCCAACTTTGCCTTTCTTATCCCCGACAATAAAAATATGCCCTTCGACCTCTTTATTCCTTCTTCGAAGCTTAACGGTGCTTTGCAGGGTCAAAAGGCTGTTGCCAGGGTCGTAGACTGGGATCCCAAATCGAAGAACCCGGTTGCAGAGATCATTAATGTCCTTGGTTACCCGGGACTTAATGAGACAGAGATCCATGCAATCCTTGCAGAATTTGAACTCCCTTATAATTTTACTGAAGAAGTGGAGGCTGATGCGGAAAAAATCTCAGCAGAGATAAGCGAAAGTGAAATTAAGAATCGTCGCGACTTCAGGAACATAACTACAATAACTATCGACCCTGCCGATGCAAAGGACTTTGACGATGCTCTTTCACTCAAACAACTTGATAACGGTAACTGGGAGGTGGGAGTACATATTGCAGATGTTACCTATTATGTCAGGCCGGGTTCGCTGGTGGAGGAGGAGGCTAAACAGAGAGCCACATCCATTTACCTGGTCGACAGGGTGGTTCCAATGCTTCCTGAAAGGCTGTCGAATCATATCTGTTCACTGAACCCTGATGAGGACAAGCTTACCTATTCTGCAGTATTTGAGCTTAACGACAAATCGGAAATAATAACCGAATGGTTCGGAAGGACTATAATAAGATCGGATAAAAGGTTCTCGTATGGCGACGCGCAGCTGGTAATCGATACAGGCGATGGTCCCCTTAAAGATGAAGTTCTGCTGCTTCACAGGCTTGCCCAGCAGCTCAGGACAAAAAGATTCGCCTCAGGTGCCTTTGTGTTTGAAAAGATAGAGGTGAAATTCGATCTCGACGAACTGGGTAAACCTCTTGGCATAAAGTTTCGTGAGATGGGAACCGCAAACCAGCTTATTGAGGAGTTTATGCTCCTTGCAAATAAAAGGGTCGCTGAATATGTCGGGAAGAAGCTTAAGGGCAAGACCTTTGTTTACAGGATTCACGACACCCCCGATCCTGAAAAAATCAGCAACTTCAGCCACTTTATTACCCGTTTCGGTTACAAGCTTATCAATGATGAGAAGACGTCTCTTCCAAAGGCTATGAATAAGCTTCTTAAATCGGTCGCCGGTAAGAAGGAACAGAATATTATTGAAACGCTGGCTCTGCGGTCAATGGCTAAGGCTGTTTATTCCACAGATAATATAGGCCATTACGGCCTGTCGTTTAAGTATTACACTCATTTCACGTCG
>CAIMVD010000151.1 GCA_903844815.1 uncultured Bacteroidota bacterium | reverse complement strand
CGAGGCCTCGGGATTAATCCGTGGGTCGTAAGTTCGTCCCGAGTACTCGGGATTACCTGGGGAGCAAAATAAGGAGATAATGAAAATTGTCTCCTTTTATTTTGCTGCTATGTTTTATATCTATATCATATACAGCACAAAGTCAGATAAGTACTACACTGGGATGACTTCCGATTTAGTCAGGCGTATTGGGGAGCACAATGATCCTTCCAGAGAAAATAAGTACACTGTTAAGCATCTCCCCTGGGAACTGAAACTGTTTTTCGAAGTGTCTGAAAATAGAGGAGAGGCTCTGGTTGTGGAAAGGTTTTTGAAAAATCAGAAGAGCAGGACATTTTTGGAAAAGTTGATTTCGGAGAAAGATAATCCTTCTTATTTCCACTCGCTTGTAGAAAATGTATTAAAAAAGCGATAGTTGGTTAGAGCAATCCCGAGGCCTCGGGATTAATCCGTGGGTCGTAAGTTCGTCCCGAGTACTCGGGATTACCTGGGGAGCAAAAACATGGAGATAATGAAAGTTATCTCCATTTTTTTTTATTTACACATGCTGAGGCGATTGATAAGTTTCAGCAATCTTTCAGCTATCTCTCAGGTTGGAATCTCTGGCGACAGGCTTTTATTACCGTCACTCAAAAAGTTAAAATGAGAATTCATTGATAAATCATAGTTATGAACAGGTTCTTGTTGTGAGGCAACGAACTGGCCCTAAAAAAATGCAAATCAGGGAATAAATATGTGAAGGCTTCTTTCAAAATTAAACTAATAGTTTATTTTTGAAAAGTATAATTATTTATTATTTAGGGGAACATATGCAAAGGACCATTCTAAATCTTTGGGATAAGTATGTGCAGTTTTATCTCGATCATTATTTCTCTCCTGACATCAACAGGGAGGAGGGGTTGCCATATCTCAGGGACAAGTTGTTCGTTACTATTTTGCTTCTGGCTTTTCCGCTTTGTTTTTTGACTTATATTCCGAGTGTAATCGTAGCGGTGAAAGTAGATCAGTTCATAGTAGCGCTGTCGGATAGCGTTGGCATGCTGATTTTAACTTTCATTTTTTTCAGCAGGAATACAAGTATAAGGGTCAGGAAAAATATTTTCTCAACGGTTTTTTATTTACTGTCAGTCATCCTGATTGTATATCTGGGAGCCGAAGGGCCCGGTTTTATTATTCTTATTTGCCTGTCGGTAATGATAACTCTGTTCGAAGGAAAAAAGAACGGTTTTATTGCTGTTTTAATAAATGCAATCATCTATTTCTCATTATTGATAATTCTTCCAGTAGAATCACTTAATTTGAAATTGTTTTCGGTCTATAATTTGGCAGCAGGCGTAGGTGTCGGGTTGAATTTGATTGTTTTCAATACACTTGCAGTTTTGTCGGCCGGCTCTCTTGTTAATCACCTTAACCAGTCATTTTTGAAGGAAAGGGAGCTTCAGTCGTTATTAAAGAAGGAAAGCCAGGAGTTACTGAAATCCAAGATAAAGGCTGAAGAGAGTGACAGGTTAAAAACATCCTTCCTGGCAAATCTGAGCCATGAAATCCGTACCCCGATGAATGGCATTCTTGGGTTTTCATACCTCCTGGGTGAATCAGGATTGAGCAAGGAAGACAGGGATGAGTATATCAGCCTGATTCATAAGAGCGGCGACCGTTTGCTTAACGTAATTAATCAGATTGTGGACATCTCAAAAATAGAATCAGGATTAATTGATGTAAGATTAATGGAGGTTAATATAAACGAGGAGGTTGAATCAGTCTATAAGCTCCTTAAATCCAATGCAGAAGATAAAAAACTAAAATTGTCATATAAAACAGGTCTGCCCCAGGGGGAGGCCGTCATTAAAACCGACAAGGAAAAGCTAAATGAAATCCTGACAAGCCTTGTTGATAATTCAATAAAATACACCGATGCAGGGTCTATAGAATTCGGATATTCGCTTGTAATAAGGAAATCGTTCGATGAATCAGATTATCAGCAGGAACCTGAAGATGAAACTCAGGAGCTTCTCTTTTTTGTTACTGACACAGGCATAGGAATTCCTGCCGACCGCCTGGTGGCAGTTTTTGACCGGTTTATTAAAGCTGATATATATGACCGGGAAGCCAGAGAGGGAGTGGGTCTTGGATTATCAATTGCAAAATCCTATGTTGAGATGCTTGGAGGAAGAATATGGGCGGAAAGTGAATATGGGAAAGGATCATCATTTTATTTCACTATACCTTGTAGCATTGAGACTAACCAAAAATTAGCACGGGAAATATTTGTTACTGAAAGGGAATCGGGAAGTAATAATTTAAATCTTAATATTCTGATTGCGGAGGATGATGAAATTTCATCAATTTTGCTTGAACAGATGATCAGAAAAATCAGCAAAAGAACCATTATTGCCAAAAACGGGATAGAGGCTGTAGAAAAATTCCGTAATAATCCGGATATAGATTTGATCCTGATGGATATACGGATGCCAGGGATGGACGGACTGGAAGCCACAAAACAAATTCGTCAGTTTAACGAAAATGTTATTGTTATTGCCCAGACAGCGTTTGTAATGGCAGGAGAAAGGACCCTGGCACTCGAAGCCGGCTGCAATGATTTCATATCGAAACCCGTTAATGAGGATGAACTGCTTGCAATGATTCAACTGAATTGCGGCAATAAGCAGCAGAATAACATGCATTAGTAGCCTACAGGGATCTTGAAACTGAATGTGCTGCCCTTTCCGGGGGTACTGGTCATCGTTATTTTGCCATTATTCTTTTCTACAAATTCCTTGCATAGTATTAAACCCAGTCCTGTTCCTGATTCCTTGTCAGTTCCGGGAGTACTTAATTTGCTGTCAATCCTGAAAATACTTTCCAGTTTGTTTTCTGGTATACCCACACCTGTATCAGTGACTGATATTTCAACATAATTATTTATTTCAGAAGCAGAAACTAATATAGTACCGCCATGAGGAGTAAATTTAACCGCATTTGATAAAAGGTTTCTCAAAACGGTATTAATCATTGTTTCGTCGGCAAAAGCAATGCAGGGATCGGGAACAGATATTACAAGTTTTTGTTTTTTGTTCTCCGACTGGCTGTTTAATAATGAAAAATTTTCCTTTACTAAACTATGCAGATTTATCATTGAAGGATTTATTTCCATTCTGCCTGATTGGGATCTTGACCACAGAAGGAGGTTTTCAAGAAGGGAAAATGTTAGTTTCGACTGTTCGGCTAGCATGACAAGCATTTTCTCAATTTTTTCGCGGTCGAATTTACCGTATTCACTTATAAGGATGTTTAGCAATCCTAAAATTGCACTCAAAGGATTTCTGAGGTCGTGGGCTATTATTGAAAAGAATTTATCCTTAGTTGCATTTATTTCGCGTAAGGTTGCTTCACTTTCCTTTAAAGCTTTTTCTGCAAGTTTGCGCTCACTGACATCGTGAATGATGGAATGAAGCAGCGTTTGACTTCCGATTTCTATAGGGCTTGAATATACTTCAACACTTCGGACCTCACCATTTGCAAGAAGATGGTTGAAACTTATAAAATCCTGTTTCCTTTCAAAGGCTTCTGATAGTTTTATGAGAATCTGGTCGGAAGGCAGGGTATTTAAATCGAAGATTGTCATCGATTTCAATTTTTCCAGGGGGTAACCATAAAACCGGGAAGCAGCGAGATTGGCATCGAAAATATCACCTGTTACCGGATTGACTATTAATTTAACAGCACTGTTTTTGTTAAAGATATCGCGATAAAACTTCTCTGTCGAACGAAGATCCTCTTCTGCCTTTATTTTTTCGGTGATGTCAGCACGTGTACCTGCCATCCGAAGCGGTTTACAGTCTGAAGTCCATTCGATTACCTTTCCCCTGTCGTGAGCCCAGATCCAGTTTCCGTTCCGGTGTTTCACCCGGCAATTGATGTCGAGATGCTTAAGAACTCCCCCAAAGACTTGTTTCAATTGTTCCTCACTCTTAATTAAATCCTCAGGATGAAGGAGGGCATTCCAGGTTTTTACGCTTATCGGACCGAGATCGTTAAGAGTATATCCGACTATTTCAGCCCATCTCTCATTTAATACTGTTTCTCCGGTTTGTACATTCCATTCCCAGGTTCCGACATTGGTGCCCTCTATTACGCTTTCGAGCCGGTATCTTTGTTCCCTTAATTTATTCTCAACCTGTTTGCGTTCTGTAATCTCGTAATTGATCTCAAAAATAGAATGAGGATGGTTTTCGTCATCCTTGTGAAGCTGCCACCTGCTTTCCATAATTATTTCTGAACCGTCTTTTCTGGTTTGTATTATTTCTCCATCCCAAGAGCCTTCATTTAACAGTGCTGTTTTAATCGTTTCAACAGGAACAGGGAAGATAGTCCCTGAAATTTCACCCATTTTTTTCCCTAGTACCTCTTCGCTGGTCCATCCGTATCTCAGGGTGGCACCCTTATTCCAGTAAGTTATTCTGAAATCCATGTCCTTCACAATAATGATGTCGTGGGCAAGGTTCAGAAGTTCGGCCTGCTTTCTGATAGCTTCATCTGATCGTTTACGCTCGTCTATATCACGGAAAATTCCCTCAAATCCTCTAATATTGCCATCATTGTCATAATGATGATTCGCATTTAATGATACCCAGACAGCTTTGTTATGTTTTATCTTCATGAGTAATTCAAAATTCAGGACTTCTCCTTTTTCAGACAATTCATGATGAAGAATCTGACTCATGGCAGGATCAAAATAAAGATCCGATAGATGAGTTCCAATCAGTTCTTCCCTCGAATACTGAAATAACCGGTCTACTGAGGGACTTACTTCGACTATAAGATCCTCCTTGTTGGTTTGAATATAAACATCCCTTACGCTCTCAAATATTTTCCTGTACTTTTCTTCACTTACCTTTAGTGCATTTTCGGCTCTTTTCCTGTTTGTGATGTCATGAATTATTCCGATTGAATACCATTTGTCCTGTAGTTTAACCGCCGATAATGAAAGTTCTATCGGGAATTCCAAACCATCCTTTCGTTTTGCAGACACTTCAAATGTTTTCCCTATTGCGCCACCTTTCCCTGTTTGCTGAAAAAGGGGAAATGCCTTCGTGTGAATTTCCAGAAACGGATCAGGAGCAAGGAAGGAGTGCAGGTTTTTCCCCAGTACCTCTTCCTGCTGATAACCGAAAATTGCTATTGCAGCATCATTCCAGAATGTGATATTGCCATTATTATCGAGCATAATAATGGCATCGTGGGCCGATTTGGTAATTGCCTGAAGAATGTTTTCACGCTCTCTCAGCAACTCCATTGTTTGTTGGCTGGTGGTAATGTCTTCCTTAATGCCAACATAATTTCTTATTTTCCCGTTTTCGTCAAAAATCGGGAAAATGGTGGCAGATTCCCAATAGAGTTCTCCGTTTTTCTTTTTATTGTGAAAAATACCATGCCATTCCTTTCCGGAACTGATTGTTTCCCAAAGGACCTTATATTCCTGGTCGGTAGTTTCTCCCGACTTTAGTATACTTAGCTTCTTCCCTATGAGTTCATCGTAATTATAACCTGAAGTTTCAGAAGCTTTTGGATTTACGTATTCAATAATCCCTGAAGTATCGGTAATATCAATACTGGTTGGACTTTGCTGCACCACCAATGACAGTTTGCGGAGTTCTTCATTTTTTTGCCTTAGGATTTCAAGGTCAGCCTGTTTCCGTTTTGTAATATCCATAACGAATCCGACTACTTTGGCAGGTCCCTCTCCTGTCTCATTTTTTACCGAAGCACCTATGTCATGAAACCATTTGTATTCTCCCGAAGAAGTTAAGATCCTGTACTCTGTATCATAGGTGAGTGCGTGACCTGCAAGGTGATCGTGCATTGCATTCATGGCTGAATTATAATCTTCCGGATGAAGCAGACTGGTGAAATCACTGAAATGTTTGAACCTTTCGGCAGAGTACCCGAGCATATCAGTCTTCAGGTGGTTAAACCTTACATTTCCTGTATCAATGTCCATTTCCCACCAGGCCATATTTGATGAATTAACCGCCAGTTCAAGCATGGAAATGTTAAATGAATAAGCTTTTTCAGTTTCATCAGGAGAAGTTTTGGCAGATTTCTGGTTCAAGGCTATTAATGAATCATATCTCTGCTGAAGTTCGCTTAATTTGAGGATCAACTCTTCATTAGTCTCGCTCTTATTATTCATAAACCATTAATTAATTAGAGATCTCTCCATTTCGGATTATCCAATTTGAGGACGAAAAACGGTCTGATTGCCAGTGGTTTATTATGAAATGGACTTTAAGGATTCAATAGTATATCTGCATTTTTATGGCTGATTCCTGCGTGACTTTCGAAATCTTCTGCCATAAAAAAAGTTATAGAAAAAATAAATTTACCCCTTTTGCCATTCCTGTAAAGAACCTGCAATTTCAAGATGCGATTTAGATAAAATATTTGAATGATTGTAATTTTTTACCGAAAATTTAGATTTTAGTATGGATTTGATATAATCAGTTTAATTCTGCTTTGACAGATAGGATTTACAATTGTTTTTTCTCCTTTTTTACTCCTGCCCTTAAAATCTTTTAAAGCATAATTTGAAGTTAGGAGCTCCCGCTTTGTATATTTATTTAACTTTACATAAGATAACAGAATTTATGAGTTACTACGGGTTATAAATGACATGTTATCGGTTGATTAGATCAAAAATAATTTTAAATACCTCTTATACCATGATTTATAATCCTTTAAAAGAACGGTACGAAAAGATGAATTATCGCAGATGCGGGAAAAGCGGGATACTGCTTCCCGAGATCTCATTGGGTTTATGGCACAATTTCGGAGGTGTCGATGTTTTTGAGAATTTCCGTAAGATCCTGTGGAAAGCATTTGATGCCGGGATAACCCATTTTGACCTTGCCAATAATTACGGTCCGCCTCCGGGTTCGGCTGAGGAGAATTTCGGGATTATTATGAAGAAGGATTTTGTAAGCCTTAGGGATGAACTAATCATCTCTACGAAGGCGGGGTGGGAGATGTGGCCCGGGCCATACGGGAATTTCGGGTCGAGGAAATACCTTCTGGCAAGCCTCGACCAGAGCCTTAAACGGATGCAGCTCGAATACGTCGATATCTTCTATTCCCATCGTCCTGATCCCGACACTCCGCTGGAAGAAACAATGGGTGCACTGGCTCAGGCTGTGCACCAGGGAAAGGCATTATATGCAGGTATTTCGAGCTACCCTGCCGAAACTACTCGCGAAGCAGCAGGAATTCTCAAGAGCATGGGTGTAAATTGTCTCATTCACCAGCCAGTATATTCGATGTTTAACAGATGGGTCGAAAATGGACTTCTTGATGCACTTGAAGATACTGGTATGGGGTGCATCCCCTTTTCTCCCCTGGCCCAGGGACTTCTGACCAATAAATATCTCAAAGGAATACCTGAGGACTCGAGGGCATTTAAACCTACCGGCTTTTTGAAGATGGAGGATGTGACAGAACAAAGAATTTTAAAGGCAGGAAAACTCGATAAGATAGCTTCCGGAAGGAACCAGACCCTTGCCGAAATGGCAATAGCCTGGCTTCTGAAAGACCAGAGAATAACCTCGGTACTTGTTGGAGTAAGCAGTGCTGCTCAGCTTGATGATAATCTTAAAGCCCTTGAAAATCTGGCTTTCAGTGAAGATGAGCTAAAGCAGATCGAGTCAATTTTAACCGGAGAATGAAACAACTGACAACCGGTCGGGCTGCAATAATCTTCAGGTTGTTCATTGTTGTATGGGCTGTTATTAACCTTATTCAGGCTTCGCTTACCCCGCTGAATAATGATGAGGCTTATTACTGGATGTACTCAAAATATCTTGCGTGGGGATATTTTGACCATCCTCCGATGATTGCCCTCATGATCAAGGCAGGTTATGCCCTGTTCCATAATGAACTTGGCGTCCGCCTGGTAACAGTGATAAGTGAACTTGCCGCCCTCGCAATAATCTGGTCGCTATCTGACAAAGGACAGAGGGAAAAGGAAAACAGCGTGACAGTTTTTGTACTTCTCGTTGTTATTCTGCCGGTCTTTAACATTTTTGGATTTATTGCCACTCCCGATTCGCCCCTCCTGTTATTTTCCTCAATTTTTCTTCTAACCTATAAAAGGTTTATCAGTCAAGAGAATTTCAAAAATACTCTCTTTCTGGGATTGGCGATGGCAGCGCTGGTTTATAGCAAGTACCACGGTGCACTCGTCATCATCCTGATTATCTTTTCCAACTTAAGACTCCTTAAGAGTGGCAGGTTCTGGCTGGCTTCAATATTTGCGCTGATGATTTTTTCACCGCACATTTACTGGCAATACGCTAACGGTTTTCCGTCGTTTAAATATCACCTGATCGAAAGGGTTGGAGGTTTTAATCCGGGTAATATTCCTGAGTACATTCTTAACCTGTTTCTTATTCACAATCCGTTTATTTTCCCACTAGCACTGTGGCTGGTGTTAATTAAAAAACAAACGGGCATTTTTGACAGAGGTTTGAAATTCATTATTACCGGTTTTGTAATGTTTTTTCTGGCCCAGAGTTTCCGCTATCATATCGAACCCCAATGGACTGCGGTTATAGGTATCCCCATGATCATAATTCTGTTCAACAATACTGAGTTAAGTTCCGGAACCGGTCTCTATTTAAAACGTGTGGCAATATTTTTCATTCCTCTCATCCTGTTTTCAAGAGCAGCTTTCATGTTTGATTTTTTGCCTGTAGGCTACCTGAAGAAAGAGTATCATAATAATGAAAAATGGGCAACAGAGATCGGTAATATTGCGGGAGAACGCCCGGTGATATTCACAAATTCATATCAGGATCCCTCGGAATATACCTTTTATACAGGTAAGATGGCCACGACACTTAATAACCTCAATTACCGCAAGAACCAGTATGATATCTGGAATTTCGAAGAGCAGGTTCACGGCAGGGATGTTTTATACGTACCGCATTATCTTAACGATTACATTACCGGGAATTTCACGAAGGAGAAATTCCCGGTAGGAGACTCTGTCTATGTCACCGGGATCAGCGATTTTCAATCGTTTCAGAAGGAAGGAGTTATTCTTGACAGCGATAGTTATGATTTCAGACGAAACAGTGAAAATGTCATTCACCTGAATATTTACAATCCATACCCTTTCCCTGTCAGGTTCAACCACCCGGTGCTCCCGGTTGTTTTTCAGATCGCTTTCCTGAAAAACGGTTTAAGGGAGGCGAAGATGAACCTCGGATTGCCACAAGGAATTTCTGTATTAAATGTAGGTGATACACTTAAAGTTGACTGTCGTTTTGCCCTTGAAGATCTTCCCGCTGGCGACTACAGGATAGCAATCTGCTCCGAGACGGGGTTTCTTTATGATGTATATAACAGCCGATTCAGTAAAGCAAAGGTTAAAGACTGAATAATCAAGCGAAAATTCAATCTGACGAGCAGGATATTTAGCATTTAAATAATCAATACTTTGGCAGAGCCCAGCCGTTGTGGTATTCCGGAACAATGAGTTTATTTGCCGTATCGGTTTTGAACAGCTGTTTTGAATTGTCCCAATATACCTTTTCTCCTGTTCGGTAGGCAATATTTCCCATCTGGGCTACAAGTGCGACATCTCTTCCTACATCAATGCCTGCGTTCAGTTTTTGTGGTGTATTGTTCTTCAGGCAGTCGAGGAAGTTTCTTACATGAATGTCGAGGCCTACTCCCACGTTTTTCTGGACCGGAAGCGCTTCGATCTTATTTTTTTCGGGGACGACCTCCCAACCATTGCGATCGAGAACGAGTGTTCCGTTTTCACCTATGTATGACATTCCGTGCGGTCTCTTCCAGTTTCCAAGCCCAATGCCAATGGTCTGTTCCCAGATCATGGTGAAATCCTTAAAATCGTACACGGCAGTCATTGTATCGGGGGTCTGCATGTCATCGTCGGGGAAAGCGTATTTCCCGCCTATAGCCATAACTGATTCGGGAACTGATTTCCCCATACCGTATAAAATATAGTCGATAAGATGAACTCCCCAGTCGGTCATAAGCCCTCCTGCATAATCCCAGTACCATCTGAAAGTAAAGTGAAACCTGTTCTTATTGAAAGGACGTTTTGAAGCCGGTCCCAGCCACATGTCATAATCAACACCTTCGGGGACAGGAGCATCGGGAACTTTAGGAACCGGGCCTTTCCAGTCGACATACGACCAGGCTTTGCAGGTGCGAATCCGGCCAAGCTTGCCTGATTTAATATAATTCACCGCATCAACGAAATGTGGTTGGCTGCGTTGCCATTGTCCAACCTGTACGAGTTTGCCATGTTTGTTGACGGCTTTCTGCATGATGTTGATTTCGGCTATTGAATTTCCAATGGGCTTTTCGACGTATGCATGCTTTCCCGCTTCAAGGGCATCGACGAGGATGAGGCAATGCCAATGGTCGGGTGTTCCGATTATTGCAACGTCAATATCTTTATTTTCAAGCATTTTACGGTAATCGACATAGAGCTTTGGCCTTGGAAAACCAAGCTTTACCAGATCATCGGTCCTCTTGTTAAGGACGTTCCTGTCGATATCGCACAAAGCAACGCATTCAATTTCCGGATTCAATAAGAATGATGTCAGGTCGCTGAAACCCATTCCGTTTGCTCCGATCAGACCTACCTGAATTTTATCGTTTGGTGAAACTGATGACCTCGAAGCAAGTAGCGCCTCCATGGGGATGAAGCTACCAGCTGCAAATACCGATGCCGTTTTTATGAAATTTCTTCTGTCAGAACTCATTTTTATTTGATTTTAAAAGTTAAGAAAGGTACAAATTTTATTTTTTAAAGGTCATTCACATAAGGGTTAAAAATATCTAAAGAAATATTAAATCCCATGTTTAGCTCATAAAGATATTGCATGCATGAAGCTGATATTTACAATTCAATTGTGAGTTTGCCAATTTATGTTTAAATTTACTTTTTATACCCGTTATGTCTTGTTTAATTTATTCCTTTTCTGAATGAAAATAACATATCGGAAAAATATGTGTAAAATTTGTACAACCTAAATTGTTCCTAAAATCAGTGCTATGAAAAATTTAAAGTTTCTGACTACAATTCTTTTATGCGGATTTGTGCTTTCGTCTCTTACTGCTCAAATCCCGGTTCTTTCAAAGCCGATTCCGGCCGACCCTGCAATTAAGATTGGCAAGCTGGATAATGGCATCACCTATTACATCAAGCAAAACAAGAAACCTGAGAAGAGGGTTGAGTTAAGGCTTGCAGTAAATGCCGGTTCTGTGTGTGAGACTGACGGACAACAAGGTCTGGCTCACTTTGTTGAACATATGTGTTTCAACGGCACCAAAAATTTCCCAAGCAATAAAATAATCAACATGCTTGAGGAGATGGGAGTAAAGTTCGGCGCTGAACTAAATGCCGGAACAAGTTTCGATCAGACAGTTTATATGCTTAAGGTACCCACTGACAGTATTCTTTGGATAAACAGGGGATTTATGGTATTGTCTGACTGGGCTTACCAGGTGAGTATGGATGATGCCGAGATTGACAAGGAAAGAGGCGTCATTACCGAAGAATGGAGATTAGGTCTCGGAGCCGATGAGCGTATGATGCAGAAATTCATTCCTGTACTTTTAAAAGACTCAAAGTATGCACAAAGGCTTCCAATCGGCAAAGTTGAGGTGATAAAGAGTTTTCCGTATGACACTCTGAAGGCTTTTTATAAATCGTGGTACAGGCCTGATCTTATGGCTGTTGTAGTTGTCGGCGATATTGATCCTGCCCTTGCAGAGCAAAAGGTAAAGGAGTATTTCAATGCTATTCCCAAATCAGTAAATGCCCCGGCCCGTGTTGAATTTCCTATTCCCGGGAATAAGGAGCCGCTTATCAGTGTTGTCACCGACAAGGAGGCTTCAGGGTTTTCTGCAACAATATTCTTCAAGCATCCCAAATCGGATAATGTTACTTTCGGAGACTACCGGAGCCAGCTTTTGAGGACTTTATATTCGGGTATGCTGAATAACCGCCTCCAGGAAATTGCCCAGAAACCTGAATCTCCATATATGTACGGTTATTCAGGATATGGTTCATTCATTGGCAGGTCGGTTGATGTTTATCAATTAGCGACTGGTGCGAAGGAAAACCAGATGGAGAAAAGCATTGAAGTAATTCTCACTGAGAATGAAAGGGTACGTCAGTTTGGGTTCACTCCAACAGAACTGGAACGGGAAAAAAAGAATGTCCTTTCGAATTATGAAAAAATGGCTAAAGAATCAGATAAAACTGAATCACGATCATATGCCGATGAATATGTCAGGAACTACCTCGACAAGGAATGCATTCCCGGTATTGTAAAGGAGTTTGAAATTACAAAGGAATATCTTCCGGGTATTTCCCTTGAGGAGATAAATAGTGTTGGAAAAACCTGGACCACTGAAGATAACATAGCTGTACTCATTACTGCCCAGGAAAAAGAGGGGGTAAGAGTTCCTACAGAGGATCAGGTTAAGGATATTATCAATTCAGTAAAGGCTAAAAAGATCGAAGCCTATGTCGACAAAGTATCGGATGCGCCCCTGCTTGCTGCCATTCCTGTTGCAACAAAAGTCGTTAAGAGGACCGAAGCACCGGCGTTTGGTTATACTGAGCTTACATTCGGGAACGGTGTAAAGATGATACTTAAATCAACCGACTTCAAGAATGATGAGATACTGTTAGGCGCATTCAGTCCCGGAGGATCTTCACTTTATCCCGATGCCGAAATCATGTCTGCTTCGCTTGCCACCCAAATAATTACCCAGAGTGGACTCGGTGACTATGATTTTACCGGTCTGCAGAAAAAACTTTCGGGAAATACAGCAAAACTGGCACCTTACATATCCGATCTTAGAGAAGGAGTTAACGGCAGCTGCTCACCGAAAGATATTGAAACGATGCTTCAGCTCAATTATCTCTATTTCACTAAAATCCGCAAAGACGAAAGCGCTTTCAATGCCTACATGTCGCGCATGAAAAACATGATAAAACCTATGAGGACTAATCCACAGGTTATTTTCCAGGATACTCTTTCGAAAATTATTTCACTTAATAACCCCAGGGTAATAGCTATACCGACCGAAGCTCAGCTGGACCAGGTCAATCTCGACAGATCAATCAGCATCTTTAAAGACCGTTTTGCCGATGCGAGCGATTTCACATATCTCATGGTAGGTAATTTTAAGGTTGAAGATGTAATTCCTCTCCTCGAGAAGTATATCGGAGGACTGCCTTCGATTGGAAGAAAGGAGATTTGGAAGGATGTTACACCCGGATTTCCCAAAGGGTTAAAGGTAGTTGAAGTTCCTAAGAACTCGGAACCACAGAGCCAGGTGGCAATGATATGGAAGGGTGATTTCAAATGGAATGACAAGGATCGGCAGACTTTCGCAATGCTGATGAACATACTCGCTATAAAATGCAGGGAGTCGATGCGCGAAGACCAGGGAGGTGTTTACGGAGTCAGCGTTAGCGGCAGCGCTTCAAAATATCCAAAGCCAAAGTATACGATCCAGTCGATGTGGGGATGCAGTCCTGATAACATCACAAAACTGTCACAAACTGTTTTGACCGAGATGGGAAAAATTAGAAAGGATGGACCTACCGAGACAGATCTAAACAAGGTTAAGGAGACTCTTATCCGCGATCGTGAAACAAAGGTCAAAGAGAATGGTTTCTGGTTGTCTTTGCTTCAGAATCACTTTCTTCAGGACGACAAGCTTATCTCGCTTGATGAATACAAGGCAATCATCAATTCAGTTACTCAGTCGGATATTAAAACTACTGCAGGGAAATATCTCAATACAGGGAGTTATGTTCAGGTAGCACTGACACCGGCGTCGAAGGCTGAAGTGAAATAGTTCTGATTAAGAGGCTTTCTCTGTGTCTCTCTGTGTCTTCTCTGTGTCTCTCTGTGTAACAAAAAATTAAGAACTTACACAGAGTCCACTGAGATTGCACAGAGTTACACGGAGGGCTTTTGACGATTTTTCTGGTATTCTAAAACAGCCCGTGAAGTTCAGCGTTTATTTTGTCAATTACTTCGCTGAGGTGGTCATTGTTATTGGGAAAGTTATAGTGATCGGCCTCTATGATCAGTACCTTTCCGAGGGTATATGATGCCATCCAAGCCTCATACCTCTCATTTAACCTTTTTAAATAGTCTATCCTGATTGAACTTTCATATTCCCTTCCCCTTTTCTGGATCTGGTTTACGAGAGTAGGAACAGAAGCCCTGAGATAAAGCAGGAGATCGGGAGGTTTCACCAGTGAGCTCATGATCTCGAAAAGCATTGAATAGTTGTCGAAGTCGCGGGTCGACATTAATCCCATCGCGTGAAGGTTGGGAGCAAATATGTAAGCATCCTCGTATATCGTCCGGTCCTGGACAATGGTCTTCTCCGATTTTTTAATTTCGAGGATCTGTCGGAAGCGTGAATTGAGAAAATATATCTGCAGGTTAAACGACCAGCGCTGCATGTCCTCATAAAAGTCATTGAGGTAGGGATTATCGTCAACATCTTCATAATGAGCAACCCATCCGTAGTGTTTTGCCAGCAAACCTGCCAGTGTTGTTTTTCCGGATCCTATATTTCCTGCGATTGCTATATGCATCGGTTTGAGTTTTACTTTGGAGAGTTAAAAATAGTAAAAATTGGCGAGAAGAAAGTGAAAGAAGTGTCTAAAGTGTCTAAAGTGCCTTGAGTGTCTAAAGTTGTTTTTAACTCTTGACAATCCGAACTTCAGACACTTCGAACTTCTAAATTCCGGCAATAATATATAGATCCTCTATAAATTCTCTTGAATTTGAAAGCCTTGGTACTTTGTTCTGTCCTCCCAGTTTATTTTTTGCCTTTAGCCAGTTATTGAAGGTCCCTTTTGGAACTGACCTTACAACCGGAAGTACGAGGTTCAGATCTTTGTACCGTTTAGCTTCATAATCGGAATTAACCGATTTCAGATTTTCATCGAGAATTTTTGTAAACAGGTTCAGGTCGGGCGGTTCTTTCGCGAATTCGATGATCCATTCGTGTGATCCCTTTGATTTTGTACTCATGAATACAGGCCCGGCTGTATATTCCGAAATTACAGCCCCGGTTGCCTGACATGCTGCCTCGGTTGCACGGTTGGCATTGTCGGCTATAACTTCCTCACCGAAAACATTAATGAAATGTTTTGTACGTCCCGAGATCATGAACCGGAAAGGTGAAAGGCAGGTAAAGACGATTGTATCGCCGATCATGTACCGCCACAGACCTCCGTTGGTAGAGATAACAATCGCATAGTTTACACCTTTTTGAACCTCACCGATTGTATAAACAGGAGGAGAAGCGGAACTAACTTTATCGGCTGGTATGAATTCATAGAATATGCCATAATCGAGCATCAGGAGCATGTCGGAACTTGAAAGATCGTCCTGAATGCCGAAAAAACCTTCTGAAGCATTATATGTTTCCATGTATTGCATCTGATCGCCCGGAATTAGTTCCCTGTACTGGCTGCGGTAGGGAGTAAAGCAAATTCCCCCATGGAAAAATACTTCAAGGTTTGGCCAGACCTCCAGCAGGCTTTTCTTTCCGGTATGAGCCAGAATTTGTTTTATGAGAACAAGGTACCAGGAAGGAACTCCTGATATATTTGTGACATTCTCATTAACAGTCGTCAGGGTGATGAGATTAAGCTTTTCTTCAAAATCCTCCATAAGAGCAATCTTTTGCCTGGGCGTTCTTATAATCTCGACCCAGGAAGGTGCATTCTCAATGAGTATTGCCGACAGGTCGCCGTAAAGCGAATCATTACTGAACTGGTTCATCTTGTGACTGCCACCGAGAGTCAGACATTTGCCTGAAAAGATTCCGGTTTCAGGCCTCTGTAAGGTATAAAGAATAAGGATATCCTTGGCTGCCCTGTAGTGGCAGTCCCGGAGTGCTTCCGAACTCATGGGTATGAATTTGCTTTTTGTGGAGGTTGTGCCCGATGATTTTGCAAACCATTTTATCTCCCCGGGCCATAAAAGGTTCACTTCTCCCTTCCTTAATCTTTCGACAAAGGGTATTATTTCTTCGTAGGTTTGCACTGGCAACCTCGATTGGTACTCATTCACAGATTTTATTGATGAAAAACCGAATTTTTTTCCCCATTCAGTCGAGGCGGCTTTTCCAAGAAGGCTAAAAAGAGTCTCATGCTGGGTCTCGACAGGATATTTCCTGAAGAGCTCAATCTGATTGACGCGCTTTATATTAAGCCAGTTGATTAATGAAGGAATGATTGCCATAGAGTGAGACGCGATTACTCTTTAAAGATAATTAAAAAAATAAAATATGAAGTTTTTAAATCAGCTGAACACTTCCTTCAGAACGTCAAGGGACTTTATTCTTGCCATTCCCTGGAGATGAAGAGAATAAAATCCGATAAGTGTTTCAAGGACTTCATATCTCATCGATCCGCTCATTGGTATTTTTCCTGCACTGTCGAAAGATGCTTCGAAAAAATGTGAGAGTATATCGGATACCTGCTCATTTGCATAGTTCCCGTGGACGGGAGGGATACTTACAAAGATTCCTTCTTTAAGGTCAAAGAACCGGTTGTCTTCATTGTCCTTCCCGGCCGGTTCAAAACCAAGGAAACTGCTTAATCCGGCAAGAAAGGAGATATGGAAATTAGCATAACCTTCGGTGCAATTTTCAAAGTAGACTATTGAGGATTCGATATAATCAAAAAGTTCTTCATGCGGGCTCTCTTCCCTGATGACTGCGTTCAGGACCTCACCGAGAAAAATGGCTATACAGCTTTTCCTTATGTCGGAATGGATGCCATAGGGTGAGAATGCCACCGAAAACTCCCTTAACATCTGCAATTCGCGATTTTGCCTGAAATTCATTTCAATGTCAAGAATGAATAGGGGCTGAAACAGGATTGTGTGCTTTCCTGCTTTCCTGTTCCTCATTCCTTTTATAATAAACGATTGACGGCCGAACTTCCTGGTATAAATCCGGGCTACAATTCCGGAGTCCGTATATTTTATCTGATGAAGAATTACTCCTCTCGTTTTTTCAAGCATTGCAATTATTGAAATAATACGGTATAAAAATATTATATTTACTCATCAATCAGCATAATAATGGCAGCAATCAGGAACGAGGAACTTTTAAAAAGGATCGTCAGACTTTCCAAGTCGAACCAGGAACTTGAGGAACATATCAGGAAGCTGGAAAAGATAAATGAAAAGCTCGTTGCTGAAGTTCAAAAATCCAAATCCTTTACTGAAAAAGGCACTACTGTGAATGTAAAGGAAGCAAGAGGAAAGGAAAGGCTGGTTAAGTCGCTGAAATTCAATATGGCGACGGTTCTTTATTCCGATATCCATGGGTTTGCCAATATTATTGAAGGGCTTAACTCATCGGATGTTATGGATGAGCTCGATGAGATACTTTTCGAATTCGATGCAATTTGCAGCAGATATAAGATCGAAAAGATAAAGACTATTGGCGATACTTACATGTGTGCTGGCGGAATACCTGTTAAAAATATAACAAACCCTGTTGATGTTGTTATGTCGGCACTTGAGATGAGTAACTTCCTGACGAAATACGAAAGTAACAAGAGGGGAATGGCGGAGAGGATCTGGAACCTTAAAACCGGTATTCATACAGGACCGGTCACTGCCGGAATTTCGGGTAAAAAAAAGATAAATTACGATATAAAGGGAAATACTGTAAACACAGCCAGCCGCATTGAAGCTGTTTCGGAAGGAGGGATGATTCTTATTTCCGTAATGACTTACGAGCTCGTTAAAGAGTTCTTTGAATGTGAATATTTCGGGAAGCTCCCGGTTAAATATAAAGGCGACCTTCAGATGTTCAGGGTAAAGGGGTTAAAGACTGAATTTTCGCTCAACAGCTCCGGGATGGAACCAAACGGAGCTTTTCATACAAAATTTGCCCTGATCAGATTCACAGATCTTCAGGAGATAATTCTTGATAAACTTGAGAAGGAACTTCCGGGGTACCTGCATTATCATAATGTAAAGCATACTGTTGACGTTGTTACCGAGGTTGAGCTGATAGGATGGGCCGAAGGCTGTACCGATGAAGAGATTCTTATATTAAAGACTGCCGGGCTTTTTCACGATGCCGGACATACAATAGCATACGACAACCATGAATTCCACGGTACCGTTATCGCTCGTAATATGCTCCCGTCATACGGTTATTCTGCGGAACAGATTGAAAAGATATGTTCTGTGATTATGTCAACAAAGCTGCCCCCACGGCCATCAAATCTTCTGGAAAGTATTATTTGCGATTCTGACCTTGATTATCTGGGCAGGAGCGATTTTATTCCCGTTTCCAACACACTTTTCGAGGAACTTAAAGCCCAGAATAAGATGGGTTCATTAAACGACTGGAATAAGATCCAGGTGAAGTTCATCTCGGGGCACCAGTATTTTACGGGTACAGCCAGAAGCCTGAGGGAGGTAAACAAACAACTGCAGATAGAAAGATTAAAGGGACAGATTACTTAGAGTTAACTAGTGAATTACAAGCATTTTTGTGACAAACGACTGCGTTCCATCGCTGCTGGCACAAAAGACCAGATATACACCAGTTGAAACGCGTTTCCCATTATATGTTTTCAGGTCCCAGGTTGCCAAACCTCCGTCAGATACTGTTGAATATACAAGGTTTCCGCTTACATCGGTTATCCTGATCTGTGAGTCGCGGATAAGTCCTGTTATTGTTACGTTTCCTGTAAACTCCTCCCTTACGGGATTGGGAAAAGCGTAGACATTTCCAAATGATTCAGTTCCTGCAGTGGCATCGCCTCTTACCGACTGAATGCCTTTTGAAGTGCCGAACCACACCTCTCCGGTTTTATTGTCAACTGAAAGAGTTGATATTGAGTTTGACAGTATCGGACTGTTAAGCTCGTTGTAGTGCTTTATTGTATTTATGCCGTCGGCAGAGACCTGGTATGCTCCGGATCCGGATGTCCCCAGCCATTTCCTGTTAGCGCCGTCAACAGCTATAGCCGTTATCAATTCTGATTGCAGCAGGTAATCAGCCAGGCCTGACCCGTCATTACGCGGAATCTTAACTCTTGATGCTATTATGTCGGGATCAAATACTTTTCCCGGGTTATAGTAAACAAGCGGACCAAGGCTGCTGCCTGCCCAGATATTGCCATCGAGATCTTCTGCAATGGAATAGATGTTTGGATAGATGTTGTTTTCAGCATCTTTGACAGTGAGATATCTGGATCTGTCATCGCTAAAGATTTCAGGCGTTTTATTGTCATCCAGAACAAAAAGGCCATGACCACGGGGAAGAATTATCCATTTCACTCCGGTTTTAGTTATTATAAGATCACCGGCGTTTGAACCTTCAATTTTTATAGGATTTACTATCCAGTTGCCGTCGGGTTTAAGTGTCTTGATGCTGCCCGGAACTTCTGACTGTGTTATCCATAAATTCTTGTTATCATCGAAGGCAAGTCCGCAAATCCTTACGTATGGCTGACCCGGAATTATGGTCTGCAATGGTGAATTTGCATTATTATATTGTTTCACAAGGCTGTTGTTTTCATATTCAAGAAGACCCATGCCCCATGTGGCGACGAAAAACCTGTTTGGATTATCCGGATCACCAATAGCCCTGATCGGATCCCTCAGGCTATTGGAAACAACCGATGACCATTTATTGCCGGTATAGATTGAAACCTCCAGTAAGCTCCAGGTATTATTCCAGGTTGAAGTGAGAGAGCCTCCGCTTATAATGGTTCTGCCATCGTGTGATGTGATATTGATAACGTTGTTTGAAGCCGGCCCCGGCAGTGTGAGGGATGAATAGGAGGTCAGGTTTTCATTCTTTACAAGCCCTGATTTTTTATCAGCTATCCAGATAATACCTTTGTCAGGAATCGCCTGAAGTATTTCGGGAGAAGACATATCGGAGGCATAAGTTGATATTGTATTTAAAAGAGTTCCTTCGGTATTGAAGGATCTTGCTGAAGTTGTCGAAGCTATGACGAAACCTGAAGGAGACGAGTCGAATGATTTGTTGTAAACGCCTGAGGTGTATGAGAAGAGGGAAGCTTTTTCTCCCACGGAATATACCTGATCCCCGTCAGCCTGCAGTTCTGACCTGTTGACATATAAGGTATTTCCTGAATATACAATTGCAGTATAATTGCCCTGAGGAGCAGGAAGTGCAGTTATTGATTTCCAGTTCCCGAAATAAGCCAGACCGGGGTCAGAAAGATCGGCATAATATACTCCGCTGCCTGTTGCAGCGTATATTCTGCCGTTGCCAAACGCAATGTCCCAAACCTCAGTACTGGCTGAGGCGATTCCTGGTTTCCAGGTGTCGTAGATCTCCTTTTTTTCAAGGTCGGCAACAACAATACCGAAGCTGCACGCAAGAAATGCATATTTGCCGCTAGTTCTTATCCTGTTGATAGCTTTTCGTCCCGGGATGTATTTTCTGAAAATATCGGGAATGCTGAATATTATATTGTCTTTCAGAATGTCAACATTGGTGCTTGAATATCCTATTATCAGGGCATTATAGTCACCTGACCAGGCGATTGAACTGATTCCTGTTTCAGTCAGACCATTTATCCTTGACAGTTTTTTGAGCTCTCCGAGTTCTTTGTTATAAACAAGTACGGAAGAGCCTGTTGATGCATAAACATCATCGTCTGATACAGCCACCGATACTGCTGTATTGTATACAAGATGATCGGTCCATTGGCCAACAGATGACTGACAATGAATCCGGAATGCCTGAAATGATAATAAAAGGATTAAAAACAGAACTTTTTTCATCTGAGGAAAAACAATTAAATTGAATTTTTATTGTACCCCTGTCATACCTGTTGCAGAAAAAGAACAAGTTTTTCAACTGCTCTGCCCCTGTGCGAAATGAGGTTTTTTTCTTCAGAATCCATTTCGGCAAATGTTTGAGACTTGCCTTCAGGTATGAATACAGGATCATAGCCAAAACCCCCGCCACCTCTTTTTTCAGTAATTATTCTTCCTTTGACCACCCCTTCGAACAGGTACTCTTTATCATTCATTATCAGCGCAATGACTGTCCTGAAACGGGCTTCGCGATTTGTATTATTGCCCAGCATTGAAAGAAGCTTAACAATGTTGTCCGATGGGTCTTTATTTTCGCCGGCGAATCTTGCCGAATGTACTCCTGGTTTCCCGTTAAGGGCTTCCACTTCAAGGCCTGTATCATCTGCAAAAACATCCAATCCTGTTGCCTTATGTATATGCCTTGCTTTTACGAGTGCGTTTCCTTCAAGGGTGGGCTCATTTTCCGGGATATCCTCTTTCATGTTTACATCACTTAAGCTGAGGAGGTTAAAGTTTTCGCCCAGAATGCTTTTTATCTCCCTGATTTTGTGTTCGTTGTTGGAAGCAAAAACTAGTTTCATATTCCTTAATTGTTTGATGCAAAAGTAATCAAAAAAGGGTTTTCTTTTGACCTGATTGTTTATTGTGCTACATTTGAATAACCAATAAGCAAGTTAGTTATTTATGTCCTATACCGGAAGGTTGATTTTGTTCTGCAGATTGTTTTTGCTTTCACTCCTTATCGAATCAACAGTTGTATTCTGTTCTTACGGACAGGATTCGATTCCCCTGGTGAAAAGCATAATAATTAAATATGACACAGTGAATTATATTGAAAAACTGCTACCACAAACAGATATTCCGGTTAAAGATAGATTTATTTTGGATCACAGGAATAATAACATTGGTTTTGAATTAGCGCCGGATTCAGGATTTGAATACCAGTATTTTCTTAAAGGATTTGACAGGGTATGGACCGGCTGGAGAAGCATGAGCCTGAAAGAGTACACTAACCTGCCTGCAGGTCGCTATACTTTCAGTGCCCGTTTCAGGGGAGATGATAATAAACCGGGAACCATTCCGGATATTGTATTCCGGGTTCTTCCGGAATGGTACCTTTCACCAGCTGCGATTATAATATACATTTTACTTGCAGCTATACTCATCAAGCTCACATTTGATCAGTTGAGGCTCAGTTTTGTGCGCAGCCAGTATTCACTCGAGCAGATAATCAATAAAAGAACAGAAGACCTGATAATTGAAAAGGAGAAAACGGAGGCACTTCTGGCCAACGTTCTTCCAAAGAATACAGCCGATGAACTCATGGCAAAGGGTAAGGCCACAAAGATGAAATATAATTTTGTGACAGTTTTATTTTCAGATATTCAGGGTTTTACAACGATTGCAGAGGAGATGAATCCTGAAATACTTATTGATGAGCTTGATAAGTTTTTTTTCTATTTCGATTCGGTTGTGGAAAAGTACAGGATAGAAAAGATAAAGACCATTGGTGATGCATATATGTGTGCAGGAGGAATTCCGGAAAAAAACAGGACCAATCCTGTTGAGGTTATTCTTGCGGCACTTGAGATGATGGCCTACATGAACAGGATAAAGGAGACTACCGAGATTGAAGGGATGAAATACTGGGACATCAGAATAGGCATTCATACAGGAACTGTGGTCGCAGGGGTTGTCGGACAGAAGAAGCTTTCGTATGACATCTGGGGTGATACAGTGAACACGGCAAGCAGGATGGAGTCTTCGGGTGATGGGGGGAAAATTAATATTTCCGGAACCACTCATGAATTTGTCAAGGAGTTTTTTACCTGCCAGTACCGTGGTAAAATGCCCGTCAAATACAAGGGAGAACTTGAGATGTATTTTGTTGAAGGGATTGCACCGGATCTCAGCAATGAGGACGGTAGTCCCAACAAATTATTCATTATCAGGATGCAGAGGATTAAACTTCTGGATATCGAAGAGATGGTGATAAAACTGTTCGACGACGAAGCATCTCCAAACCTGTATTTCCATAATTCCGGGCTTGTAAAAAACATCTGCAACCAGGTTGAGATCCTTTCATCGGCTGAGAGGCTGTCGGATGAAGAGTTTATAAATCTGAAACTTGCCTCCGTTTTTCTTCTTTCAGGTTATATTTACGACTATGATAAACCGATGGAAGAATCTACCAGGCTTGTTGAGGAGATTCTTCCTGCTTATGGCTTTGAAAGAGAAAACGTAACTGCAGTGAGCAGAATAATAAAAAATCTCCACTCGAACAACCCCGAATCGCTTTCTGACAAGATTCTTCATGATGCCAGATACGACTATCTTGGACGGGTTGACTTTATATTTCTTACAGACAAGCTGTTGAGGGAAAGTACGGAATATGGCAGCCATCCCGGCAGGGCAACCTGGGTTGATAACCAGCTGAGATTGCTGAATGAGCATGATTTTTATACTGCGTCGGCCCGTATTATGAGGAGTGTTTCTGTTGCAGAACAGATTGATGCTTTGAAGGTATACAAGGATTAAAACTATTTCACAGTTAAAATTTACGTAAAATAAGTTTTAAAAATGTACTTTTGTCGTGGCTTTTAAAAGTTATATAATGGAAACTCTTGATTGGAAAAACCTCCCTTTCGGCTATATAAAAACCGATTATAATATCCGGTGTTTTTATAAGGATGGGAAATGGGGAAAACTCGAAGTGTCTTCTTCAGAACATATTGATATCCATATTGCTTCTACGGCTCTGCATTACGGGCAGGAGGCTTTTGAAGGATTGAAAGCCTATATGGGCAACGATGGACGGGTCAGACTTTTCAGGTGGGAGGAAAATGCAAAAAGGATGATATCTTCCGCAGAAGGAATAAGGATGGCTTCTTTTCCTGTAGAGATGTTCCGGGAGGCAGTATTTAAGGTTATTGATCTGAACAGGAAATTTATTCCTCCATACGGTTCAGGAGCATCACTTTATATCAGACCTTTATTGTACGGGAGCGGACCGGAAGTAGGCGTTAAACCTTCTTCTGAATATACATTTATCCTGTTTGTAACCCCTGTGGGTCCCTATTTCAAGGGTGGAATAAAACCTGTCGACATGCTTATATGCAGGGAATATGACAGGGCAGCTCCATTGGGTACAGGAACATTCAAGGTAGGAGGCAACTATGCCGCAAGTCTGCGTGCTGTTGAATACGCACATAAGGCAGGTTATGCAAATGCAATTTTCCTTGATGCAAGGGAGAAGAAGTTTATTGACGAATGCGGTCCGGCAAATTTTTTCGGGATAAAAGACAATACCTACATTACTCCAAAATCGGAATCCATATTGAATTCTATAACAAATATGAGTCTTGTTACTATTGCTGAAAGCCTCGGGATGAAGACAGAACGGAGGCCGGTACCTGTGGAAGAACTTGAGTCCTTTACCGAGGCAGGAGCCTGCGGTACAGCGGCTGTTATTAGCCCCATATCCACAATATTTGATCCGGACAGCAAAAAAGTATACGAATATTGCAAAAACGGGCAACCTGGTCCCTATACTATGAAACTCTATAATAAGCTTGTTGCAATACAGTCAGGCGATGAGCCTGATCAGTTTGGATGGGTAACTATTGTGGAATAGAAAAAAGCCTGAAGCCTGAAGCCTGAAGCCCGAAGCCTGAAGAGTAAATACCTAATAACAATAATACAGAAGAGTGAAGAAAAAAGAGAACGGATTATCCAAGACCAAGCTGAGGAGTTCTTACCTGACTGTTGTGGTAAGTCTGTCGCTCGTTCTTTTTCTTCTTGGCGTTCTTGGATTTGTGCTGATCAATGCAAGGGAATTATCGGATTATTTCCGTGAAAGTCTTTCTTTTGCCGTTTTGCTTCGCGACGATGCAAAGGAAGCCGACATAAGGATGCTTCAGAAAGACCTTGATGCCAAGCTCTATGTTAAATCGACAGAGTACGTTTCGAAAGAAGAGGCTGCGGTGAAAATGAAAGAGGATCTTGGAGAAGATTTTGTTGACTTTATTGGCGACAATCCCCTTCCTCCGTCTATTGATGTTTATCTTTATGCAGGCTATACAAGCCCCGACAGTGTTGCAAAAATTGAAAAGTATGTGCTTGAGTACTCTTTTGTTAAAGAGGTCTATTATCTGAAGTCTCTTTTATTCCTGATAAATGAAAACGTTCGAAAAATAAGCCTGTTCCTGCTTGTTATAAGCTCCTTCCTCTTTCTGATTGCGCTTACGATAATTAATAATACAATCAGGTTGTCGGTTTATTCCCGGAGGTTCCTTATAAGGACGATGCAGCTTGTTGGAGCTACACGTGCTTTTATCAGGAAACCTTTCCTTATGCAGAGTGCATTTCACGGGTTGCTTGCCTCGCTTATTGCAATGAGTCTGCTGATGGGCCTGCTTTATCTGATAGAAAAGGAGTTTTTTCTTATGTTTTCTTCAGGAAGCACGGAACTTTTACTTCTCCTGGGCGTTTCAATGATGGTAACAGGGATTTTGATAAGTATTATTTCTACATTCTTCTCAGTTAACAGGTATCTGAGTATTTCGGAGGATAAATTATATTATTGATTACAATGGCAACAAAAAACGAAAATAAAGAAAAGTTGAGTTTCGCACTCGGTCGCGAGAACTATAAGCTGCTGGCTATCGGATTCGCAATTATAGTAGTAGGCTTCCTGCTTATGCTGGGCGGCAAATCGCCCAGCCCCGACAAATTCAGTAATGATATTTTCAGCTTCCGGCGGATTACCCTGGCCCCGATAGTTGTTCTGGCAGGTTTTATTTTTGAGATCTGGGCAATCATGAAAAGGCCGAAGGACGTCCAAAATAAATAATAGATCATAATATGAATTGGTTTGAAGCAATAATCCTTGGCTTGTTCCAGGGACTAACCGAGTTTTTACCTGTAAGCAGTTCGGGACATCTTGAGCTTGGAAAATACCTTTTCGGAATAGATGCAGAGTCGAATTTTTATTTTTCAATTGTTGTACATGGGGCAACAGTATTAAGTACTGTACTGGTTCTTTGGACCGAGATTTACGGACTGATCAAAGGAACTTTAAAATTCAGGATGAATGATGAGATGAAATATGTCCTGAAAATAATTGTTTCAATGATCCCTGTTGCAATAGCCGGTATCTACCTCAACGAAATAGGTGAAACATATTTTACAGGCAACATGATTTCGCTTGGGATTCAGTTTTTTATAACGGCTCTTGTCTTATTCCTGACACTCTTCATAAAGCCAAAGGAAAAACCACTAGGTTTTTTTGATGCTTTTATAGTCGGACTTGCACAGGTATTTGCGATACTTCCTGCTGTTTCAAGGTCGGGAGCTACAATTGCCACCGGAATGATGCTGGGTATTAAGAAGGAGGAGATTGCCAGGTTTTCATTCCTGATGGTTCTTGTTCCGGTTATAGGAGCCAATCTGATGGAACTTAAGTCCGGAACAATCTCTACAGAATCAACGCCCTTATTTGTAATAATTTTAGGTTTCATCACGGCTTTTATTTCGGGTTATTTCGCGTGCAAGTGGATGATAAATCTGGTAAAAAAGGGGAATTTGGTATGGTTTGCCGTTTACAGCGTTGCAATAGGAATCTTTTCAATTTTACTGGGATTGCATGTCATCTGAAAAACTGTCATTTTTTGAAGAGGGTCAGGTATTGTTGTTTAACAAGCCCCTATACTGGACTTCGTTTGACCTTGTGAACAAGGTGAGGATAATGATAAGGAGCGGGCTGGGGATAAAGAAGATAAAGGTGGGGCATGCCGGAACACTTGATCCTCTGGCAAGCGGTCTTATGATAATATGTACCGGCCGTTTCACAAAAAAAATTGATGAATTCCGTGACCTCGATAAGGAATATGTGGCCAGTATCCATATCGGTGCGACTACTCCGTCTTTTGATCTTGAGACTGAAACGGATGAACATTATCCGTCGGGCCATGTAACGGAGGAAGAAGTGAGGTCGGTTCTTGGCAGTTTTCTGGGAGAACAAAAACAGATGCCTCCCCTTTATTCGGCAAAACAAATTGATGGCAAAAGAGCCTATGAATTTGCACGTAAGGGAATTCAGAAAGATCTCGAGCCGGTAACTGTATACTTCAGGGAGATTGAACTTTTGTCTTTCGGTGTTCCTGAAACAAGGGTCAGGCTGGTATGCAGCAAGGGAACATATATCAGGTCGTTTGCGAGAGACTTCGGTTTTGCATTGAAAAGCGGCGGTTATCTGTCGGCGCTTGAAAGAACCGCAATAGGCCCATATACAGTTGAGAAGGCATACGATCTTGAAAAATTCGGGGAATTAATTGAACAAATGAAACATTACTGAATTTTATCCGTATAATGAAATTCGTTAATTAACACAAGGTTATTTTTTAATTATGAAATTATCACAATTCAAGTACAATCTGCCACAGGAACTCATAGCTCTCTATCCTTCCGAGAACAGGGATGAATCGCGTCTGATGGTTGTAAACAGGAAGAACGGGGAAATAGAGCATAAGATCTTCAAGGACATAACGGCTTATTTTAGTGAAAATGATGTACTTGTTTTCAATAATACAAAGGTTTTCCCGGCCCGTTTATATGGCAACAAAGAGAAGACCGGAGCTGAGATTGAGGTATTCCTCTTAAGGGAGCTGAACCGGGAACAGCGTTTGTGGGACGTACTTGTTGATCCTGCCAGGAAGATCCGGATAGGTAATAAGCTTTATTTCGGTGAAGATGATCTGTTGGTCGCCGAGGTTATTGATAACACTACCTCCAGGGGAAGAACCCTCAGGTTTCTTTTCGACGGATCGTACGACGAGTTTAAACAGACACTCTACAGCCTGGGTGAGACTCCGCTGCCGCGTTTTATAAACAGGCCGGTTGAGCCTGAAGACAGCGAGAGATATCAGACAATTTTTGCGAAACACGAAGGTGCTGTTGCCGCTCCTACTGCTGGACTTCATTTCAGCCGTGAGCTTTTAAAGAAACTTGAGATAATTGGTGTTGATTTTGCAGAGATCACACTTCATGTAGGGCTCGGCAACTTTCGCAGCGTTGATGTTGAGGATCTTACCAAACACAAGGTCGATTCGGAACGGATACAGATTACCGATGGCTGTGTTGATATTGTAAACAAGGCAAAGGATAATAAATACAAAATATGCGCCGTAGGAACAACGGTTGTCAGAACGCTTGAAAGTTCCGTGTCGACCGATGGTTATCTCAAGCCATTCGACGGTTGGACCAACAAATTCATCTTTCCGCCTTATGACTTCAAGGTTCCCGATATGATGATCAGTAATTTTCACCTTCCATATTCGACCCTGCTTATGATGGTATCGGCCTTTGCAGGATATGACATGCTTTTTGATGCCTATAAAACGGCCGTTAAGGAGAAGTACAGGTTTGGAACCTATGGTGATGCGATGCTTGTAATCTGAAAATCAGTTTATACTTCTTAGGAGGCCTTCGCAAAATCAAAAAATTCTTCCTGATTTTCTCTGTGAGGCTCTGTGGTTCTCAGTGTCTCTCCGTGTAACTAATAAGAACTTACACAGAGAACACCGAGTATCCACAGAGGTACACAGAGGTTCATAAAGGTCTTTTCAGGGAGTCACCGTAATTTTTACATGATAAACACCTGTTTTTGCTACGACATCTTTCGGCTTTTATTATCAGGATGGCTCTTTCAGAGGCCGGAAAATCCGGTGAATTCGATTCTATTCTTTCAAGATCGCAACTCATTCTTATTGTGTCAACTAATCATCAATAAAAGATATGATTCTAATTGTAATTTTTAAATTCTAAACAATAGATTTCTTTTCTATCTTTAAAAGTTGATGGGCAGAGTTAAAAAATAAGTAAAACTATTGATTTAGAGTAGAATAATAAGAAAGACATTTTATCCGTTTATATAAAAGACGGGTTTTCGGAGAAGGAGACATTTGTCGGTTCGGGAAGGGATTTTCAGAGCCGGGGATATTTGTTTATCTAGTACGGTGGAAGAATTTTGACTGATTTTTTAAAAAATATTATTTCACTTTCAGTTTCTGCTTTTAGTAGGCCGAAGGTGTCTGCTATGCTGAAGCTGATGTTTTCTGCCGGTTTCATTACTCTCTTAGTAACAATAGATTTATCGGCACAGACACTACCATTTTGCCCGGGAGGGTACAAATATGAGAAAGTCATAACAATTAATGACAATCTTGTTGTCGGGAACAATGTTGACTTTCCCGTTCTGATAAATATTTTTTACTCACCCGAAAGGGATGAATTAAGGAATGTACTTTCTGGAGGGTACGTGAATAACGTTTCGGGTTATGATATTATTTTTACGGATTTCGATTATAATATACTCGAGCACGATCTTGACAGTTATGATCCAGTTAAGGGAAATCTCGTAGCCTGGGTGAAAGTACCTTCACTCTCTAAAGGAACAACTACCCAAATCAGAATGCTTTATGGAAATCCATCGATTACTGTATCACAATCTTCAAAAACTACCTGGGATAGCAATTTTGAAGGAGTTTGGCATTTAAATGCCGATTGTCTTGATGCGACTTTAAATGCAAATAACGGGAACAATGTCAATACATCGCCTGCCACTGGAAAAATATCAACGGGTGCATATTTTAACCATCAAAACGACAAGATAGATGTCTCGTCTGCGAGCTGGTCTCTGGATGCATCGACAATTGAAGTATGGTTTAATACTGCGGAAATTGCAGGTGTTGGCGCACATTATATTTTTGGGCATGGGACAACGGAAAATACTAATTTAATTGAGCTCTATCTTGAAGATAATCAGACGCTTGTTTTAGGTCTGGGAGCTCAGCACGTATTATATAATCTGGGGACTGTGAATAAGGGCGAATGGTATCATGTCGTTCTTAAATGGACCGGGAACGGAACCGGTTCTCCAAGTGTTGATGTTCTTGTAAATGGTGACTCAAAGGTAGAAACACTCACCGCTTTTTACGATCTCAATGTCACTAACCAAACAGCTGATATCGGAAACAATGTGGTTTCAGGAAATGAAGGACTAATTGGTTTTATTGATGAATTCCGGGTCTCAAAAGTAGCGCGATCAAATGATTGGATTCAAACCGAGTATAATAACCAGTCGGATCCCAGTTTTATTACAATTGGAAATCAGTTTAAATTCATTGAGTCAATAATCTCGGGGAACTTTGTAGTCTCTCCGGGAGCAAAAGGGGAAATTTATCAGCTTATAAATCCCTATGTGTCAGGATATATAGCCTATCCAACGTTAATTTTGGGTGGTTTTGGTGGGGTTATACAAAATTACTTAAAAATAGATTGGGATAATGATTGTTCTAGCGAACATGCATTACAGGTTATTGAGACGGATCCTAATTTAAAATGCAAAGTGCAATCAAAGAAATATATAGTAACATTCACGGATCTTGAACCACCTGTATTGTCAGGTGTTCCTGCTGACGCAGCGGCAAGTTGTGACAACATACCAACAGCAGCCTCACCAACAGCTACCGACATCTGTGATGCAGCTCCTTCAATCGCACTGGTTGAAACAAGCACACAGACCTTAGCAGGCGTTGGACATTATAACTATATCATTACACGGACCTGGACAGCAACCGATCTATCAGGAAACAGCAGTCTGCCAGGTATCCAGATTATCACTATAAATGATACAGAAGCACCGGTATTGTCAAATGTTCCTCCTTACGCAGCGGCAAGTTGTGACAACATACCAACGGCAGCCACACCAACAGCTATCGACAACTGTGATG
>CAIMVD010000150.1 GCA_903844815.1 uncultured Bacteroidota bacterium | reverse complement strand
CTGGCCCCGATTGCAAATCGGCGCCAGCATCTGTTGAAACCGCTGGCGCGGATTTGCAATCCGTGACAAAACATTTAAACTAAATGCATTTCTTTACCTGGCCCCGATTGCAAATCGGCGCCAGCATCTGTTGAAACCGCTGGCGCGGATTTGCAATCCGTGACAAACCATTCAAACTAAAAGCATTTCTTTACCTGGCCCCGATTGCAAATCGGCGCCAGCATTATAAATCTATACTTTCAACTAAAGAATCTCCGAAAAAGCAAACTTCTTACCCGCCCTGATGCCCTTTGGCGTCATTTCCACACCACAGCACTCGATGTTCATATCATGCTGAAATACAAGAATATAATTGTTCTCCAATGCTTCCTCCAGGATCCTTTGTTTTTCGTCGATTGTCTTCAGCGATTCAATGTCGTAACTCATATTCCAGATCAACGGGATATGCGCCGCCGTCGGTATCAGATCGCCTGCGTAAACCAGGGTCTTTTCCCCATACCTGATAACAGGAATCATAAGGCCCGGCGTGTGCCCGTAGCAGATTCTGACTTCAAAACCGGGAAAAAGCTCTCCGTCTGTTTCAATCAGGTTTAGTCTGCCGCTCTCTCCTATCGGCCGGATATTCTCTTCCAGGAATGCATCCTCCTCCCTGATATTGTTTTTCACTGCCCATTCCCATTGAGCCCGGCTCACGTGCAAGGTAGCATTGGGAAAAAGAGGTTCAAATCCCTTTCCTCCTTCACTCCTGCTGAAACAGCCTCCGCAATGGTCAGCGTGCAGATGAGTAAGAACTACATCGGTTATCTCTTCAGGCGCATAGCCCCTGTTTTGTAATCCTTCAATCAGCCCTTCCCCGTCATGTAAATAAACATGCCTGAAGAATTTATCATCCTGCTTATCGCCCCATCCCGTATCGACAAGAATAAGGTGTCCTTCTGTCTCAACCAGAAGAGACCTCAGCGTAAGTACGATAAGGTTATTGCTGTCAGAAGGATAAACCCTCGACCAAAGCGCTTTCGGAATTACTCCGAACATGGAGCCTCCGTCGACTTTAAAATTTGCTATATTAAAAAGATCAATATTCATGTAATTCAGATTTAGTTCGCAATATAAATGAATTCAGGAATTTTTATATCTTTCGGTTCCGGATAACGGATACAAAAAACAAAAATCTCCTACTATGAAAGAACTTTATTCCCTGTTTCTGGCTGCACTGATTGCGGCTGCGGCGACAGGACAGACAGGCAAGGTTTCCGATAACCTTACCCTTCCAAGCAAATTGCTTAAAATGGACCGGAAGTATGCTGTTTATCTTCCCCCCGATTATGAAACTTCAGAGCGAAGCTATCCTGTGCTTTACCTGTTACATGGTTCAGGCGATGACCAGACCGGATGGGTTCAGTTCGGTGAAGTCCTCAATATTACTGATGAGGCTATAAAATCAGGGTTGTCGACAGCAATGATAATTGTAATGCCTGATGCTAATACCGGGAAACGCGGATACGTCAACGACGTAAAAGGAGAATGGCTTTATGAGGATTTTTTCTTCCAGGAATTTATGCCTTTCATCGAAAAAACTTACAGAATAAAAGCCGATAAGAGATTTCGTGCTATTGCAGGATTATCTATGGGAGGTGAAGGAACTTTCATCTACGCTCTTCATCACCCCGAATTATTTTCCGCTGCATGCCCTCTAAGCGCAGCCACCGGCCCCAGGAACATTGATGAACTGAAGAACTACAGACTGTGGCAGGGTGTCGAAAACATCACTGACGCTCAAAAAGAGGCATATTTTAATAATTACAGTGTTCTTAACCTTATCGAAAAAATGCCTGATAATCAGAAAAAGGCCGTGAGATGGTATATCGACTGCGGTGATGATGATTTTCTGTATGAAGGCAATTCCCTGGTGCACATTGCAATGCGCAAGAAGGAAATCCCTCATGAATTCAGGATCCGCGACGGGGTACACAGCTGGACATACTGGAGGGCATCATTGCCGAAGGTGCTGGAATTCGTTTCAATGGGATTCCACCAATTCTAGAAATCGGCTGGCAGCTTAAAAAACGCTCTTGGAACTCAGTGTCATCTCTGTGTCTGTGTAACGAAAAGAACTAGCACAGAGGTACACAGAGGAGGCACAGAGTTACACAGAGTTCAAAATATTTGTATTTATTTTCGTTTTGAGGTCAGGATGAACATGAGCCTCATCAATGACCTTATAAGCTGATATGCGCACCAGTCGGTAATCTGCAAGGCCCATGTCTTGCGCCGCTTGTACTCTTCGAAGGTAATCTGCCGGCAATCTTTGTCAATGATCTCCAGGAGCAGCTTTTCAAATCTGGATGAGAATTCGGCATCAAGCACCCCTGCATTCATCTCGATGCTGCCGTAATCGCTTAGGTGGTTCATGTTATAGCTTCCGATAGTACTCCACATTCCGTCGACAGTGGCCACCTTCGCGTGAAGGTTCGACGGAAGATACTCATAGATGCTGATATTATTTCTTAAAATGAAATCATACAGGAACTTTGTAGCCTTCTTGAACATAGGGGCATCCGATTCGGCAGAGAAAACGATTTTAATGTCAACTCCCCTGCTGCTCGCCAGCCTTAGCAGCTTCCTCTCGTTCCTGCCGGGCAGGAAATAACTCGCCATTATTATCATCCTTTCGTGCGAATGCCTCAGGGCAAACCGGTAACTTTTCAAAATTTCAATTTTGTTCCGATACCAGTTATTCTGAAGAATCCTGACTTTAACTCCATCTTCGAAAGAAACAGGATTATGTATTGACTCCTTTGCCCTCTCCTTCCATCCCAGAAAAGTCTTATTCCACAGTTTCTTTACGATGAACAACACATGTGAGCATTCCGGCCCTCTGATAAGCAATGCAAAATCGAGCCATTGCCTCTTATCCGGAAGGCCATGGTAACGGTCGGCAACATTCATTCCTCCTAAAATCGATACTTCCCCGTCGATAAGAAGAACTTTATGATGGAGCCTGAGACTTAACTGAAATCCCCTTGAAATAAAAGCCGGGGAGAACCTGCGGAAAAGGATTCCGGCCTCTGTCATCAGAGTCGCAAGTTCTTTTGTAAAACTGCTGCCGCCATAGGCGTCAATGAGAAAATAGACCCTGACACCTCTGTGAGCAGCTCTTACAAGAGCATCTACAAATCGTCTGCCAGTCTGATCGTCATCAACAATATATGTTTGAAAATGAATGTAATGCCGGGCTTCATCAATGGCTTTTTCACACGCCGCAAAATACTCTTCGCCACTCATGAGAAGCTCAATATGATGTCCGTCTCTATAATCACGACGGAAAGTAATTTTCCGGGGCTCTTTCATTTTAAATGCACGCATCCAGTTAAGTATGACAAATATAAGAGATTAACCAAAGCAATCTCTACCTAATCATATTTTGACAAACAACAAAATTGCCGGGCTTTAAATTTTTTGCGCCGAAAAGAGCAAAAGGGCATTTAGGGCAAAAAAATGTAATATCATCAGTTGCCAAATAATTATTACTTTTATAATGTTTTAAAAAAGTTATCCATGAACAGAAGAGATATGATAGGAAAAGTAGCCGGGGCAGCGGTAGTAACAGCAGCAACCCCTTTAAATTCTGTCTTTGCATCGGCCGCAGAAGGTACCGCCAAACTCAAGGGCAATATTCGCCATTCAGTGAGCCAGTGGTGTTACGGTGATATTCCTCTGGAGGAGTTTGCCCGTGCCTGCAAGGATATGGGATTAGAGTCAATAGAATTATTGAATGAAAAGGACTGGGCGGTTGTAAAAAAGGCCGGTCTTAAATGTGCCGTCGGGTATGCAACCGACTGGGGAATTCCAAAGGGATTTAACCGTATCGAGAATCACGAAAAACTCATAGCCGACTACGAGGCTATGATTCCCAAGGCAGCTGCAGCAGGTGTTCCCAACCTTATTTGCTTCTCAGGAAACCGTGAAGGCCAGAATGATAATGAGGGAATGATAAACTGTGCGAAAGGCCTTCGCAAAATCATGCCAACAGCTGAAAAATATGGAGTTACAATAATAATGGAACTTCTCAACAGCTATGGCCATAAGGATTATCAGTGCGATAAATCAGCATGGGGAGCCGCCCTGTGCGAAATGGTAGGATCGGAAAGGTTTAAGCTGCTTTACGATATTTACCATATGCAGATAATGGAGGGAAACATTATCGAAAATATTACAAATCACATGCCTTATATCGGACATATTCATACGGGCGGCGTTCCCGGAAGGAATGAACTGGATGAAACCCAGGAACTTTACTATCCTGCAATTATGAATGCAATTGTGAAAACAGGATACAAAGGATTTGTGGGACAGGAATTTGTTCCGAAACAGAAAGATAAACTCGAGTCGCTGAAAAAATCCATTCTTATCTGCGATGTATAGAGTGATCACCAACCCAGAATAAATGCGTTATCTCCTTCATTAAATGCAGTTTACTAATTTGGATTTGATGTTCAGGAGTCCTGGTAATATTGATGTGAATGAACTTATAAATCAGCTTATTAAAAAAACCTTTTAAAAAAAAGTGTTTTTTAATCGAAAATATTTTGCGGATAGGAAAAAAGATCTTTTCTTTGCATCCGCGTTTGAAAGTTCTTTACATGGTCCATTCGTCTAGTGGTTAGGACGTCAGGTTTTCATCCTGTTAACAGGGGTTCGATTCCCCTATGGACTACAAGTTAAAAATTGAAGTTAATTTAAGATAAAGCATGGCAAATCACAAGTCGTCCGTTAAAAGGATAAGGCAGACAGAAGTAAGAAAAGACAGTAACAAGTATTACGCAAAAACAACACGTAATGCTCTCAAGACTATCCGTGCTACCACAAGCAAGGAGGAGGCTGTTGTACTTCTGCCGAAAATTACTTCAATGCTTGATAAACTGGCTAAGAAGAATATTATTCACAAGAAGAAAGCTTCGAACCTTAAATCATCTCTTGCCAAGCATGTAAGCAGTTTATAATAATTCAATAATAAAATCAGAAGGCTGTACCGCAAGGTACGGCCTTTTTTATTTTTTTGCAGGTGTCCCCGCCATTTTCTATATTGCATTTGCATTTCTAAAATTTCGCTGCATGTCACTTAAAATCACCGACTGGGCTGCAGGAGACCGGCCAAGGGAAAAGCTTCTCGAAAGAGGAGCTTCGGGGCTGACCGATGCTGAACTGATTGCAATCCTCATAAGTTCCGGCACCAGGGATAAGTCGGCTGTCGACCTTGGCCGTGAATTACTGCAAATGGTTAACAATAACCTGAACAGCCTTGGAAAACTCTCTGTTTCCGATCTCAGAAAGCTGCATGGCATAGGAAACGCCAGGGCTGTCACAATAATTGCAGCACTCGAGCTTGGCCGGAGACGTAAACTCGCAGAGACTCCCGATACAGTGCAGATAAAGAGCTCTCAGGATGTTGCCGACATCTTCCATCCTCTCCTCTCCGATCTTGCCCATGAGGAGTTCTGGATACTCTTCCTGAACCGATCGAATAAGGTAATTAACCGGATGAAACTGAGTCAGGGAGGTATTAGCGGTACGGTAACCGATGTCCGTATGGTTATGAAGAAGGCAATTGAATCTCTGGCTTCAGGAATAATAGTGTGCCATAACCATCCTTCAGGGAATCTGAATCCAAGCGAATCGGATTCTAAAATTACACAGAAAATTAAAGAAGCAGGCAGCCTGATGGATATTCAGCTGCTCGACCATATAATTGTTTCAGGCAACGACTATTACAGCTTCGCTGATAACGGAATGCTGTAGGAACTGTCGTGCAGGTCGTGCAGGTCATGCAGGTCGTGCAGGTCATGCAAGTCATGCAGGTCATGCAGGTCAGGGTTGCTTAATTGCCAGAGGACCTTTAGAAAGGACCTGGCTGGAATCGGGGCAGGACTCAAGCAGGGAAGATACAGTATTCTTAAGAAGGGGATGTACCAGATCCGGTGCAATCTCGTTTAGAGGGACCAGTACAAATCTTCGCTCCGCGATCCCCGGATGAGGGATTTTAAGGTTGACTTCATCGATAATCAGATCATCATAAAAAAGAATATCGATATCAATAATCCTCGATGCGTATTGATTTTCACCCCTTATCCTGCCCAGAGATGCTTCAATCAATCCCGTTTCTTTTAATAAAGCCTGAGGCGAAAGGCTTGTTCTGACCCTGACAACCATATTGAGAAATTTATCATCCGAATCAAAGCCCCATGGTTCAGTCTCATAAACCGGGGAAGAGGCTGTCAGCAGGCCGATTTGAAGTTCTATCCTATTCAATGCTTCCCTGAGATTAAATTCCCTTTCACCAAGATTGGTTCCGATACCCAGATAAACTATCTTCATTTTCATATATGTCTCTGGCCAAAAGTATTAAATACATCATTACATTTACAGAATGAATTTATTATTTATGACCGGAAGGAACCACAGATAGGAATCCATTGATTTTCAAGTGATTTCCAACTTTTCATTAACCATTCACGAAAGTCATATTATTTTGTACTATTTTAAACAGGAATAAATAACAACTCATGTTACAATGGCGATTAGTTAAGGAATATTATTACCAAACATGAAAAGAATATTTTACCACAGGGACCACTCTACTATTCTTGTGTTTTTACCCCCCAACCCCCCAAGGGGGGATTTAAGAACACCCCCCCTGGGGGGCAGGGGGGTAAAATGTGGGAGTAAGAAACTGATTACCCGGGCTTAACTAAACGACATT
>CAIMVD010000149.1 GCA_903844815.1 uncultured Bacteroidota bacterium | reverse complement strand
TTGCTAATTGAAAATCAGGAGAAACTCAAGGAAGAAAAAATTAAAAACCTTGAAAAACAATTAGCCCGTTTAAAGCAAGCTGCATGAGGCTGGTGAAAAGTCCAGTTGATAATCAAGATGTTGAAAAGAGTTATATAGGAGAGCCAATTTGTAAAAGTTTAGAAAGGAAATAACGATATTTTTGACAATATGGATAAAAGTGAAAATAATTCAGCCAGCCTACTCCAAAAGAGTATTATAACCTTCAGGGTAACCATGCTGACAGGTTCATTGACAGGGAAATTAAGGACAAAAATAATCATTGTATTACTTCTGCTCCTCATAATACCGGACCAGATTTCGGCACAGAAAAAACAAAAACAGATAGCTCCTCCCGTTTCAGATGATTTTTACGAAAGCCTGCTCGTTCTCTCTTCTCCTCAGATGGAAGGACGTGAAGCCGGGAAACGTGGTTCAATGATGGCTTCAGACTATATTGCCTCAAAGATGAAGTTTAATGGTCTTCAGCCGTTTGGCGACCTCACATCAGAACAAAGCCGGAAGAAGCAGGAAAGAAGATCCTGGTTTCAGAATTTTAAAGCCCTGACTTTCAGGGATTACCGCGACAGTATGCTTTTAACCGGAGTGACAACAACTACAAGGGCCGACACAGCATCCCTGCGCAATGTGCTTGGAATTATAAATGGAAAAGACCGTTCGAAAAATATTATAATCGGCGCCCATTATGACCATCTTGGAATTCGCGACGGAAAGACCTTCTTTGGAGCAGATGATAATGCTTCAGGCGTTGCAGGCATGCTGGCCCTTGCAGCCAAATGGTCAGCCTCAGGAATAAAACCTCCCTGTAACCTTATTTTTGCGGCATGGGCAGCCGAGGAAAAAGGACTTATTGGCAGCAGTTATTTCGTACAGCAGAAAGACCCCGGACTGAACAAAATCCTCCTGGTCATAAACATGGACATGATAGCCGGAAATGCACCCGAAGATACTCTTCACCGGACAGTCAGCATCGGAACCCTTCCCGAAAGTGCTAATCTTCGACGGATAGCCATAAAAGCGAACCGGAGCAGGTCAGAACCTTTTGAACTTGACCTTTGGGATGTTGTTGGCCACTGGGGCAGCGATTATGCCTGCTTCAGCACCACCGGAATACCGGTGATGACCTTCTTCTCAGGCTTCAGCGATTACTACCATACCCCGGATGATACTATGGACAGGACAGATCTTCCAAAAATGGAAAACATCCTGAAGCTTGTAAATGATTGCCTGTTTCAGGTTGCCGATTCTCTCAGGACAAGGTGATTATTTACCGAACCATTCAGTCCTGACAGTCACCTTGTCGAGTATTTTCATATTAACCTCCACACCTATTCCCGGTTTGACCGGAACATCCATTGTGCCATCAGGGTTAACCAGAAACTCCGGTTCAACAATATCCTCCTTATAGTACCTTTTACTGGCAGAAATATCGCCGGGAAGAGTAAAGTTCGGCAAGGAGGCCAGCGCCACATTTCCTGCCCTCCCAATACCTGATTCAAGCATCCCGCCGTGCCAGACGGGAACATTGAACGAGGCGCAATAATCATGAATCAGCTTTGATTCGGTAAAGCCGCCAACACGTCCGGGTTTGATATTAATAATCCTGCAGCTTCCAAGCTCAATCGCTGCCATTGTATCGTCGAGCGAGTGTATGCTCTCATCGAGGCAGATCGGTGTTTTAAGCTCCCTCTGAAGTTTGGAGTGGCAGTAGATATCGTCATAACCAAGAGGTTGTTCAATCAGGAGAAGATCCTGATCATCCATTTTCCTGAAAATACCGATATCGTCGAGTGTATAGGCTGAATTTGCATCGACCTGAAGGACAAGCCCCGGAAATTCCCTTCTGAGCGCCTCAACAAACTGCAGGTCGAAGCCCGGAGCTATTTTTATTTTGATCCTCTTATAACCCTCCTGAAGATATCCTTCGACTTTCTTTATCAGGGTTGATTCAGAATCCTGGATCCCGATGCTGACGCCTACATCTATTTTTTTCCTGGTACCTCCAAGCATTTCCGACAAAGATATGCCCTTTGTTTTGGCGAAGGCATCCCAAAGAGCGGCTTCAAGACCAGCCTTTGCCATCATATGTCCCCTTACATTTGAATACCCTTTTACCGCATCTTCAACGCTCAATAAATCCTTACCGAGAACCGAAGGGATAAGAAAATCCTTCAGGATGTGCCAGGCAGTCGGAACAGTCTCGTAGGAATAAAAAGGAGTGCCCTCGGCGACGCTTTCACCCCATCCGGTGACTCCTTCGGCATCAACCCTGACTATAATGTGTTCTTCATCGTATTCGGTTCCCATTGAGGTTACAAAAGGACTTACAAGTACCATTTTGATGTGTCGGAGTTCGATTCGGTCGATGCGCATGGCGTAAATTTCTAATTATTGTTAAAGCTAAGAATCCTTAAAAGTATCATGAACATAAAATATTAAATGTCATTGCCAATCCAAACCAGTTCACCCTTCCATAATCTATTGTGCTGTATGGAAGCCGGCCTGAATAGTATTCGGCCCAGATTCTCATCAGAGGCACAGTTTTCCTGTTAAAATTAATGCCGAAGGCTGTCCTGATGTCAGGCGAAAAGCTGTTTTCCTCCAGCAGCTTTACATCGGCTCCTGTGAAAAAATTAACAGAACCTGTCTCCCTGAAATTCATCAATCCCCCGGCCTGAATCGAAAATCGTTCCCTGAAAACGTATTTGGTGTAAATCATTCCGGCTCCGGCGTAAATATATCCGTGCCTGAATTTCCTCATATAGGTCAGGTCGGCCTGTTCATAGTTTACCGACTTGTCGTTTACGAGGGTATCGGCATGACGCTGCATGTAATCATCACCGAGGTGTGACGATATATGAAAAATCCTTAATCGCAAAATGTTATCCTTTTTGCTGACAGCATAGTCCGCGCTTATCTTGAAATCTGTATTCAGCAATCCGGCCAGATAGCTGTTATCGCTCTTTTTTATAAGATCAAATTGGGAGAACATTGCGACTCCGAAATTTAATTCCCAGGATAACTTCTCCCTGTGTTTTGCAAGAACCGGTCTGGTGAAGCCCATGTTTACAGTAGAATAGAGACTTTGGCTGCTTCCTTTTCTGTTCAAAAGGTACGAACCTCCCATCATCTGGCATTCAAGGGGATCGAGAAAAACAGAGGGGTATATTCTCTTTTCAGGGAGAAATGACAGGGTCGAGTCACCTTCAGGTAAGGAAATTGCTCCTGATGAAAGACCACAGTTTAATAAAAAAAGGACAGGCAGAATAAACTTTCGCATTGAAAACCTTAACTATAAAAGAAAAGCTGTTTCATAAGACCTCTGTGAACCTCTGTGATTCTCAGTGGAACTCTGTGTTAGTTCTTGATTTAAAGTTACACAGAGTTACACAGAGAAGACACAGAGTTACACAGAGTTATCTAGAAACAGCCTCTTATATTTGAAATCAATAATTTAAGACTTGTATCCCCACTTCTTCATGATTTCGAGGTCAGCCTTAATACATTCCATAGGAGTTTTACCCTGGTATGATTCCTGTTCGATAATATAGCAGGTTGTACCACCTATTTTTGTCGCAAGATCAACAACCTCTTTGCAATTTACGATTCCCTCACCAAGGATTGTGCTTACATATTTCTCTCCGGGTTCGGTTCCCAGGATCTCATCCTTAACATGGAGGTTTTCGAACCTGCCCGGATATTGTTTCACTATATCAATAGCTACTGCACCGCCGTTATACAGGTTCCCGATATCGAGCTGAACAACAACCTTTTCGGGATCCATGCTCTTCATCATTATATCGAAGAGTTTTTCGCCGTTGAGCTTTTCGCTGAATTCGAAGTCGTGATTATGGTACCCAAACTTCATACCTGCCTTATTGCAAAGGTCTCCGCACTTGTTGAAGATATCCATATAATGTTTGAAATCGTCATATTTGTTCCTCATGGTCTCATCCATTGAAGGGCTAACGACATATTTCTGCTCCAGAATGGCGGCATCGTCGATTGTATACTTCCAGCTGTCGGAGAAATCTTTTTTCGACTCATCCCAATGCTGACGGCCCATTACTGTGTGCCCGCTGACCATTTTAAGACCAAGACTGTCGAGGATCTTTTTGAACTCGGTAGCAGAATAGCCATAAAATTTCCTGTTTACATAGTTTGCATGTTCGACGTATACATATCCCATTTCAGCAACTTTTTTAAGCGATCCGAGGGGGTCTTTTCCCATGTCGTCGCGAACGGAATAGAGCTGAACGCCAACCATCCTGATTGGCTTTTTATTTTCGGCTGCCTTCAGGACAGACCCGGGCATGAGGGCGGTTCCGAGGGCCGCCATAGCCCCGGCTTTTACAAAAGTTCTTCTTGATGTCTTCATTTGAGATTTATTAATTGAAACTCCGTTATAAATATTGGTAGCATTAACTTTCATAAAGTTATTAATTCAGTCCTTTAAAACAAATAATTATTTTCTGATAACAAAATACTATCTTCAAATTTGAAAAATCACAATTTGCTGTTGAAAAGTGAATTTAATTTACAATAGAGAGATTCTGTTTAAACACAAAGGGCGCAAAGGTTTATAAAAGGGCACAAAGGTCTAATTAACATATATTCAGAATAATGAAAAGAATTACACTTGTATTGATTATTGCCGGAAGCTTTATGTTTTCGGCACTACAGGCTCAGAAACAGGAGAAAAAAGAGGAATGGATTGCTCTGTTTAACGGGAAAGATCTTTCAGGATGGGATATAAAAATTGCCGGAAGGGAGCTTAACGATAATTATAATGAGACTTTCAGAGTGGAGGATGGGATGATCCGGGTAAGATATGATAAATACAGTGAATTCAATGATCTGTATGGCCACATGTATTACGAAAAACCTTTCTCGTACTATAAACTGCGGTTCGATTACAGGTTTAACGGAGAACAGCTGAAGGGAGGCGCTACATGGAACAACCGCAACAGCGGAATAATGCTTCATTCGCAGTCGGCTGCAAGCAATAATTTCAAGCAGGATTTCCCTGTATCGATCGAGCTTCAGCTTCTGGGCGGACTTGGGAAAGGCCCGCGAACAACAGCAAACGTATGTACTCCCGGCACAGCAGTTGAGTTGAAAGGTAAAGTTGATTATACCCATTGTATAAATTCGGCCTCTAAAACCTACGACGGCGACCAGTGGGTACATGTGGAAGCCATTGTGGCAGGCGATGAGTATATGACCTTCATTGTAAACGGTGATACTGTGCTGACCTTTCAGAAACCTCAGATTGACGGTTCGTTTATAAGCAAACAGAATAAGGGGAAGGACTGGGATGATATGGGCGTTACCGATAAGCAAATCTGGATATCAAAAGAGGGTACTACCCTGAAGGAGGGTTATATCGCCCTTCAGGCTGAAAGCCATCCTGTTGATTTTAAAAATATTGAACTGCTTAACCTCCGTGGATGCAAGGATCCAAAAGCCAAGAATTACAAATCTTATTTTCTTAAAGCCGATAATTCTGCTTGCCTCTATAAATAGAATTTCTCCAGTTGCATAAGGCTGTTAGGTGAGTTCTCTGTGGAACTCTGTGATACCTCAGTGCTCTCTGTGTTAGTTCCTGATTTATAGTTACACAGAGATCCACAGAGAAGCACAGAGTTACACAGAGAAAGTGATAAAATATCTTTTAGACTTTTCCAACTGCTTCTATTCATAAGATATATTTTTGACCCCGGTTATTTTCCCTGCCGACACCTTTGTTTTGAATAAACTTACAAGTTCCTTCTCTGTAAGCGACTGAGAAGGATTAAACTTATCCGAAGACAAATATTTCAGTATGCTGCTATAAAGCTGACGGGCTTCGGGTTTATCCTGAATAGTACGCAGATCGGACATACAGACCAGCAGTTTTCCCTTCCCTACTGAAAACTCAAATATCAGCCCAAGTTTATGGTTTCGCTCGACATTATCAACAACCTGAACAAGCGGTAAATAATCCTTCGGTCCATTATCAAGAATGAAAGGACGGCTGTTCTTAACTATTGCCCACCATTGCCAGTTCGTATAGAATTCTGTCGGGAAATCATTAAATAAAGGCAACAACGGATCGGTAAGTATCGACATTGTTCCCGGTGACACAGGTTTATTATTCGATTCCGAGATACCCTTAAACATACGATAGTTCCAGTAATCGGAGGTGAATAATCCGCCTACTGAAAAATCCTTCACATCTTCAAACCGTGGAAAGAACAGTACAGATGATCCTCCGGCCAGTTGTGAAAGGACAGTTTTATCAAGTTCGTCGGCTACCAATACATTTCCCGGAATTGTAGTATCGGGTTCCGTGGGATAGATCCATAAAGGGTAACTGTTTTTATATATTGTTCCATCGAGATAAATATTCAGCATAAGTTTTTCAGCCTTAGAAATGCCCGACAGGTCAATTTTAAGATCTGTTGCATCTGAAAGTTCTCCCTGAGGCAGGGTGGCTATAACCTGTCCTTCCGACACTGTCTTCCCTGCGGAATTTAATAGTTCCCATTTTATTTTCTGCGATTTCATTGCCGAGGCAGAATAGTTGGCAATCTGAATCTTTCCTGTGAACGATTCACTATTTGTCCAGCAATATTTCTTCATGATCAACAAGGGAACAACCTTGTTGCAGAACTGGCTGAATTTTTCAGGAGTAATGAGTCCCTTGCTTTCCATAAAGGCATCCAGAATGCCTATCAACGCAGTCCCCTGCCCGGGAAAATCCTGAAGGTCAAGAAGGTGGAAGCCCCCAAAACCGGGAGTTCTGATAGCCATTTCAATATCTTCCTTATAACATAGTATACTCAATGCTCCCGAAGCCCTGAAAAATGACAAGGCCTGATCGCTGAGATTATTGGCCTTTAGTCTTTCCCTGAAAACCCCGAAATTCCAGGGCTTCATAACTCCTTTATATTTATAGATCTCGTCATAATTTGGATAGATCTGATACTGGCCAACTTCGGTTCCGATTGCCGGTACTGTGCATTTCGAAATGGCTCCGGAATAATTAAGGCTGGTACCCGGATAGCGCCCGTTTATGTAGCCACCGTCCCAGGCATCTGCAAATGAAAATGATCCTCTTATGTGCGTACTGTAGGTAGTATCGGTATCCTTCCCTATACGGCAGCCCGCGTAATAGTCTTCCCCTGCAGCCTGTCCCATGGAGCCCAGATAGTTATTTGAACCATAGGCCATCAGCTGCCTGCCGTCGACCGATCTGAAGTGATCGAGAAACTCCTTCATGACCTCCTGATCGCCTGAAAGCTCATTTCCAAGGGCAAACATCACAAAAGAGGGATGATTTCCGTAAGCTGCAAGAATATTTTCACCTTCTTTGAGAAGGAATTCATTTAAACCGGGATTGCCATCCCTGCTCATGCTGCCCCAGAAGGGCAGTTCAGGCTGAAGGTAGATGCCCTCCATATCGGCAGCTTCAAAAGCAGCCATTGGAGGGGTCCACGAATGGAACCGGTAAAAATTGATATTATACATTCTGGCTGTCTGAAACACCTTCCTCCAGCCATCAACATCCATAGGCGGATGTCCTGTCAGCGGAAAAACACATGCGTCATGCTTTCCGCGCAGAAAGGTCTTTGTCCCGTTAATCGTAAACTGAGTACCCAGGGTTGAAAACTTCCTCATCCCAAAATCGACTGATAATTCATCAATTCTGCCGGGGCTGTTCAATCCGATTGTGAGCTTATACATGGCAGGAGAAAATTCACTCCAGAGATTGTACTTTCCCATCTTATAACTAAGCTCTGCTTCATTTTCACCTGTCTTCAGACTGACCTGGAATTTCCTTAGAGGAAGTTTTTCCTTTTCCCGTACATTCCACGATTCTGCATTAAGTGTAATAAAGGTTTTCCCTATAATAACGGAACCTGCAGCGATCCTGACTTTCACCCTGATTATTTTCTTTTCGGGGTCGGGATACACCGTGACACTTTCAAGGTGGACGGGGTTAAGAGCTTCAAGCTGAAGTCTGCCCAATATGCCGTTCCAGTTGCTCTGTGTATGCTCTGTCCATGCATGTGAGCCTGTGATCCCGTCGGGTACTGATCCCCTGCCGTTGTCGACCATAACTGTAATTGTATGTTTCCCGGGAGTAAGCAGTGACGAGAGATCATAGTTCTGGGCTGTCAGAATATCATTGCTGCTGCCGGCATAGCTGGTATCTATCCATACTTTTGCAGCTTTGGTTCTTTCCATGATAAGACTGACATTCATGCCTTTCCACTCATCAGGTATGGTTACTTCCCTCCTGTACCAAGCCTTTCCGGCATACATCAGCTCACGCGACAGCCTCATTGTTTCACCCCTGTTCAGATTAGGGATCCCTTTTTTGTTTTCATCGAGGGTGCCGGGCAGGGTTACCGAATCGGGAAGAGAATGTGAATACCACTTTTCGGAGAGGCCTCTGTCAGCTGAATCGAGGGCAAATTGCCAGGTGCCATTAAGCTTAATTTCAGGCCTTTGAAATCTTTCAGTATCTTTTTTACAGGCTGTAAATAAGGTCGTTGCAGCCAGAAGAAAAAATGCAATTCTCCTTAAAAATGATTGTTCAGCCTTAACGGGAATCCTAAAAACACCTCTGAATTTGCTCATGACTCTTATATTAAATTTAATGAGTATCGGCATGCATTAACAAAAAGTTAAAATTAAAAGTACTTATTTTTACAATACTAATAATCAACTACTTCCATTTTGCACTAAATGACCCCCTTTCCCGTTTCGCCCAAGGGGGAAAAGCTTTACTTTCAGCTCCTTTCCCCGTGGGGGAAGGTTGGGAAGGGAGTAAATTAATAAATATTGATAATTTAATTCATGATTCCCGATAGTCATATTAAATTTTATTTCAATGGCGTTTAGTTAAGGAATATTATTACCAGTCATTAAAGGAGTATTTTACCACCGAGACCTCTCTACCTTCTTGTGTTTTTACCCCCCAACCCCCCAAGGGGGGATTTAAGAACACCCCCCTGGGGGGCAGGGGGGTAAAAATGGGGGAGTTAGAAACTGATTACCCGGGTGTAACTAAACGCCATTTAATTATATATCTATTACTGATTCAGGTGATTGAATGAAATTCTTTTTCATTCATACATATCGTCGATATCTGATGATGCCAGTTCTGTCATGAGTTCGCTAATCTTTCCTACTACCTGGTTATAGTATTTCTCTCCCTTCTGCGGAGTTGAAAGGGAAGGATCACCAATACCGGTATCGGATGAAACCTGCGACCAGCGGCGTTCGGCCCAGGCCCATTTTTCATTGAAGGCTTTTATCCTGAATGATTTGGCCCTGCCTGCTCCTGCTTCATTGAGAGGACGAACGAACTCAGGAGCAATGAACTGCATAACGCTTGTCTCCATTTCATCGGCATGCCCCCCTCCATTTTCGAAGATCTCCTCCTGACCTGCGGTCTGGTACCAGTTGCAGGTACAGATAAACATCTGTGGGTACTTTGCTCCCAACTCCCTGATCATCTGCCTGAAATCGTTGCCCCCGTGTCCGTTAAGGATTAACAGCTTGCTGATTTTATGCCTGTTCAGAACATCGGCAACATCGTTTAAGATGGCGAACTGGGTCGAAGGATTCATATTGATATTCAGCATGATGTCGAGCTGCCCGGTATTTACTCCAAAAGGAATCGCAGGCAGTACGATTACCCCCGCACCCTTCGACCAGGCAAGCCCGGCAGAATCGGCTGCAATTTTTTCAACCATGATGTTATCGGTTGAAAAAGGGAGATGGTAATTATGCGCCTCGGTAGCTCCCCAGGGCAGTACTGCCAGGCTTATCTTACGGTCTCTTAATGTTTTCAGGTTTGTCTCGGCTAAAATATATGGTCTCATTCTTTAAAAAGGTGTCTTGTTAGTACATAGAAATCCGTCACCGTCAGTCTGAATGCTGAGGCGAAACGAAATTAGTAAAATACCTTGTAGATGGAAGCTTTAAGGCTTCAATTTTTCAACAGATAAAATGTCAGGGCTATTTCACTCTTTTACATGCTTTTTAGAGTGCTTTATCTCCTTCTCCCTTTCTTCAATCTGTTTTTCGAGCGAGGCAATATTTTCAGTTAACTTAGCGATCTTCCCTTCAAGCTTTTTATTGTCACTCTTTAAGTCAGCTACATTCTTTTTCAGTCCCTCCCTTTCGTTCTCAAGACCTTTAATAATTGGAGTATGTATCGATTTTGAATAATACCATGCTGTAAGATAACCTATTAATGCCGCAACCAGGAGAAGTAAAACTATAATAGCCACATTTCCTGCCACGGACTGTGCCTGTTGAATTAATATCTGTGTCATAATGTTACAATTTAATTGAAATTTCTGCTCTTCTTGTTTTTGCCCTTCCTTCTTCGGTAATATAATCCGAGGAGAGATCCTCCCCGCCTGACTCAGCATTGGTCCTTGCTGCCGGGATTCCTTTTTCGGTCAGGTATTTCTGAACCGTCAAGGCCCTTTTCAGTCCAAGGTCCCTGTTAAACTCCGGCTCACCAACAAGGTCAGCATAACCTTTAACAGTCAAAACCGAGGCAGGGTACTTTTCAAGGAAGCTTTTAAATTCAGCTATGCGGCTGTCATACTGCGGATCCGGTATGAATTCAGGATTGTTGAATTCAAAGTAGATCGGAAGGTTTCCTGGCATCGATGCCCTGATCAGACTCAAGGAATCTGGTTGGGCTTTTGGGATCTGAGTGGCTGATTGCAGTGCGACCAATTCATTCATTGAAGGCTTTATTTTGTCATTGTAAAGCCATGCAGAAATGAACGACCAGATCAAAAATGCAACAATACCTGTGGCAAGGATTCTCATCTGTTTTTCTTATTTTAGTTAATGATCAGGTAAATACCTATACAAGTTAATCAAATTGCATGAAACAGAGGATACTAAAAGAAGTTTTTTTTGAAAATTATTACACTTTAACTGATTTAAGCTAAACTCGATTATAATGGTGAAATTAAGGCAATAATTCTCCCCTCCTTCAAATAGGTTAAGGTAAGGCTACCGGATTAATATGGTAAAATTATAAGGCAATAATTCTCCCCTCCTTTTGAAGCTAATCTTTATTCACATTTTAGCGGGTATAATACTTCTATAATCTGCTTAGAATTGGGCGATCCCTCATTCTTCCGCTTGACGGATTTCGGTTAAATAATTAATTTTTTTAAGCGAAAGAATTCG
>CAIMVD010000148.1 GCA_903844815.1 uncultured Bacteroidota bacterium | reverse complement strand
GAGCCGTCAAACAAGGAAAAACTGCCTGACTCAGTTCGGATATATTTTGATGGCAAGCATATAACAACAATAAAATCAGCTCCGTGGGAATATTCCATTAATGGAGTATTAACTGTTACCACTGGAAGAAAGTCGCTGAAAATAACAGCTTTCGGGGAGGGTAAGCAGCAAAATACAATAACAAGGTTCCTTATATTCTTTTCCGATGTTATCCCTCAGAAATATGGATTTAAAGTGATTCATTCATTTCCTCACGACAGTGAAGCATTTACCCAGGGTCTTGTATATGATGGAGGCAAATTGTTTGAGGGCACGGGACAAAAAGGAACCTCAAGCCTCAGGGAAGTGGAAATTGCCACGGGTAAGGTAATCCGCCAGCAAAATCTTGATGCTTCACTTTTCGGAGAAGGCATTGCCCTTTACAAGGACCGGATTTACCAGGTTACCTGGGAAGAAAAAGTGGGATTTGTATATGACAAAGCCTCTTTCAAGCTTATAAAAAAGATCTATTACCAAACACAAGGATGGGGTCTGACAACTATTGATGATGAGATAGCCATGAGCGATGGCTCAAATATTATCACTTTCTATGAGCCGGAAAATTTTACGGCAGTTCACAAAATTGAGGTGTACGATAATAAGAAGAAAATCGACCAGTTGAATGAACTGGAATATATCAATGGTGAGATCTGGGCAAATGTATGGATGACAGATCTTATAATGAGAATAGACCCTGTCAGCGGGAAAGTTCTTTCGTATATCGATCTGAAAGGGATTCTCCCTGATTCGCAACGGAACGCCGATACGGATGTACTTAATGGAATTGCTTTTGATAAGGCAACAGGAAGGATATTTGTAACAGGTAAAAAGTGGCCCTGGATATATGAGATTAGTGTGATTAAATAAGCCTGTTTCCGTAAATAATCTTTATCGCCGAGGGTAGTATTCCGAATTCTGCCGGAGTATGTCCCAGTGATTCTCCGTCGGCTTCAACCCAAATGTCAGTCCCCGATGTTACTTTAACATTACTGCATCTGTAACCTGTAATTTTTGGATGGCTGAGGATTGTTCCGTCATAAAGCATGCGAAGCTTCCTTATAATTTCAAATTTTCCGATATCACCTATTATTGTTGCATCCAGCATGCCGTCGTCGGGCAAGGCATCGGGTGTCTGGCGCATTCCTCCTCCACAATACCTGCCATTGCCAATATTCAGAGAGAAGAGATCGGTGACGATCACTTCACCGTCAATCACTATCTCAGTCCTTGTATTCCTGTAAGCAAGAAGGCTTAAGAGCAGGTTATAGAAATAGATCAGTTTGCCACTGTGGCCATGGTCTTTCTGATAGTTGGTTCGTTTCACAACGGTTGATTCAAATCCCAGTCCGGCTATATTTATGAAGTACCTGTGTTTTGTGTCTGAGCCCGTGCTAAAACTGAGATAGCCAGCATCGTGGACCATATTTTTGCCTTCCCTGATTATACCTATTGCTTTTTTGTAATCGGAGGGTATTCCGAACATTTTTCCCCAGTCGTTTCCTGTACCCACCGGTATCAGTCCCAGGGATATGTCAAGAGCAGGGCAAGTAGTATTAAGGAGGACGCCATTGACCACCTCATTGAGAGTTCCGTCTCCTCCCACAGTTACTATTTTCCTGAAACCCGATTCTATACCTTCTATTGTAAGTGATATTGCGTCTTCCTTTTTCTCAGTGAATCTTACATTGAAAGAGAGTCCCTCCGTTTTGAGCAGGGAAGAAATTTTTTCCCAGTCTTTCTTCCCTCTGCCGCTGCCTGCATTTGGGTTCACTATTGCCAGCCATTCGCCGGTTTTGGATATTTGGTTCATTCTTGCGTAGTATTATACCGGATCAAAGATGAAGAATAAATTGTAAAGTTTTTCGAATGTGTTTCAATATCATAATAATGATATCTTTATGAAATTAAGTAAATATTCAATTACCAGATAATCAGAATAATATAAATTTTTGTAAAAAACCGGCATTGTTAATAACATGTTGAAAACCGCGAAAGAATTGTTTACAATTACATCTTTTACTGCCGGCAGCGGTAGTACATAAATAGTAAATTTGTTGCTCGAAATAAAGTAATAATTTAATAATTAGAGATGGGAAGGATTATAGCAATAGCGAATCAGAAGGGTGGCGTTGGAAAGACCACTACTGCAATAAACCTGGCGGCAAGTCTTGCTGCTCTCGAAAAGAAAGTACTGATAGTAGACGGTGATCCTCAGGCGAATGCCACTTCAGGGATAGGGATTGATACGAGGCAGATAAAATCAACAATATATGATTGTCTGATTGATGGCAGGGATCCTCATGAGGCTACAATACCCGGAGGAGTTGATAATCTTTCAATAATCCCCTCAAATATTGACCTGGTAGGTGCGGAGATTGAAATGCTTGAGAGGCCTGAGAGGGAAAAGATTCTGAAAAATGTACTTGCCAAAATAAAGGATTTATATGATTATATTCTTATCGATTGTTCGCCTTCACTTGGTCTGCTTACCGTAAATGCTCTGACTGCATCCGATTCGGTAATAATTCCTGTACAATGCGAATATTTTGCGCTTGAAGGGCTGGGCAAGTTGCTTAATACAATAAAAATCATTCAGAATAATCTAAATCCCGAGCTTGAGATTGAAGGATTCCTCCTGACCATGTATGATGCGCGCCTGAGGCTTTCAAATCAGGTTGCAGATGAAGTGAACAAACATTTCCAGCAAATGGTTTTCAAGACAATCATCCAGAGGAATGTCAAGCTTTCCGAAGCTCCAAGTTTTGGTCAGCCGGCAATTTTGTATGATGCTGACTCAAGGGGTACTGTGAACTATCTTAATCTGGCCGCAGAGTTGATAGAGAAGCAGGTAGTGAAAGTGGAATAGAGTACATAACTTTAATGATTACCTGATACATAATGAATATGTCGAAGAAAAATGCGTTGGGAAGAGGTCTTGGTGCATTGATTGATGGAGTGGAGAAAGAGGTTCTGGAAAAGAAGGTAGAGGCCAATATGGATATTTCGGTTGATTCGATCGAAGCAAATCCTTTTCAGCCCAGAACCACATTTGATGAGCAGGCACTGGAAGAACTTGCAACATCTATTAAGGAGCTTGGTATTGTACAGCCACTGACCGTTCGTGAAAACGGGCCAGGCAGGTATCAGCTTATTGCAGGTGAAAGGAGGCTCAGGGCAGCCCGGCTTGCAGGACTGACTCATGTTCCGGCATATATAAGAACTGCCGATGATCAGGCTATGCTCGAGCTGGCACTTGTAGAGAATATTCAACGCGAAGACCTTGACGCAGTTGAGGTTGCAATAAGCTTTCAGCGTCTTGTAGAAGAGTGTAAACTGACCCAGGAACAGCTTAGCGACAGGGTTGGAAAACAAAGATCCACTGTTGCCAATTACCTGAGGCTCCTGAGGCTTCCCGCCGAAATACAGCTGGGAATCAGGAAAAAACAACTCATGATGGGCCATGCCCGGACACTTATCAATATCGATGATCCAAAAAAGCAGATAAATGTCTTTTACCAAATAATTGATGGTGAATTATCGGTAAGGCAGTCTGAAGAACTTGTAAGGATACTTCAGACAGAAAAGGCAAAGGATCCGGAGAAAATTGAAAAAAAGAAGAAAATCAACGATGATTTTTCCCGCCTGTCGGACCATCTTCATAAAATATTTGAAGCAAAGGTTGACTTCAGAATTAATGAGAACGGAAAAGGCAAGATAGTTATCCAGTTTGATGATCAGGATGAGATGGAACGCATTTTAAGCGTGTTCGACCGTCTTAACTCCTGAAAAGAATTATCTTTATCGCGCGTTCATAAATGTTATGTACGCTTAATACCGTTTTTTCATATTTTGAGGACCTTTCAAAAAATAGGAATCTTACTTATTCTGTTACTCGCTTGCGTGCAACAGGATGGTTTTTCACAGGATACTATCCCCTTTCCAAAACCCGTTTCCCAAAAACCCCGGTTCAAGGCAGAACCGATGCGGGCTACCATGCTGGCTGTAGCCTTCCCTGGCCTGGGCCAGATCTATAATCGTTCATACTGGAAGATCCCCCTTGTATATGCCGGGTTCGGAGGACTTATTTACAGCGCCAACTTCAATTCAGGAAACTACGACAAATACATGAGGGCTTATCAGGATTTTACTGACATAATTCCTGAAACCAAAAGCTATCAGCAGGTTATAAGGGCTGAACCTTCAACTTACGATCCGGTACTATACCCTGAAACCTATGACCCTTCATCAGCGTCTTATTATAAAGACGGACTGCTGAGAATGGTAGACTATTATAAAAGATACAGGGATCTTTCGTATATTGGCATCGCAGGATGGTATCTGTTATCGGTTCTCGATGCCAATGTCGACGCGAGCCTTTTTAACTATGATATCTCCAACAACCTCGATCTGGCAATATATCCCTCAGTATTGCCATTGCCGGGAGGATTTACCGGTGCCGGATTAAATGTGGGAATGACGATAACCTTTTAAAAGATTACATCATTATGAGATTTAAAGTATTACTTACATTTTTATTCTTTGCGGTTTTGAAAGCAAACGCTGTTTCTGTTTCCGACACGATAATCATAAAATCGGATGCCAGCGCAGAACAGATTACAGCAGATCTCGACAGCCTGGTGAATAACTGGTATGTCAGGATGGCTCTTCAGAACAGCAACTTTATGCAGGGTGCCGACTCGGTAGGGCTTGAATATTCAGATTCAATTTACAAAAGCAGGCTTGCCAGTATAAATTCGATCGTCAACCTTCAATATAATAGTATCATCCGTAATAACATTCATGTTTACATTGTAAAGCAGAGAAAGAAGTTTTGTGCTGTACTGGGGCTAAGTGAATATTATTTCCCAATGATTGAGGATATTTTCGACCAGTATGGTCTTCCGACTGAACTTAAATACATGGCTGTAATCGAATCGGCTCTGAATCCTGGTGTTGTCAACCGGCGCTCCGGGGCAACAGGAATGTGGCAGTTCATGTACAGCACCGGGCGCATGTATGGGCTTACAATTAATTCGCTTGTCGATGAACGCAGAGATCCGGTAAAATCCACTCATGCGGCGGCAAAATATATTAAAGATCTTTACAATATATATAATGACTGGATTCTTGTAATTGCCGCTTACAATTGCGGTCCCGGCAATGTTAACAAGGCCATCAAACGATCGGGAAACAAAAAGGATTATTGGGATATTTATTACAGACTGCCTCGTGAAACAAGAGGCTATATTCCTATATATGTTGGTGCGGCTTATGCCCTCAATTACTATAAAGAACACAACCTTAGTCCTCTGCCTCTTGATATTCCGATGGCAACCGATACAATAATGGTAAATAAGGATTATCATCTTACCCAGATATCTGAAGTAATGCATATTCCGCTGGGAGAACTGAGAGCATTGAATCCCCAATACAAGACAGGCCTTATCCCGGGTGCCTCAAAACCACTATCTCTTATGCTCCCGATGAACCACCTCGGTGATTTTATAGGATTAAACGACACCATAAGAAGTTTCAAGAAAGACGTCTACCTTAATAAGGTTACACAGATTGCCGATCCAAAGCACTTCTCAGCAGCACCTGCCGATATGAAGGGAAAGATAAAACTTTATTATATTGTTAAGGATGGGGATAACCTCGGTTTTATTTCTGAATGGTACAGAGTTTCACTTTCCGACCTCAGATACTGGAACGATATTTACAGGAATACGATTCGGGTTGGACAGAAACTCTCAGTATATGTTGATCCTGCAAAAGATGATTATTTTTCGAAAGTCAACCTTATGACATTTGAAGAGAAACAAAAAATGTCAGGTAAACCAGTTCCCCAGACGGTTGCAACTGCACAGGCCATTTCAGTTCAGGCAGCATCACAAACCTCAGCATTGGAACCCGACGGGTCCTTTGTGACCCATACAGTCAGGTCGGGTGATACTATCTGGGATATAGTTAAAATGTACGATAATGTTACTGCAAGCCAGGTCCTGGCATTGAATAACATTTTGGAACCCTCAAAAATCAAAATCGGACAGGTACTTAAGATAAAAAAGAAAAGTTGATGCTTTTCTGATATATGCACCCATTCAGGTCATTTCTGTTATTGCTGATATTCCTGGCATGTTTCACAGGATTACATTACGCAATTCCGGGTGACCATTTCTTTCCCGCAGTCGGGGATTTCCTTCCTCATATCCTTGCCGGAGATACTGCTTCAAAATTAAATTATAATGCGGTGCCTCTGGGTCAGGAATCAGATACGGGTGTCACTATAAATAGTCCATCCAGGGCTGATTCCTCAGGATTATCTGGTAATGATGTAAAACCAGCGACAGACATTTTCAGGATGTTTCTTGATTCCCTGAATTATTCAGAAGGGCAGCTCCGGATAATGTATTACGGCGATTCCCAGCTGGAGGGTGACAGGATAACTTCCTTCCTGAGAAAGAAACTCAGGGAAGGACGTGGCGGAACAGGCCCGGGACTTATGCTGCCCCTGATGCCTGTTATGTATACCAAAACTGTATGGCTGAGGTCTTCGTCAAACTGGGAAAGGTACAATTATCTTTCATTCAGGAAGGGAGAGATTAACAAACCTGATCTGGGGCCATTCCTTACAATGTGCAGGTTTATTCCTGAAGGGGTGAAAACAAATCGTCCCGAAAAAGCATTCGTAAGGATAAGGCCTTCGTCAATGGCCGACAGTTGTTCTAAGATCTATGATATCCTCAGGTTATTTTATGGAAATTCCGACGGGCAGGTAAGTATTAAAGTTAAGGCCGATGACAGGCTGGTTTATTCCGATACACTTACACAGGGAGCAGGTTATAACGAAATTACATGCAGGCTCAACGGTGCAGAAGAGGTGTTAATTGAGTTTGAGGGTAATACAAGTCCTGATATCTACGGGATAAGTATTGAAAGTAATACAGGAGTAATCGTTGATAATCTTCCCCAGCGTGGCAGTGCCGGTCTCGAGTTTACCATGGTCGGGAAAGAAAATCTCAGGGAAGCCTGTAAAAAACTCTCCCCCGATCTGATTATTCTTCAATATGGACTGAATATTGTAAGAAATGTCACAAGCGATTATACATATTACCAGAAAGGCTTTGAACGTCAGCTCCGGCTTTTGAGCGAAATATTACCGTCTACTCCTGTTCTTGTTGTAGGCGTCACTGACATGGCGATAAAAAGTCCAGACAGCCTCAGGTCGTACCCCAACATTCCCTCAATAATTAATTCACAGAGGCAGGCTGCTGAAAATGCCGGAGCAGCATTCTGGGATTCACACAAGGCAATGGGAGGGGAGTCGTCGATAATAAGATGGGCTGAAAAAACACCCCCCCTGGCCCAGGCTGACTATGTTCACCTTACCTATCCAGGGGCGGACTCGCTTTCAAGACTGATGACTGAAAGTCTTTTTAGTTCAGTTTCAAAAGATACGAACAGTGCTGTTAAAATCAGTCTTGACTCCGTTCCTGCAATCAGTTTCGGACAGGAAGCTGTTTCGAAACAAACTGTAAATGCTGTCAATAATGGTTTTTTTTCCGCCATACTGAGATCTGTTTTCAGGTATGATAATACTGCTCCAATGATATTCGCAGTGCCTGCTTTCTGGATCTTTTTCCTTATAGTACTAGCCGGTTACAGCCTTGTCTGGAAGAAACTGGCTATGAGGAATGCGTACTTGTTTGTTTTGAGCCTTTTTTTCTACTATAAGTCAGGAGGGCTCTTTCTGTTCCTTCTGATACTCGTTACAGTTGTTGATTTTTGCTGCGGATTGCTGATTTACCGGTCGCGTACCCGGCTCATGAGTCGTTTCTATATTATCCTTAGCCTGGTTTCGAATCTGGGTCTGCTTGCCTACTTTAAGTATACCGGTTTTTTTACAGATATTATAAACAGGATATTCGGTACCGATCTTCAGGTTCATGATTTCCTTGCAGGTTTCTCCAATTCGTTTCTGGGAACATCCTTTGATGTAAGCAATATTATTTTACCCGTAGGGATATCGTTTTTTACCTTTCAATCGCTAAGCTATACAATTGATATCTACAGAAAGAAACTGGAGCCGGTAAAAAATATTATTGATTTTGGATTTTATGTATCATTTTTTCCTCAGCTTGTTGCAGGTCCTATCGTCAGGGCATCTGAATTTATACCTCAGCTATACAGTGAGTTCCGTTTGTCAAAAAGGGAATTTAACCATGCCCTGTTCCTTATTTTAAAAGGGCTCATTAAAAAGGTTATAATATCCGATTTCATAGCATTGGGCTTCATCGACAGAGTGTTTGATGCGCCGGCACTTTATTCGGGTTTCGAGAACCTGATGGCTGTTTATGGCTATGGCCTGCAAATCTATTGCGACTTCTCGGGATATACCGATATTGCTATCGGTCTCGGATTGATAATGGGTTTCAGGCTGCCCCTCAATTTCAATTCACCCTACAAGGCAGCAGGAATTGCCGACTTCTGGCGACGATGGCACATCTCTCTTTCAAGGTGGTTGAAGGACTATCTGTACATTCCGCTTGGTGGTAACAGGAAAGGGAAATTCAGGACAGATGTTAACCTGTTTATTACAATGCTTCTGGGAGGATTATGGCATGGGGCTGATGTGCGGTTTCTTGTCTGGGGCGGTCTGCACGGACTGGGACTAATAGCAGACAGGATTTGGAAGAGCCTGACAGGAAATGCGGCCCGTTCAGGCAGGATTGGAACAGCAATAAAGGTTTTTATCACTTTCCAGTTCGTCAATTTCTGCTGGATCTTCTTCAGGGCTCCCGATATTGAGAGTGTAGGAATCATGATCCGGCAAATATTTACAGGCTTCTCTCCCGGTACTTACCTTACTGTTCTTCCGGCATACGGAAATGTTTTCCTGCTAATACTTGCAGGCTATTTAATTCATTTTCTTCCTGAAACCGTTAAGGAATCGGTGAGGGGGCTTTTCATAAATATTCCGGCTGCGGTAAGAATGGCAGTTGTAATGCTCGTAGCTGTCCTTCTTTTCCAGATGAGATCTCCGGAGGTGACGCCGTTTATTTACTTCAGGTTTTAGAGGTAAGAATTCTTCCCTTTCCCTTCCCTTGTAAAAGGTGCAACGGCTCTCTCGTAGATTCCCTGAACATATGCAATTGCCATCCCGTAATTAGTAACCGGAATGCCGGCTTTAATTGCCGGATTAAGCCTGTTGTGAAGCTGCCTTCTTGTTATCATACAGCCACCGCATTGGATAACAAGCGAATAATCTGTAATTGGGCGCGGAAGGATATCGAGTCCTGCTACCACATCGTATTCGATTTTCTTTCCGGTAAAGCCGGTAATCCAGCGCGGGATCTTTGTCCTTCCTATATCATCGCACGACACATGGTGAGTACATGATTCAAGAAGAAGGACCCTGTCGCCATCCTTCAACTTCGATATTGCAGGAGTTCCTTTCAGATAGTTTTCAAAGTCACCCTTGAAACGGGCAAGCATGATACTGAAACTTGTGAGGGGAATATCATCAGGAACAGAGGCGTCGGCTTTTTTGAATACCTGGGAGTCGGTAACAGCCAGGGCAGGTTTAATCTTTGTCTTTTGCAGAAATGCATCGACCTCTCTCTCCTTCAATATAATGGCAACGGCATCGTTGTCGAGAATATCGCGTATTGCCTGAACCTGTGGAAGTATCAGCCGGCCTGCAGGAGCTTCCACATCAACCGGAGTTATCAGGAGGACGATATCACCGTAACTTATGATGTCGCCTAAAAGTGCAGGCATTATAAATGATTTTTCAGGTATGGTGGTACGGATAAGAGATATAATATCTTCATAATTCCTTTTGTCGTACGAAGAAAACTCAACAAGTGATGAGCCTGTTGATGAATGGATCATTTCTTTAAAGTCAGAGGCAGGTCCTTCCTGGTCGGATTTACTGTGTACGATGATGTAAGGAAGGTCGCGTTCGCGAAACATCGAAACAAGTCCATACTCGTATTCTCCCCACGAATTTGAGGCGATTATAAGTATTGCCAGATCAATGATATCAAGTGTTTTCAGCGTACGGTCAACTCTTTTCTGTCCGAGTTCTCCGGAATCGTCAATACCCGCAGTGTCAATAAGGATTACCGGGCCGAAGCCAGTAATCTCGAACGATTTTTTTACAGGATCGGTAGTTGTACCGGCATGATCTGAAACAATTGCAATATCCTGTCCTGCCAGGCAGTTAATAAAGCTGCTCTTGCCGTTATTGCGTCGGCCATAGATACCGATATGAGGTTTTGATTCTCTTCCTTTTGTCATCTTCGGGAATTTGGGGCAAAATTAGCATATTATTGAAGATATATTTTGGGTTTAACCTCAGCGCAATGGATGATTTCGGATTTCTTTTTCATAGGTACTCACCCTGGCGCGGTCGATATTGTTCAGACCACAAATTGTTACCCATTTAGACTAGGGAGACAACCCTTCAAGGAATTCACTTAACCACGGAGTTACACGGAGGGAAAAAAGGAGTTACACTGTTTCATTATCTGAATGAAGTTTAATTATCAGAACCCAGATTCCCGATTTACTCCGTGAAACTCCTTAAAACACCCGGTAACTCCGTGGTAAAAAGAAAAAACAGATGCACTACACACGGCAACCGATATCCGGTGCCTGATTAAAAAGTTCTTATTAACCTTGGAAGCCCGGAGTTAGTTACCCGCCGCCCGCTACCTGTCACAAATCATCCAGAGAAAACCCCAGTTTAAGCAGATTTCCCGGCTTCAGAATAGATTCGAGCTTTGATTGATCAATTAATTTCAGGATCACATTGGCATCAAAGATGCTTACCTTCTCATCGCGCATGAAAGTGGCAAGTTCTGCCGATTTGTGATATCCGATATGGGGAGTAAGCGCAGTAGTAATTGACGGGCTTGTAATAAGCGCTTTATAACCTGATTTTTCATTTATCTTAAGTCCTTCAAAAAGATTTTTCAGTAACGCGGTGTTGCAGGAAATCAAGAGGTTTATGCTTTCGATAACGGTGCAACCTATAACCGGAAGATAAGCATTGAGTTCAAGTGTTCCCTGGCCGCAAAGTGAGCTTACAAGTACATCATTTGAATATATTTTGTGCACGGCGGAAATTATAAATTCGCAAATCACGGGGTTTATCTTCCCGGGCATTATTGAGCTTCCTACCTGACGTTCGGGAAGGGTAAGAAACCTGTTTCTTGCGATATCCGACGAGAGAAGCCTCAGATCGGCGGAGATCTTTTCGAGATTAACTGCATGTGCTTTAAGGGTAGCGTGGATTTCGACCCATTTATCGAGGTTCGATGTAGCATCCGACATGTTCTCACTCTGGGCAAGAGGAAGCCCTGTGAGATTTCGCAGTTCGGGAACAACACCCATTATGAAGAATCTTGGAAGAGACAGGCCTGTTCCTATTGCACCTCCGCCAAGGTTCACCAGCTTAATCCTTTCATTGCACTTCGATACTCTCCACCAGTCGCGCGACAGTGCTTCATTATAAGTGCTGAACAGCAGACCGTATGAAGATGGTACCGCTTCCTCCATTTGCGTAAATCCGGGTCTGAGGTTATCTCTGTTTTTTCTTTCATGTTCCTCGACCTTCAGTCTGAGATCATTAATATGATTTTCGAGTTCCTGCAGAATCCTCATTACTGCAACAGTAAGTGCAGTTGGAATTACATCGTTTGTCGACTGGTAAATATTGGCGTTTTCGAGCGGATCGATAAAGTTGTATTGTCCGCATTTATGACCAGTTGTCAGAAGTGCCACATTGGCAATTATCTCGTTGATGTTCATATTGATACTCGTTCCGGCGCCACCCTGAATAGCGGGAACAATGAACTGATCGAAGTGTTTTCCGGCTGAGACCTCTTCCGCAGCAATTATCATTGCATTGAGGATGTCGTCACTTATATTTTTGAAAGGAAGGCACTTTCCGAGCTTTTCAGTAGCGGCATTTCGAAACGCCCTGTATGTTTTGTAGCAGGCAAGTTTGATGACCCCGACTGCCATGAACCATTCCAATGGAAAAAGGCTGTTCCCGGGAAAATTCTCTTTTGCTCTTAAAGCATGAATTCCGTAAAGGGCATCTGATGGAATCTCCTTCTGTCCTAATGTATCTTTTTCAATGCGGAACATTGTTTGCTTCCTTATTTTTTGACCCCCCAACCCCCCAGGGGGGGCTGAAATCAAGTTATGATTATGCCCCTTGGGGGGATGGGGGGTAATTATTATCAGTTAGTTAGAGATTTGAACCTGAAACCGGCCTCGCGTAGGTAATTACATCATTTGCAGTTATCTCACCGGGGCAAAGGATGATGAGTCTTTCCAATACATTCCGGAATTCCCTTATGTTACCTGTCCATTCAATTCTTTGCATCCCGGCTATCGCATCATCCGTAATTATTTTTTTACTCATCCCGTATTCCTTGCAGATCAGAGTGTTAAAATGTTCCGCCAGAAGAGGGATATCTTCGACCCTGTCGTTTAGTTCAGGGACGTGAATTAGAATAACACTCAACCTGTGATAGAGATCCTCACGGAAGTTTTTATTCTCGATCTCGTTTTTAATGTTCTTGTTGGTAGCCGTAATGACCCTTACATTCACGTGTATATCCTTATCGGACCCGACACGGGTGATCTTGCTTTCCTGAAGAGCCCTGAGAACCTTAGCCTGAGCATTGAGGCTCATATCTCCAATCTCGTCGAGGAAAAGAGTACCTCCGCTGGCCTGTTCGAACTTGCCAATTCTCTGTTTTATAGCGGAGGTGAATGATCCTTTCTCATGTCCAAATAATTCACTCTCAATGAGTTCTGAGGGTATTGCAGCACAGTTCACCTCCACGAATGGTCCCCTGGCCCTGTTGCTTTTTTCATGAATCTGATGAGCAACAAGCTCTTTCCCGGTACCATTCGAGCCTGTTATTAACACCCTTGCTTCGGTGGGGGCAATCTTGCCGATCATATCCTTTACCCGATTAATGGCATCCGACTCACCAACTATCTCATACATTTTGCTGACCTTATTTTTAAGGACCTGCGTCTGGGATATTAATGTCGATTTGTCCATTGCATTCCTGATGGTTATCAGGAGCCTGTTCAGATCGAGCGGCTTCTCGAGGAAGTCGTAAGCCCCCTTTTTAATTGCCTCCACGGCTGTGTCGATATTTCCATGACCCGATATCATTACAACCGGCGTATTGGGTGATGTCTCCTGAATTTTTGTGAGAACCTCGATCCCGTCCATCTTTGCCATCTTTATATCGCACAATACTATGTCATAGCTGTTTTCTGAAATCATTCCAAGGCCGGTTGGCCCGTCTTCAGCCAGGTCAACTTCATGTTTTTCATATTCAAGAACCTCCTTCAGGGTGTTCCTGATAGCTCTTTCATCATCAATAACCAATATTCTGGACATCAGATACTTTTATCTTTTTTTGCTTTCCTTCTATCCCGCGTACCTCAGCCACTTCCAAATCTCTTTCCACGATGATTTCTTTCCGTACATAAGGATTCCTGTGCGGTAAACCTTGGCAGCCCCCCATACAAATACGAGAAAGGTAACAATCATAAGGATCATCGAAACAGCAATCTGCCAGTATGGTACTCCGAAAGGAATCCTGGCCATCATTACGATGGGAGAGGTGAGCGGTATCAGTGAGCACCAGAACGACAGCGAGCTTTCAGGATTCTGCATCGTTCCCATGGCAACCATCAGGGCGACTATAATTGGAATTGTGACCGGAAGCATAAATTGCTGGGTCTCAGTTTCATTATCAACAGCGGAGCCTATGGCTGCAAAAACAGACGCATAGAGCAGGTAACCGGTAATAAAATAGAAGACGAAGCAAATAATTATCAATCCCCATGGCTGGCTCATGGCATTATCAAACATCTTCGAAAACTCGGCAAGTTCTGGCGAAATTGAAGAAGGCTGAGCGGTTGCCGAAGTCTGCTGACCGGCCGACATGAGGTTTTGCGGCATGTTTTGTGAGATCTCGGTGATATCGGTCTTTTTAAGAATTGTCGTCTTCAGGACAGTAACTGTTCCCATTGTAAGAATTATCCAAATAAGGAACTGTGTGAGACCCACCAATGCAATCCCAACAATCTTGCCCATCATCAGTTGTACAGGTTTCACCGAAGAGATGATTACTTCAACAACACGGCTCGTTTTTTCTTCAATTACACCGCGCATTACCTGCGATCCGAAAATGAAGACCAGCATATACATAAGGAAACCAAGGATATAGGCCAAAGCCATGGCTATACCTGTACTTGTACCGGTTACTGCACCCGTTTCATCGATTTTTTTTGTCTGGACATTTACATTTGTGTTGATATTCTTCATAATCTCATCGAGATTCTGAATATTGTAAGCCTGAAGTTTCTGACGTTCAATCTCTTTTTCCAGGGAAGACTCAATATGTTCAAGGAGGCCTATAGGGGGCTGTTTCTTTGAAATGAGCTGTACTGCATCAGGAATATTAACAAGATCAGGCGAAATGTAAAGGATTCCGTAGTAGCCTGCTTTCTCGAAGGTCTTCTTAAGGTCATCAACCTTTGTGTTTTCGAGGTAAACAAATTCAGCATCCTTTGTATTTTTTATTATTCCCCTGAATAGGTCTGAATTATCCTCAATAACGGCAATTTTCTTGAAGTCGCCCTTCTGATTCATCATTAAGGCTGTTGGAAGAATTATGATGGCAGCCATCAGGAGAGGAGCAAGGATTGTCATTATAATAAATGATTTTTTCCTTACCCTTGTGATATACTCTCTTTTTATTATTACAGATATCTTATTCATGATCTGAAGTTTACAATTTTAATGACATTATTAATTCTTTGCCTCAACTACCCGGATGAAAATCTCGTTCATAGATGGAAGCGCCGGGTTGAACGATACTATATTTCCTGATGGAAGGACATGCTGAAGGATATCATTCGGGCTTGCATCGGTTACGGCTTTAACCCTGATAATGCTTTTACCGTTATCCTTTTTTTGGCCCATTACATTGTAAAGGCCGTTGCTTCCGATCTGTACGTCGCCTTCGAAAGCCACTTCAAATTCATTCCCTGCCCACTGGCGGCGGATCTCATCAACCCTGCCTTCAAGAATGGTTTTTGCCTTATTGATGAGTGTAATATTATCGCATAGCTCCTCAACAGACTCCATATTGTGAGTAGAAAAGATTACTGTTGCACCCCTTTCGCGAAGGAAGAGAATCTCTTTTTTTACCGTGTTTGTATTTACCGGGTCAAAACCTGTAAATGGTTCATCGAAAATCAAAAGTTTGGGTTCATGCAGCACGGTGGTTACAAACTGAACTTTCTGAGCCATTCCCTTTGATAATTCCTCAACTCTTTTGCCCCACCAGTCTACTATATCGAGTTTTTTAAACCAGTATTTCAACCTTCGCATAGCCTCTGCCTTTGAGAGTCCTTTAAGCTGGGCAAAATAGAGAGCCTGCTCACCCACCTTCATTTTCTTGTAGAGTCCTCTCTCCTCAGGCAGGTAACCTATAAACTGCACATCGTCAGGCATAAGTTTTTTACCGTTAAGGAACAATTCACCTGAATCCGGACCGGTAATCTGGTTTATTATTCTGATAAGAGTAGTTTTTCCGGCGCCGTTGGGTCCCAGAAGGCCGTAAATGCTCTGTTCGGGTACCGAAATGCTGACATTGTCGAGCGCCAGCTGGCTTCCGTATTGTTTAGTGACATTTCTTGCTTCGAAAAGTGCCATATAAGAATTATTTAGAATTTGTAAAAGAGTTGTAAATATAAGTAATCTCTGCGAAACAATATACTTCTATTCTTAACTCTCTGAGTAACTCTGTGTACCTCTGTGATCCTCTGTGCAAGTTCTTCAAATCCAGTTACACAGAGAGCCACAGAGAAGCCACAGAGTTACACAGAGGGAAAGCACAATAATATTTTCATGAAAAAAATAAGGTCAGACTGTGAAGACTGACCTAAAAAATAATATGCATGAACAGAATTAAAGTTTACTCGAAATACCCTCTCATTCTATCGAAGAAGCCCCTGTCGTTTTTATCCGGATTTGGGGTAAATGAACCGGATTCCCTAAACTTCTCGAAGGTCCTCATCTCTTCCTTGCTGACACTTTTTGGGATCCACACATTTACATTGACCATCAGGTCACCTCTTCCATAACCATTGACTTCAGGCAGACCCTTCCCTCTTAGCCGGAGTATTTTGCCGGGTTGAGTTCCCGGTTCTATCTTGATTTTCACATTGTTATCGACTGTAGGGACTTCAACATGAGTTCCGAGAACTGCATCAGGAATGCTTATGAAAAGGTTATAAATAAGATCATTGCCTTCCCTTATTAATTCGGGATGTTCCTCTTCGTCAATCACAACAAGAAGGTCTCCGTTCACCCCGCCTCTCCTGGGTGCATTTCCTTTTCCGCTCACGGTCATCTGCATTCCCTTACCGACGCCTGCAGGGATATTGATTTTAATTATATCTTCCTTCTGGGCAATTCCTTCACCATAGCAATGTGTACACTTTTTGGTAATTATTTTACCATCTCCCCCGCATGCAGGGCATACAGAGGTGGTCTGCATTTGCCCAAGCATGGTATTGGTGAGCCTCGTTACATGCCCTGATCCGTGGCAGGTATTACATGAGGTCATGCTTGAAGCATCGGCTGCTCCTGAGCCTCCGCAAGAGTCACAGGCATCATATTTGGTGACTTTTATTTTTTTCTCAGCTCCGGCTGCAATTTCCTGAAGATTGAGTTTTACCTTTACTCTCAGATTACTGCCCTTGTTAACTCGTCTTTGACCCCCTTGCCTCGACCCTCCAAAACCACCGAAACCTCCGAACGCGTCACCGAAGATATCGCCGAACGATGAGAAGATGTCATCCATTGTCATTCCATGTCCGCTATAACCACCTGCTCCGTTATTTCCCAATCCTGCATGACCGTAACGGTCATACCTGGCTTTCTTTTCCTCATTGCTGAGTATTTCGTAAGCTTCGGCAGCTTCCTTGAAATTCTCTTCCGATTTCTTATCTCCGGGATTCTTATCGGGATGAAATTTCAGAGCCTGCTTTCTGTAAGCTTTTTTAATCTCATCCTTAGTGGCTTCCTTCGATACTCCTAACACTTCATAATAATCTCTTTTTCCCATCCTTTTATTCTGTTTATTTAAGAGCCACTTCTTCCTGTAATCCGAATATATGTTTTATTCACCCACAACAACCTTTGCAAACCTGAGCACCTTATCCTGAAGAAAGTAACCCTTCTGAATAATATCTATAACTTTCCCTTTCCTGCCTTCTTCATTTACCGGCACTTTAGCTACTGCTTCGTGAATGTCAACATCGAAATTGCTGTTGAGCGATTCTATTTCCTTTATGCCATTCTGTTTTAGAAATTCGCTTAACTTTAAGTAAATAAGGTCGATACCATCTTTCATCGCCTGTGTGTCGGTTGTTGAATCCATGTGACTTAAAGCTCTTTCAAAATCATCCATTACAGGTATAATCTTAAGTAACAGGTTCTCTCCGGCATACTTCGACATTTCCATTTTTTCACGCATGGTTCTTTTCCTGTAATTGTCAAATTCAGCAGAGAGCCTTATGTATTTGTCCTGCATTTCTGCCAGTTTTTCTTCTGTTGCCTTTAAATCTGCTATCGTTTTGTCAGAAGATGAACCCGTTGCATTACCGTTAGTCCCCTGAGTTATTTTATCTTCTCCGGTGGGCTGAGAATCAGAAACAGTTGATCCCCCACTATCTTTTATATTGTTATTATCTTTATTATCAATCGTTTTTGACTGGATATCATCTTTGCTTTCGTCTTGTTCTCTCTTTTTTTTCATCATCATCTCACGCTCTGTTTCAGTTTCAGGTATTAAGTTACAAATATTCTGCCAACTGTCTCTTATTGACAATTTGGCAGTGAAGCACGACGCACGACTCAAGGCTCACGACGCACGGCAAATCTTCAGAAAAAGTATGATTTAAATGGACTTTTCCCTTGCGTCTTGTGTCTTGCGTCGTGTGTCGTTTCTTCTGTCGCTTTTTACAGATTAAATTATACTCTTGTAATCCTTGCTCCCAATGCGTTGAGTCTCTTATCAATATTCTGATATCCCCTGTCGATCTGTTCGATGTTATGGATCACACTCTTACCTTCAGCGGAGAGAGCAGCGATCAGCAGGGCTACTCCGGCGCGGATATCGGGAGAAGACATGATGGTTGCTTTGAGCTGAAATGCCCTGTCAAGTCCGATTACAGTTGCCCTGTGAGGGTCGCAAAGAATTATCTGTGCACCCATGTCGATGAGTTTATCAACAAAGAAGAGACGGCTTTCGAACATCTTCTGGTGAATCAGAACAGCACCTTTTGCCTGGGTGGCGGTAACAAGGAAGACGCTCAGGAGGTCGGGAGTAAGACCGGGCCAGATGGCATCGGAAATGTTCATAATTGATCCATCGATGAAAGTATCGATTTCATAGTGTTCCTGACGGGGGATAAAAATGTCATCTTCAATCCGTTCAATTCTTATCCCGAGTCGCCGGAATGAGTCGGGGATTATTCCAAGATTATTGTATGAAGTATTTTTGATCGTGATTTCAGAACCGGTCATTGCAGCCATACCGATGAATGATCCTATCTCGATCATATCGGGCAGAATTGTATGCGTACAGCCATTCAGATTAGCAACTCCGTCGATATAGAGCAAATTAGATCCTATTCCTTCAATTTTTGCACCCATTGATACAAGCATCCTGCAGAGTTGCTGAATATATGGTTCACAGGCAGCATTATAGATTGTTGTTTTTCCTATGGCCAGGCATGCGGCCATAATAAGATTTGCAGTACCTGTTACTGATGCTTCGTCGAGATGCATGTAGGTGCCGTGCAACGACGATGCCTCAATTGTAAAGAAAGGATTTTCGTGGTCAATTACGAATCGGGCGCCAAGCTTCTGAAAACCTATCAGATGAGTGTCAACTCTTCTGCGGCCTATCTTATCGCCGCCGGGTTTTCCGACATAGGCTCTTCCGAACCTCGAAAGAAGAGGTCCGACTATCATTATTGATCCTCTCAGGCTTGAACTTTTTTCCCTGAAATCGTTTGACTGCAGATAGCTGAAATCAATATCACCAGCCTCAAATGTTGCTTCAGATGCTGATTCACGTGTTACCACGACTCCCATACAGCTAAGAAGCTTAATAAGGTTGTTGACATCTGCAATGTCGGGGATATTTTTTATTGTAACCTGTCGGGGTGTTAGAAGTGTGGCGCAAATAACCTGCAGCGCTTCGTTTTTTGCTCCCTGCGGTGTTATTTCACCCTTAAGGGCGACGCCACCCTCGACAATAAAAGTACCCATTAATGCCTTGTATATCCTTTCTTTTTGGCAAACTGGGGTTTCTGTTGTTTCCCGTGCGGTTTTCCGGCAGGTTTTCTCTTAACCTGGGGAATAAGCTCTTTTATCTCAAGTATCTTGATCCCATCGGTGATCTTTAGTCGGCCACGCGACAGTTGCTTAAGATTGGTAAATATTACCTCATCAGCAACCTGTCCCCTGTTCCAGGTGATATACGATTTTTTCATCTGGTTGACTATCAGCGTTATCAGGTATTCTTTTTCTTCACCATCCTCCATCTCGCAGGCGGCATTTATCATGAGTTCTATGATACGGCCATAATGAAGATACCTGATATCGCCCTGTCCGTAAGGCACCTGTCGGGGCTTCTCTACAAACTTCGAAGGTTCAGGTATCGGGTATGGTGAATCAATGTCAAGATCAAAGTTTGCAATAAGAGCAAGGTGATCCCATAACTTATGTTTGAAATCAACTATGTCGCGAAGATGGGGGTTAAGATTCCCCATAATAGAAATAATTGTTTTTGCAGCGCGGTTTCTTTCATCCCTGTCTTCAATGGTTTTAATGTGGTCGACCATCTTCTGAACATTCCTGCCGTATTCCGGCAACGCCATTCTTTTTCTTTGTGTATTGTAATCGTAACTCATAAAAAGTTAATTTATGCAAAGCTAATAATTTATTGCAAATCAGGTATAGTTTGAAAAGCCTAAACATTTCATGCGACAGCCGGAACTCAATAACAGTTGATTTTTAAAGCCCCAGAAACTGTATAGCCAGCCCCGAAACGAAGATCATTGTGCCTGCAATGAGATGGCTGTATTTTTCCACAGGCTTAAGGTTTATTTTATTCAGGCCCATTTTAAAGGCAAGTACCACCGACATCATTGTGGCTATAGTAACAATTGAAAAAAGAACAGATACAATGATTGCTCCTGCGATATTATGTTCAGAAGCAGGATACATTAAAATAGGTATAAGTGGTTCGCAAGGGCCGAAAACAAAAATAAGGAAGAGTATCCAGGGCGTTGTTTTCATAATATCTTCCTGGTGAAAATGCGAGTGTCCCCTGTGATGATCATGTTCGTGCAGGTGTTTGTTTCCATCGGTGTGAAGGTGAGGATGGCTGTGTTTTTTCTTCTTCATCAGGTTCCTGATGCTGATAATCATATATACCAGGCCGAATGAAATAAAAAGCCAGGCAGCAATATTTCCCCTGAACGATTCAATCGAAACGAGTTTTGATACAGATATTCCGACTGCAATTCCAACAAGTCCCAAAACTACGGAACTCAAAACATGTCCGATTCCGCAAAGAAATGTTATAAGCATTGTCTTTTTTGTCGACCAGTTCTTTGCCTGACTTAGCAGAATAAAAGGCAAATAATGATCGGGGCCAAGAATAGTGTGTATAAAACCTATCGAGATAGCCGTAACTGAGAGAAGCGTTATCGAATCATTCATCTTTTACGATTGGCTGTAAAAACGGTTTAAAGAATCTGTAATTATATCAATAAAAACCTGAAATAATAATATGTCGACTGTTTAAAGATAAGAAAAAAATCAGATCAATAGATTTTTTGCGGTTTGATTAAATAAATTCAATTTGGGTGGCTGCTGAGGAGATAATTTTTACTTCCGGGGCCATATTAATTTTTTCAGTAGTTAATTGTTTAATAACCATGAGTTTCCATTAAAAATATATTCATGAATCCCGATATTCTGATTATATAGAAGAGACCTTGAGTTCTTCATGAATTTCTTCATCTTCAGATAATCCTCGCGACGGGCGAAGAATTCTTCCCTGTTTTCATATTCCGAACATGGCAGGATGTAGAATTTCTGCCTGTAATTTTCAAGAGGGGTGTAAACCCAGCTAAGGAAATATCCGGAATTTGTTATCTTAAATGAATCTCCGGTCCAGGTTAGTTCTATCCTGATCATGGTGCCACCGTCGGTTTTTGTTCTTCTCTGATTTGAGACGAAATTTCCAAGTGAGTAGGCAACAAGCCTATCCTTTGCTCCATCATTATTTTTTACCCAGACCATTTTTTGGATGACATGGGGATGAGAACCGATTATTATGTCAACCCCCGAGGAGAAGAAATACTCTGCAAGATCAGTCTGGGTTTTCGAAGGAACCGTATCGTATTCAGTTCCCCAGTGAAGAAAAAGGATAATGAGATCGGCATCTTTCCCCTGAGCTTTTCTGATGTCGGCGGTGACCTTTTCCTTATTGAGCATATTAATTATTACAGGTTCTGCGACTGTAATACCGTTTGTACCATAGGTATAGTTAAGCAGGGCTATGGATTTTCCATTCCTGTCTATTAACAAAGGAGAAAGCGTGTCACGGGCAGCTGAGTTAATGAATGTTCCGGTGTGGGGAATGCCCAGGCTGTCGAGTTTATTGATGGTTTTGATTACACCTCTTTTGCCCTTGTCGGCAGAATGGTTATTAGCGGTGGCCAGATAGTCGAACCCGGCGTTTTTGCATGCCATGGCAAGCTGATCCGGTGAACTGAAAGCGGGGTATCCTGTGTAAGGAGGACCAGCAAGGGTGACCTCGAAATTACCAATGGCGATGTCGGCTTCTGAAATTACAGGCTTAATATATTTAAATACCTCATCATATTCATAGTTATGAGTCTCCCTGTTTTCAGCTGCCCTGATCTGCTCTTCATGCCCCATAATGTCTCCGGTGAACAAAATAGTCAACTTTTCACCCGGAATTGTCTGGCTAAAGCTGATATTTGTATTAAGGACAGGCAGAAGAATTGTCAAAATTAACACTAAATTGCGGATATTCAGGTAATTATCCATAAATATGTACTATTTAATTATTAAGATTATTTATTAATAAGCAGCAAAGATACATCTATTGAAAATTAATAATTACTACTGGCATCTGAAATATTTATAATTACTAACTTTGTCCGTTTTTTGTCAAATTTCAGAAGACAGGAAACTATAGAAATTATGGGCATGAGTGATTCGGGCAGACATCTCGATATAAAGAAGCTTTCTCTTGCAGGGGTTCTTGTTACTATGGGGATTGTTTTCGGCGATCTCGGAACCAGTCCCCTTTATGTAATGAAGGCTATAATACGCGATGGGGCCGAATTCGGCGACCTTCTCATTTATGGAGCACTCTCGTGCATCTTCTGGACACTAACTCTTCAGACTACTACCAAGTACATACTCATTGGTCTCAGAGCCGACAATAATGGAGAGGGTGGAATAATAGCCCTTTTTGCCCTTATAAAGAGAAAATCGACCTGGGCTGCTATTCTGACAATGGTTGGAGGATCAGCATTGCTGGCCGACGGAGTAATAACCCCTGCAATAACAGTTACCTCATCCGTTGAGGGATTGGAACTTTATAATCCCAACATTCATATACCTGTAGTAGTTATAGTTCTCCTTATTTTTGCTTTGCTCTTTTTCGTACAGCAGTTTGGCACGAACTTTATCGGGAGTTCTTTTGGACCCATTATGGTCATCTGGTTTACGATGCTTGCTGTAATGGGCTTTTCAAAGCTTATCTTTAATCCTGAGATACTAAAGGCCATAAATCCTGTATATGCTTACCGTTTCCTGAGTGAATATCCCGGTGGATTTATTCTCCTTGGAGCGGTATTTCTTTGTACAACCGGAGCGGAAGCGCTCTATGCCGACCTGGGTCATTGTGGCAGGCCAAATATACAGGTTGCATGGATGTTTGCAAAGTTTTCGCTGCTGATCAACTATTTTGGACAGGGGGCATGGCTTATCTCCCATGGTTTTCCGGGTGAAGGAATAAACCCGTTTTTTGCAATAATGCCAAAATGGTTTCTTCTCCCCGGAATTATAATATCTACTACAGCTTCGATCATTGCCAGTCAGGCTATTATCAGCGGATCATTTACAATCATAAAGGAATCAGTCTCGCTTAATTTCTGGCCGAAGATAAGGGTACTTAATCCTACACTGATTAAGGGACAGGTATATATTCCTTTTGTTAACGGGTACCTTTGGGTGGCCTGCAGCATTGTAGTTATTTTCTTTCGGGAGTCGTCAAACATGGAAGCCGCCTATGGCCTTGCCATTACAATTGGCGAGATGATGACAACCTTCCTTCTGACCTATTACCTTTATCAGAAAGGATTGAACCACAGACTGGTGCTGCTAATGTTGCTTGTATTTCTGACTATTGAGAGCAGTTTTCTCATTGCAAACCTCCATAAGTTTCAGGACGGCGGATGGTTCACGCTTATGGTAGCATCGATATTCTTTATTATAATGTTTGGTTGGTATTTCGGCAGAAAACTGAAAAACAGGTACGTTACTTTTACTTATCTGAACCAGTATTATGATCTTTTCAGAGATCTTTCAAAGGATGAGTCGGTGCCAAAAACTGCAACTAATCTGGTTTATGTAATCAGGGCTAACAGAATCGATCAGGTCGAGTCGAAGGTGATATATTCTATTTTCAAGAAGCAACCCAAGAGAGCAGACACCTATTGGTTTCTTCATATTAACGGGGTTGACGACCCTAACAGGTTTGAATATGAGGTGACCGAGCTGATCCCGGGAATCCTGATGAGAGTGGATTTTAATATAGGCTTTAAAGTTGAACCAAAGATCAATCTTTATTTCAGGGAAGTATTGGAAGATCTAATAGTATCGGGAAAAATTAAGATTGAAAGCACCTATGAATCCCTTAAGAAGCATTCATTTCCTGCGGATTTCAGATATGTTCTTATCGACAGGGTTATGCCACGGGATTATAAGCTTTCCAATCTCGAGAATTTCACACTAACTCTTCACCGGCTGTCGCGACTTGTATGCATTTCGGATATTAAAGCACTTCAGCTTGACGCTTCATGTACCATCGAAGAATCAGTTCCAATAACAATAGACCAGCCTGTAAGATTAAGGATCAAACGAATAATTTCATAATGTTTCTCAGAAGCAGGTTCAATAAATATCTTTACCTGTATATGCAGGAGCCTAATATAAAATAAATGAGTCATCAGATCGATATAAAGAAGTTGTCTTATTCAGGCTTGCTTGTCACCCTCGGGATCGTTTTCGGCGATATAGGAACCAGTCCTCTTTATACTGTTAAGGCAATTATAAGCAACGCGGAAGTCTTCAATGAACTTCTGGTTTATGGTGCGCTTTCGTGTGTATTCTGGACACTAACCCTACAGACTACAGTAAAATATATCCTTATTACGCTTAGGGCCGACAATAAGGGGGAAGGAGGGATTTTCTCACTATTCGCCCTTATCAGGAAAAAGTCGACATGGGCTGCAATTATTACAATGGTTGGAGGAGGTACTCTTCTGGCCGACGGGGTAATAACTCCGGCCATAACTGTAACTTCATCTATTGAGGGGCTTCAGCTCTTCAACCCCAATATCCCAGTTGTGCCCATAGTATTATCAATTTTCCTGCTTCTGTTTTTCCTGCAGCAATTTGGTACCAATGTGATGGGTGTGGCATTTGGACCGATGATGGTAGCCTGGTTCCTCATGATCGGGATTCTTGGCTTCAGTCAGGTTGTTCAGCATCCTGAAATTCTGCGTGCTCTAAATCCGGTTTATGCAATACGTTTTCTGGCTGTGTATCCCGGGGCATTCATTCTTCTGGGAGCCGTTTTTCTCTGTACCACAGGAGCTGAAGCGCTATATTCCGATCTGGGCCATTGCGGTAAATCAAATATCAGGGTTTCCTGGATCTTTGTCAAGATCACGCTGATCCTCAATTATTTTGGGCAGGGTGCCTGGATCATGCTTAATTATACTCCTGGTTCGGAGGTCACACCATTCTATGCAATAATGCCCAGGTGGTTTCTTCTGGCGGGAATAATTATATCTACATTAGCTTCAATTATTGCCAGTCAGGCACTTATAACAGGATCTTTCACCCTTGTCAGCGAAGCAGTTTCACTCAATTTCTGGCCAAAGGTAAAGATTCTAAATCCTACTAATCAAAGAGGACAGGTATACCTGCCCTTTGTAAACTGGTCTTTGCTGATTATGTGCAGTATTGTCGTGATCTTCTTCCGTGAATCTTCGAATATGGAGGCAGCTTATGGTCTGGCAATAACCATTACAATGATAATGACCACTATTCTGGTTACTTATTACCTGAAAACCCATGGAGCCAACAAGTTCTTTGTCATCATATTTTTTTCCGTTTTTATTATTATCGAAGGAGGGTTTCTTATCGCCAATCTGAATAAATTCATGAATGGAGGATGGTTCACCATTTTGCTTGCCTCAGTATATTTCCTTGTAATGTTCGGATGGTATTTTGGCAGGAAGATCAAAAACAGGAGGATAACCTTCCTTAACCTCTCGGGATATCTTGATGTGTTCAGGGACCTGAGGGATGACAACACCGTGCCCAGATATTCGACCAATCTTGTTTATATGATTAAGGCGAACAGGAAGGAGCAGGTTGAATCGAAAGTTCTTTTCTCGATATTCAACAAGCAGCCTAAAAGAGCTGATACTTACTGGCTGCTTCATGTTGATATTTCGGATGACCCGAACCGCTTTGAATACCAGGTCACTCATATCATTCCGGGTATCCTGATTAGGGTTGACTTCCATCTTGGATTTAAGATTGATCCAAAAATCAACTTCTATTTCAGAGAGGTTCTTGAAGATCTTGTTAAGGCAGGCGAAATAAAGCTTGAAAGCAGTTTTGAATCGCTTAAAAGACATGGACTGCCGGGAGATTTTAAATTTGTTCTCCTCGACAGGGTGCTGCTGAGGGATTTTAAACTTACCAAGACTGAAAATGTCATTCTTGTAATCAGGGGTATTGTTCAGAAAATAAGCATTCCGGAGGTAAGAGCGCTCCAGCTTGATTCAACCTGTACGATAGTTGAGCAGATACCAATTATTGTGAGCCAGCCTGTGGCGACAAGAATAAAACAGGTATTTAGGAAATAGTTCAAATTGTTCTTTTCCTTATTAATCAAGTGCGGCTGTCTGATGTTATTTTAACTTCCGTATCTTCTTTCAATCGGAGACGCTTTTAATCTTCAATCGCATCCTTTTTTATGTTTGCAGCGGGAAGAGATCTGCCGGCAGTATAATTTCAAGGAAAAAAGAGAAAATCAAATTCCTGTTTTGAATTGGACGTGACCCAAATTATTACTATTTTGTTCGTTCAACCAATAAATATATCCGACCCATGAATGCAGTGCCATTTGTTATTGGAACCATTGCTGTTTTTGCTTTAGCTTACAGGTTTTATTTCAGTTTTGTTGCTGCAAAGGTTGCAGTGAAGAATGACCTGGCTATTACTCCGGCCCACAGGCTATATGATGGTCAGAATTATTACCCAATGAATAAATGGGTCTTATTTGGTCATCACTTTGCTGCTATTGCCGGAGCAGGGCCTCTGGTGGGGCCGGTTCTTGCTGCTCAGTTCGGTTTTATGCCCGGATTTCTGTGGATGCTTATTGGTGCGGTTATGGCAGGGGCAGTTCACGACTTTGTAATACTCACCGCTTCGGTTCAGCACGACGGAAAATCACTTGCTGAAATTGCAAGAGTCGAGATAAATAAGGTCAGTGGCGTTACAACCTCTTTTGCCATAATATTAATTATAATAATCGCACTTGCAGGCCTGGGGCTGGTAGTAGTAAACTCGCTTTCAGAGAGTGCCTGGGGTACTTTTACCATTGCTGCGACTATACCGATTGCGCTTATAATGGGGTTATGGATGTTCAGGATAAGAAAGGGAAAGACATTAGAAGCCACGGTTTTTGGAGTGATAATGCTCATAATTGCGGTAGTTGTTGGAAGGTATATCCCCGATTCTTCGATAGCATCGTGGTTTATGTATGATCATAAATCTCTTACAATTATCCTTGCCCTCTACGGGTTTCTGGCTTCAGTGCTTCCTGTCTGGCTCTTGCTTTCACCCCGCGATTATCTTAGCTCTATCATGAAGATTTCAGTAATTGGAATGCTGGCAGTTGGTTTGATAATTGTTGCGCCTGAGATAAAAATGCCAGCATTCACTGATTTCATGGGTGGAGGAGGACCGGTCATTCCGGGTAAAATATTCCCATATCTTTTCATAACTATAGCATGCGGAGCAATTTCAGGTTTTCATGCCCTGGTAAGTTCAGGTACAACACCTAAGATGATAATGAAGGAGTCGGATGTAAAAATGATTGCGGTAGGATCTATGCTAACCGAAGGCGCAATCAGCATTATGGCTCTGATTGCCGCAACGAGTTTGCTGCCTCTTGACTATTTCACAATTAACATACCCGTTGATAAGTTGCAGGCCTTCCTTCCGAAGCTCCACGCAATGGGTTTTACCGAATCAAATATTGACCAGTTGTCGGCTGCAGTTGGTGAGAAGATTGCCGGACGAACAGGAGGAGCTGTATCCCTGGGGGTGGGAATGGCTTATATATTTTCTTCATTACCTGGCATGAAAGGCCTTATGTCGTACTGGTATCACTTTGCCATAATGTTCGAAGCTTTGTTCATACTTACAACAATTGATGCCGGAACACGTATTGCCCGGTTCTTACTGCAGGATGCCATGGGTAAGGTATATAAACCATTTCAGAAGACTAACTGGCTTCCCGGGAACCTTATTACCAGTGCATTAATAGTTTTTGCGTGGGGGTACTTTATCTATACCGGGAGTGTTTCAACTATCTGGCCTATGTTTGGTGCAGCAAACCAGCTTCTTGCTACCATCGCCCTGGCTATAGGAACTTCTTTTATCATTAACAGGGGCAGGAAAAAATATGCCTGGGTGACAATTCTTCCAATGATATTCGTGGGAGTTACAACCATGACTGCAGCATTCTATAACATTTTAAATATCTATCTTCCGCAGGCTAAAGCCAGTGCTACCCAGGTTACCGGTCTTATAAACCTTGGACTTACTCTGTCGATAATTATCTCCGTTGTAATAATTTTTTACAATGCAGTACCAAAGTGGATCAGTGCATTCAGATTATCAGAAGGAGTGACGGAATAAGACCGAGCAACAGGGTCAGAATAGTAATTGAAGTTATAAAGCCCTGAAAAATATCGTCTGTTTATAATAGCATGAGGAATATTATGGCCACCTTCAAGAACTCTTGATTTAACCCTTTCAATTGCCAGGTCAACAGAATCAAGCCAGAAGAATACTAATGTAATGAGAATTCTGTTTTGCTTAGCTTTTTTTAAAGTCCTGGCATAACTTTTAGTCGCTAATGTTGTCTCAAAAGCAAAATCTTACTGTTTCAGGATTAAAGAATCAATTTTTTTAAGCATAATTCTCCCTGCCTCAAATGCTGCGCGGTCTGGATTGAAAGGTGAAAGGCCGCGTGCAATTTCATCGGCATTGATAAACTCGTCACAATTTAACATTTCAGGCAAAACAGTAAAAGAAGCAGTTGTTTTGCCTGAACCATTACAACCTGCTATTAAATAAAGATTTGGCATGATAGGAAAATGAATCCATAAAGATAAAATTTTTGTCGAAAGGGTTTAATTGCATCCGTTACGACTTTTTGTGAATCTGTATTTTTCAGAGCTCCTCGATTAGAAAGGGAAACAAACATCCTGAGAAAAGTTGAAAATTACAGGCAAAAAGCTTAACATTGCCACCAAACAGATTAAGCAATTGTTGTTATTCCTAAATACTGAAAAGCTATGATGCACTTTTTCCAGACCCTGTTCGAATGGTATATGGCCAACCTGAACTATTTCACGGTTGCCCTGTTAATGGCGATTGAAAGTACATTTCTGCCCCTGCCCTCCGAGATAGTAATCCCGTTTGCAGCCTATAAGGCAGGACAGGGCGATCTCAATGTTTTCCTGGTAGTTTTAGCCGGAACAGTCGGAGCCCTTGGCGGTTCGCTCATAAATTATACCCTGGCCTATTACCTGGGCAGACCAATTGTTCACCGGCTTGCCCATTCGAAAGTAGGAAAGATGTTCCTCTTGTCGAAGGAAAAGGTAATTCATGCCGAAGAATATTTTGTAAGGAATGGCAGGACCTCGACATTCATCGGAAGACTTGTTCCGGGAATCCGTCATCTTATTTCAATTCCGGCAGGGCTTGCAAAAATGAACCTGCGTGACTTCATGCTCTATACTTTTGTCGGGGCCGGGATCTGGAATATCATCCTGGCTGTTATAGGTTACTATTTATATGAAATCAGGGATCAGATCTTCCCGTATATTGAATATATTCTTTACCTCTTAGGCCTCATTTTTACAATCTACCTTGTAATTAAAATAAGGAAAAGTAACAAGTCCAAAAAGGAGGAAGGCGTTTCTGGTGTATGATTTCTAATATGTGTAACCTCTGTCTTGCCTATGATAAAGAACTTACACAGAGGGCACAGTCCCGAGTACTCGGGATCACAGAGTTACACAGAGGAGATTCAGGAAAACTTATTGTGACTATTGTCGCGACTGTTCACCGATTTGACTATATAAAAAATAACAACACCGAAGGTTATCAGAAGAAATACAGGTAAGAAGGCTTTCCCAAGTCCTGACGCTTTACCCGTAGCAGTTTCTATCGTTTTATAACTGAGGAAGGTGAATACCAGGAGAATGAGGGTTTTCAGAATCCTGATCAAACGGGTGGCAATGCCATACTGCCTTTCAGCATTCGTGGCCGTGATCTCTACAGGATAGTTGTAGATTTGAGGAAACTGTTCTATAACTGTCATCATGAGATACATAAACATTCCTGTTGCGGGAAGCAGCCATAATGTGCCCTTGCCTCCATATCCATCCGGCTGGCCTGCCGCATTGAAATGCGTCGGTATTGTGTCGGGAAGGTTACCATAATTCATAACTGGTATAGCAATTAGCAGAACTAAAAGCGCAAATGCAATTATATCTGTCAGCCAGTCGATTGCCGAGCGACTGAGCTTAATTTTAGGCCGGGTTGTTTTTTTCTCCATAAACTGAAGAGTTAATTATTAAGAGACCAATTATGATTTCCGCAGGTCTTTAGCAACCTCAAATAGCTTCATATCTTCTTCATTAGCAGGGCTTACCGACAGAAAATGAGGTGCAGGTTTTGTCTGTTCATCAACATGGATAAAGGTAATGAATCCGTCGACCAGTAGAATATCTGACCCGTTCTTTTCTACATGGACATAGGCTGTAAGACTTGACTTCCCTGCATAGACTACCTTTGAAGAGAATTTAAGCACATCGCCCGATTTCGCCGGTTTTGTAAAATACATCCCGTGTATTTTAAGACATACAACATTCTGGGGTTTCAGTAATGAGGTGGCTGCAATGAATCCCGATTCCACGAACCATTCAGCGGTACGACCTGCAAAAAGGGTTCCGTGATGATTGAGGTCTTCGCTTTTAATAAGCCTCATTGTTACAGCAGTTGCAGGAGTTATGACTTTTAATTCCATCTCGTTTTTTTTCAAAAGTAGGATTTATCCTATCTGAAGTAAATGATTTGTATCATCTCACTGACGGTGTTAATATCATATATCTCTACTGACACTTTCAGCTGAGGATGCCGGCAGTTCATATACGAGCTGCTTTATGGAACCAGCCCATTCATTGTGATTCTTTTCGCATGTTATACTCTCCCAGGGTATTGGTTTTCCGATTGTCATTGTAACTGTCGAGTTCCTCTGACAGTGCATCTCCCGGGGAAGCAGGATTATTTCGATTGACATTTTTATTCCAAGGAATTTCCTCAACCTGTCAACAATGTAAAACAGATTAGAATTTCTTCCGGATATATGCACAGGAATTATATCTCTTTTGAACTGGACCGATTTTGTGACAAAGGTTTTTTGCCAGGGCGGGTCGGAAATTATTCCTTTTACTCTTCTGGATACAATACCAGCCGGGAAGATCATAATCTGCGAATCAGACTCGAAAAGTGAATTGAACCTCGTCACCGTATCCTTGGTGTTGGTCCCGAATACATTGACTCCCAGTATGACAGGGTGGAGGTTAGGTATGTAGTTGAAGAGCTCATTTGAAGGAGATACCACATTGGGAAAAAAACTATAAATGGTACTCAGGAAGCTCAGCGCATCCATTCCGCCAACAGGATGGTTTGCAACAAAAACGAATCTGCCTGAGGAAGGGATATTCTCACCTCCTTTAATTTTTATTTTTACATTCCAGTCGTTCAAGACACTGTTTACAAAAGGAACGCCGGATAAATCTCTGTTTCTGAATATTACTTCATTCAATTCATCCTGGCGCACCAGCTTTTCAATAAGACCAACGACAAAACGGGGAAGGGATTTTACGAAACCCGATTTACTGTTACGTATAGCCTTCTCAATATCAATTGTTCTATCAGATTTGTTCATTTACCCGAAATATTAAATGACAAATATAGCAGTTTAGCCGAAAAGGGATTCTCACTCAGTAATTGAGTAGCAGGAATTCTGCTTATTTGTTAAGTTGATCCTGATCGCCGCCAAATAATATAATTTCAAGATCCTCTTTTTCCTTCTGAGCCATTTCAAAACTGTCATATCGTGCAATGAGGATTTTCTTCGATCCCCTGGTATTTGAAATAAGTAGTTTTATGTCGCTGACATTCATATCAAACCTTACGCTGCCACGGCTGTATGAAGTATATTTTCGGGTTGCCCGCTGTATTATGAAACGGGTGAATCCGTCGAGAGTGATCCATTTGCCTGTAGTTATAAGGCCAAAAAGGCAGGTGTAGGATCTTAGTTTTCTGTTTCCGGTATCGAGTATGGTACCTGAATAGGTTAATGCTATAAAGAGACCAGGGATAAGAAAAATTAGGGCAGAAAGTTTATAGAATGAAAAGAAAATGCCACAACCGATAAATACATACCCTATTGTGATCTGCACAACGGAGAAGAATTTTCCATGATTATAAAATTGCAATGCCATTTCCCGGTCTGATATTAAAAGGGTCTCAGAATTATTACATATCTGGTTTAGAAAAAGTCTTCAGCCATTTCTCAGCAAGTACCGGCCAGGTTTCAGCGGCTCTTTTACCGGGCCTGAGGCCGTAGCCATGGCCTCCTTCAGGAAGAAGGTGCTCTTCAACCGGCAGTTTTGCACTTCTCATGGCTGATGCCATTACAAGGGAACTGTTGGCGTAAGGATCGTCGGCAGTCTGGAAGATGAATATTGGAGGAACTTCGGACGTAAGCTTCAGTTCAGTAGTTAGTGTATTATTTGGACCCTGGTCGAGGTAAGCAGGATAGATCAGCATTCCGAACGCAGGCCTGCACGAAAGGCTGTCAGCACTATCCACAGGGTTGTAGCTCCGTTTCCCTGAATTTGTACATGCCCTGGCGCTCAGGCTGGCTCCCGCCGAGAAGCCCATCACGCCGATGTTCCGGGGATCTGTCTTCCATTCTCCGGCCCTGCCCGCAACAACCCTTAAAGCTCTCTGAACATCCTGCAGCGCACCTTCCTTCTTACCGGGTACCCTGTACTGAAGAACGAATGCAGTATAGCCGATATTGTTGAGCCAGCCGGCGATTTCTGTTCCTTCAAGGTCCCAGGCAAGAATGCTGTAGCCTCCTCCGGGACAAACGATTACTGAACTTCCGTTTCGTTTTGAAGGTTCCGGAAGCCATACTTCAATGGCTGGATTAGTGATTTCAGACAACCTTATTATGTTGTCGTTATTTGAGGGAGCAATTACAGGCTCTCCTTTCTCCTTTGCCTCCCCGGGCACTTTCCCCGGCCACAGAAATATTATCTCTTTTTTTTGCGAAAACGAAGCGATGGAGATAGCCATGAGTAATAATGTCAGAATCTTTTTCATTTTAATCAATTATCTCAGCGTGATCAAATTTGTTGTTTGGAATATTTCCCCTGCGTCCCCTCACCCTTGTAGCGCCCTTACTGCTGAAGAATCCCCAGCCACCGCTGCCGATCAGAAAGCCAAGGGCATAAAGGCCTCCGTTATTGTTCTGGGCATACATCGTTATGCTCTTGTCGAAGAGCATTCCGATAAAGTCGAAAGGAGCAATGAAGCCATGCCACAGGCCTCCGAAGAATCCATAGGTGTGACCTGTCAGGCATGAGCCTACCGATTCGGAATCGGCGCATCCCGAAAAAATAATTATCGATAATGATAATGTTATCAAAAGGTACTTGTGCGAAACGATAGTCTTCATTGTTTAATTATTTTGGTTGTAGTTTGCCAAATTTAAAAAAGTTGCAGATCAGTGGCAAGGCCGGAGTATTTTCTTTCCAGTTCAAGGAGCCATCTTTTTCTTTCCAGGCCTCCGCTGTATCCGGTGAGGCTTCCGTCGGATCCTATGACTCTGTGGCAGGGGATAATTACTGCTATCCTGTTTTTGCCGTTAGCGGTTGCAACGGCCCTGACCGATCCCGGTTTCCCAAGCATGGATGCAAGTTCAAGATAAGAGATTGTGGTTCCGTAGGGGATCTTTAAAAGTTCCAGCCATACAGCTTGCTGAAATGCAGTTCCCGGAGTAATAAGCGGAACAGAAAATTCCTTCCTTGTTCCTTCAAAATATTCCCTGAGCTGGACCTTCAGTACTTCAATATGCTTGTTTTCACCCTCTTCTATTGTTGTTTTAAAATACTTCTGCAGGTAATCTAACTCAGATGCAAGTGCCTTCCTGGTGCTGAATTCAAGCAGGCAGATGCCATCTTCAACAGCGCAGGCTGTCATTGTTCCTTTTTCAACAGGTATGATTGCTGTAGTTATCATTTTGAAACCGGGAGTCAGGATGGTTTTTAGCATTTGCAAACTTAATACCTGCCTTTATTTCTTTGACGACTTTATGTATTTTGTATTTCTGAACCGGAATGCCGACCAATTATCATTGAGGGATATCATTCTAACTCCCTGGAGACCTACCTCAATGAGCGAATCCCATCCATGGTCCCTGTCGATATCGGATTTATATTTCTTTGATGTTTTCTTAGGATAACAGAACCATAAAACACCGTCAGCAACAAGATTATGAATAGCTATGGGTGCAATGAGTTCTATTTCAGACATTTTTTTTACGAACAGAATGATGAACTCGTATGGATAACGAGGATCAATCTCCTTATCTATGATTATATTCCTGAGATTCTCAGTGAGCGGGGGGATGAATTCGTCATCAGCGTTGATGACAGCAATTCGTTCCTGTCCCTTATAATTTAGCTTAGCCAGTAGATGGTCCATAATTTCAGGTGTATTGGATTGCCGTCTTCAATAATTTGTTATACAAATCTACAGAAGATGTTTTTAACTTTTGTATATGTCGATTCGAGATCAGAGATCGTCAGATGTAAAATTAAAAAATTTTCTGATAAATTATTAATTAAAACATCCTACCTTTGTCCCGTCAAAAACGGGGTGCCTTACAATTACGGGCTGAGATCATACCCTTAAACCTGATCCGGATAATGCCGGCGTAGGAAAGAAGAGTATCACAGAGATCAGCCGTACGTAATATCCTCGTTAAAGTTCCATGATTTTATTTATTTGATCTGAAAATGAGGAAATTAATTTATTCAGTAGTCTTTGCAGCTCTTACAGGACTGTTGAATGCGATGCCGGTTCAGGATAACCGCTTTACAATAGACGGAAGAGTGTCAGATAAGGAAGGGAATGCACTCGCCGGAGCTTCTGTTGCAATCGAAGGGACCGTAACCGGGATATTGACCGATTCCGGGGGCAAATATTCTTTTTCAGGTCTTAAAGCCGGAGTTTATAAATTTCGTTTTTCCTTTATCGGGTGCGAGACAAAGATCAGGGATGTGAATCTTGACCGTGATAAGACAATTAATATTACTCTTGAACCACAGGCGGTTCTTACAAAAGATGTTCTGGTTATGGCTAACAGGGCAGGAGAACACTCTCCTCTTGCCTACTCTGATATAGGCAGGGAGTTGCTGAAAAAACAGAATACGGGGTATGACCTGCCCTATATTATCAGTCTAACTCCATCGCTGATAGAAACTTCCGAGGCTGGAAACGGAGTAGGTTATACCGGGTTGAGGATCCGCGGTACCGATGGAAACAGGATAAATGTTACAATCGACGGAATTCCTCTGAATGACCCCGAATCACAACAGGTTTTCTGGGTCGATCTTCCCAACCTTGCAGCATCGGTTGAGAACATTCAGGTACAGAGAGGGGCGGGTACTTCGTCGAACGGTGCCGGAGCATTTGGCGCTACAATAAGTATTCAGACAAGCAATCCTGAGAACGAACCTTTTGCCGAAATAAGCACTTCAGCAGGTTCATTCAACACCTTAAAGAATATGGTTTCGGCAGGAACAGGCCTTCTGGGTGGTAAATTTTCGATGCAGATGAGGTACTCCGATATTAAAAGCGACGGCTATATTTACCGCACAGGTTCAAGTCACAAGTCAGGATTTTTATCCGGAACTTACAGGTCAGGACGATCATTCCTTAAGGCAAATATTATTCTCGGCCAGGAACATACCGGGATAGGCTGGTGGGGAGTGCCAGGTGAAATGATGGCTGTCGACAGGAGGTATAACCCTGCAGGCGAATTTACTGACGAGGCGGGCCAAAAGCAATATTATGACAATGAGAGCGATAACTATATCCAGAACCATTATCAGTTGATTTACAGCTTAAAGATTAACGACCTCCTTACTTTTAACACGGCATTGCACTATACAAAGGGGAAGGGCTATTATGAAGAGTATCGTGAAGAACAGACATTGTCGGATTACGGACTGAACTCATTTACAATCGGAGACTCTATTATTTCAGAAACGGATCTGATACGACAGAAATGGATGTCGAATGACTTTTATGGTGCTGTGTATTCGCTTAAATATCAGAACAACAAGGTTGAAGCCATAGCCGGAGGGGGTGCAAACCTGTTTGATGGCAATCATTATGGCACAATCATCTGGATGAATAATTCAGGTAATACGCCAAAGGATTATAGTTGGTATCATAACAGTTCAGTCAAGGGAGAGGTAAGCGTTTATGGCAGGGTAAACTATAAGCTGACAGACAAGACAACCATATACGGAGACCTTCAGTACAGGATTGTACATTATGAACTGGCTGGCCCCGATGACGACCTGAAGGATATCAGTCAGAAACACAATTATGGTTTCTTTAATCCTAAAGCGGGGATTTTTTATACAATAACTCCTTATCAGGATGCCTATATCTCCTTCTCCGTTGCAAACAGGGAACCTACCAGGACCGATTTTAAGGAAGCCTCGGGTGATGGCGAAGCCACTCCGAAGCCTGAGACATTGTATGATGTTGAAGCCGGATATAAGCTTCATACCGGAATTGGAAATTTTGGCGCCAATCTTTACGGAATGTTTTACAAGGATCAGCTCGTGCCAACGGGCGAACTAAGCAATGTCGGATACTCAGTTATGACAAATGTCGCTAAGAGCTACAGGCTCGGCGCTGAGTTTACCGCGGGAATTAAGCCCGCAGGTTTTATCGATTTTAACGCGAGCCTTACAATCAGCTCGAGCAGGATTATTGGTTTTATACAGTATTTTACTGATTACAATACACAGGACTGGTCGTCGGAATATAACAGCAAGAATCTTGGGAATACTGATATCGCTTATTCGCCGTCAGTAATTTGTTCCGGTGATCTGGGTTTCAGATTGTCGGAAGGTTTTAATCTTCACCTGATCAGCAAATATGTCGGTAAACAGTACTTCGACAATACAATGAGTGCCGGCAGGACTATAGATCCATATTTTGTAAATAATATCCGTCTCGATCTCGAGCCAAAATTTAAGTGGATAAGAGGCTTTGAATTTCAGCTTCTTATGAATAATATCCTGAATGAAGTTTATGAGAATAATGCGTATGGAGGGAACTGGTACGAAGATGGGCAGGAAAAGACGTGGGCTTATTATTTCCCGCAGGCCGGGCGGAATTTTATGGCGAGGTTAAGTTTAAAATTCTGATATTGGCATGATGGAAGCAATATCCTGGGTTACTGATAATTTTATCGAGATTTTCGGCGCCGTTACAGGGATGGTATACGTTTTTCTTGAGATCAGGCAGAAAATATGGCTTTGGCCTGTTGGTGTAGTGACCTCGGCTGTATATCTCTGGGTCTTTTTTACCGGGAAACTGTATGCCGATATGAGCCTTCAGGGATACTATCTGGTAATCAGTGCGATAGGATGGTACTGGTGGGTTAAGGGCACAGGGCACGGGGCACAGGGCGAAGGAAGGGAAGTAATTTTGCAGGTGACAAGGCTGAAATTTAAAACAGGAGCTATATTGGCAACTGTTTTTACGGTTCTCTATTTTACACTGTGGATTATTCTTTCGCGACTGACTGATTCGCCTGTTCCGGAAGTCGATTCATTTATTACCTCTCTATCGGTTGTAGCAACATGGATGCTTGCCCGAAAGATTTATGAACACTGGTATTTGTGGATAGTAGTCAACAGCGTAGCTACCGTCTTATTTATTGTGCGCGGACTCTATCCGACCGTGCTGCTCTACCTGGTTTACGGCATTATGTCGTTCGCCGGGCTTATTGAATGGAAGAAATCATTGAAAGATGAACCTCTGCCGGTAAAGGACTTTAAGGCTGGGTCACCAGGAAATTAAAAAAATGAAGGATGACATGAAATCTTTTACTGTAATTGTAGCTGACGGGTCGTTTCCTGTTCACGAAATTCCGCTTGGATACCTGGAAAAAGCTTCAAAGATCGTTTGTTGCGACGGCAGCGCTGAAAGCCTTATAAAAGCCGGCTTTGAACCCGATGCAATAGTAGGCGATATGGATTCCCTGAGCGCGGAACTTGCCGGAAAGTATAAAGATAAGATTTTCAGGGACAGCGGGCAGGATACAAATGACCTTACAAAGGCAGTAACGTGGTGTACTAAAAAGAACTATACCGACCTTGTTATTGTCGGCGCCACAGGCAAACGCGAAGATCATACCCTGGGCAATATCTCACTTCTGACCGAATATGCAAAAGATGTTAACATAATAATGGTGACCGATACCGGTATCTTCAGGCCTCTTTGTGAAAGTGCAGTGATAACTTCTTTCCCGGGACAGCAGGTTTCAATCTTTGCAATTGATCCCGGAACTGAAGTTACTTCGGTTGGGTTACGTTATCCACTTAAAAAGACAAAGCTTAATAACTGGTGGGTTGCAACACTGAATGAGGCCACCGGGGAAAATTTCAGGCTGGAGTTCATTGGTGGCAGGGTGATCATCTATCTGAAGTTTGCTGATACCAGTGTAAAATAAATTTACCTCAGTGGCACTCTGTGTTTTCTTTGTGTTTCTCTGTGTAAGTTCTTAAATCGTTACACTGAGATCCACAGAGGTGCCACAGAGTTGCACTGAGGACTTTTCAATAATACCCTGATATTCAGGTAGAAATATATAAGTGTTAAAAACGATAGCCTATCGTTATGCCGGCGCCTTTGTTTCGGAGATCCTGATCCTGTTTGTCTATTTTCGAAAGCCCCATCTCATACCTTAATTCGGCAATTATCGCTCCTCCGTTACCCAGTTTATATTTAATTCCACCCCCGAACACGGCTCCCATATCGAACTTTTCAGCTTCGTTATCAATGTCTTTGGTAGTAACTGAATCACCAGTCTTTAGTCTTGAATTGGCTGTGGTAAGGTAACCTGCATATGGACCGGCAAAAAATGTCAGGTCAAATTTGTCGCCAAGTCCGGCATCATGGATGGTGGTTTTTAGAAGAAGTGGTACCGAAAGGTAATTAAATTCCCTTCTCGTGACTGAACTAACCCCTTCAACAGTTGAAACTGACTTATCTCCCTTTTTCTGATAGTTGAGTTCTGTCTGGAATGATATGTTCTTAAAAGGCTTGTATTCTACAAACCCGCCCAGAAGATATCCCTGATAAAAGTCGCAATTGTTCCATAGTTGTCCGAGTTTAGCCTGGGTTTCGAGGTTCATTCCCGCATGTATTCCGTATTCGAACTGGGCCTTCAGGTTCTGGCTTGTGATAACCATAATTGTCAATACTGACACTAACATAATTTTTGATTTCATTTTCTTAAAGTTTATTTTTTCCTGAAATACAGGAGTTGTGATTAATTGAATGGTTTAATTTAGATTATTGACTATTTGACTATATTACTATTGGACTAAAAACGTATTACAGTCGAAAACAAAACAAAAAAATTACCGGGTTACAATACCATAGAAAAGAAATTTTATCAGGTTTTCCAGTCTGTTTTCAAAATTTCCATGTTCTGCGTTAATCATGAGCGGAACTTCGAGCCCTTTCATTGCTGTAACAATAGCAATAGCACTTTGTTCCGGATCGTCGACTGAGAATTTCCCTTTGCTGATACCTTCCTCGATTATTCCTGTAACAACTCTTACCTCATCAAGATCGTAGCTTTTGCGGATCTGTTCAATGAATTCAAGATGGCTTAGAAAATCACTTTTCAGCGCAGTATAGAAATTTGTAAGCTTATTGAGTTTCCTCATCCTAACTGAGATGTAGATTTTAAGTTTTTCAATCGGATCCTCGATACTAACAGTACTCAGGTAAAGTTCCTCCTTCAGTTCTCCTGCTTCTTTTTCGATAACAGCCTTGAAAATATCTTCCTTGCTGTTAAAATAATAGTATATTGACGACTTACCCTTCCTTGATGCCTGGGCTATCTCCTCCATTGTGGTCTTCTTAAAACCGAAATGAGTAAAGATATTACGGGCAATTTCAACGATTTTCATTTTCGCCTCGTCGTGCTGTGCCAATATGCTTGTTTGTTTTTCCATTTTATTATTGATGCAAACTTAAATCAGAATAAAACAATTAACAAATAAATACCAGACTATTTGACGAAAAAAGTCGAATGGTCTGGTATTAATTGGTAATGTGGTTATTCTGATTTGAAGGGTTTGGTATTTGTAATCAGTCGAAAACAGCTATGAACTGTCAAAACATCTATTCTGTTTTCATCTGCAATACGATAAACTATTCGATAGCCCTTCCTTATTAATTGCCTGATAGCCTTATTTTTAAACTCAGGTACTAATGATCCCGCCCTGGGATGCTTTTTAAGAATGTCAACTGAAGTAAATAATTACTCTACTGTTATTAAGGCATACTTAAGAGAATCCTTGCCAATGAATTCACCAATATTATCAAGATCTTCAAGAGCAGAACTAGTCCAGACTACTTTAACCATTTGTTTAGTTTTTCCCTGGCTTCATCTGTTGTGAAAACTCTTCCGTTTTCCGAGTCTTCAAGTCCCTTTTGAACCTTTCCGACGAAAATAATATGTTCAATGACCTGATCTATTGTCAGATTTTCAGGCAACTTGTCAAATGTGCTTATTAAATGTGTCTTTGTCAACATTGCGCTAAAATTTATACAAATTTAAGATATTTTGGTTTAAAGTCAAATTGGTAAGTGTTCACTGGTCTTCTGCAGTAGTAACCAACGATTTCATAACTCCCCGAGTAAAATTTCGTAACAGCATCAATATCGTTTACTGTCTTTATCCTCTCATTTAAGGGATTGTATTTTATATTGTACTCAGTTACTCCCAACTTTATCTGTATTGTCAGGTTTGAAGCATTATATGTAATAGCCTGAACTGCCGCATCAATTGCGCCTCCACTGACAGATATATTACTCACAGCATTTACCTTTGTGGGATCATAAGTATAACCACCAACGTTACTCTTTGTATT
>CAIMVD010000147.1 GCA_903844815.1 uncultured Bacteroidota bacterium | reverse complement strand
GGTCGGGGAGGAAAATTTCGGTGAAGGATCATCCCGCGAACATGCAGCTATGGAACCACGGTACCTGAATGTGAAATCCGTAATTGTAAAATCATTTGCCAGGATACACGAAACGAATCTTAAGAAACAAGGAATCCTGCCTCTCACATTTGCCGATAAACAGGATTATGACAGGATCAGGGAGAACGACAAAATTTCGGTTAATGGACTGAACGATTTTGCTCCCGGCAAACAATTGTCGGTTGTCTTATCGCATGCTGACGGAACAATCGAGACCATTTCGGCAAACCATTCATATAATTCGGCCCAGATTGCCTGGTTTAGGGCGGGAAGCGCCCTGAATCTGATCAGAAAATCGGATAATAAGATCAACTGAGAATATAAATCGGAATAAATATTAATAGTCAATAATCAATAAAATTAACTGTAACATGACACCTGAAAAAATCAAAATTTCGAATGGCAAATTGGTTGTACCGGAAAATCCCGTGATACCTTTCATCGAGGGCGACGGAACTGGTCCTGATATATGGAGAGCCTCAGTACGTGTTTTTGATGCTGCAGTTGAAAAAGCTTATTCCGGCAAACGCAAAGTGGCCTGGAAAGAGGTTCTTGCGGGGGAAAAAGCATTTAAGCTGACCGGCAACTGGTTACCCGATGAAACCCTTGCCGACTTCAGGGAATACCTGGTAGGGATAAAAGGACCGCTTACTACTCCAATTGGAGAAGGAATGCGTTCGTTAAACGTGGCTCTCAGGCAGTTGCTCGATCTTTATACCTGTTACAGGCCAGTACGTTATTTCTCGGGAGTTCCCAGTCCGGTTAAGCATCCTGAATTTGTCAACATGCATATTTTCAGGGAAAATACCGAAGATATTTATGCGGGAATTGAATTCATGAACGGCAAACCTGAAACCGATAAGATCAAGCGCTTCCTCATTGATGAGATGGGCGTAAAATCTATTAGGTTTCCGGATACCTGTTCCATTGGTATTAAGCCTGTTTCGGTTGAAGGAACTGAAAGGCTTGTACGACAGGCAATAAAATATGCTATCGAAAAGAAACTTCCCTCAGTTACCCTGGTTCATAAAGGGAATATCATGAAGTTTACCGAAGGTTCTTTCATGAAGTGGGGCTATGCTCTCGCTGAAAGAGAGTTTGCCGATTCAGTCTTTACATGGCAGGAACATAAGCGCATTGCTGACAGGGATGGAATTGAAGCTGCAGACATGGCTCAAAAAAACGCAGAGGTAAATGGGAAAGTAATTATAAAGGATGTGATAGCAGATGCCTTCCTGCAGCAGATTCTTACCAGACCGGCTGAATACTCTGTTATAGCAACACTGAACCTTAATGGCGATTATATTTCTGACGCGCTTGCTGCTATCGTTGGCGGAATCGGAATAGCCCCGGGAGCAAATATTAATTATGAAACGGGACATGCAATCTTCGAGGCAACTCACGGAACAGCTCCTAAATATGCCGATCAGGATAAGGTAAATCCTGGTTCTGTTATCCTGTCAGGTGCATTGATGTTCGAATACATGGGATGGAATGAAGTTTCAGAAAGCATTTATAACGGACTGGAAAAAACAATCAATGAGAAAAAAGTCACCTATGACTTTCACAGGCTCATGGACAATGCAACACTGGCCAAGACCTCTGAGTTCGCAGATGCAATAATCTCTAACATTTAATCTGAAAAATAACAACATAAATATAAGTCATATGGGAGACAATTTCTTTTTGGATTTAGAGAAACAGGTACGTGATTCTTGTCAGATTGATAATGAATTGTTTGAGAGATTTGACGTAAAACGGGGATTGAGAAACAAAGACCAGACCGGCGTACTGGTCGGGCTCACCAACATCGGGGATGTAGTTGGTTATAAAAAAGAAGAGGATAAAGTTGTTGCTGTACCGGGAAGGCTTCTTTACAGGGGCATAGATATAGAAGATATCACCCATGGATTTCAGAAAGAAAAGCGTCACGGTTTCGATGAGACTGTATATCTTTTGCTTACCGGTAGTCTGCCGAACCAGGCACAACTTGAGGATTTTACCGCGCACATGGCAACAATGAGGCCCCTGCCTGACCATTTTGTGAAGGATATGATACTTTCGATGAAAGGGAAGGATGTCCTGAACATGCTGGCGCGGTCAGTTCTCGGATTGTACACTCTCGATGATAATCCCGATGATATTGCCCTGGATAATATGATCAAGCAAACGCTGAACCTGATTGCGAAATTCCCGTCGATTGTAGCGTATTCTTATCAGGCCCTGAAACACGCCTACCAGGGAAAGACTCTTTCAATTCGCCATCCACGACCAGAACTTACAACTGCAGAGAATTTTCTGCATCTCATAAGGGGAGGCTGCGACGCTTATACCAGGCTGGAATCGGATCTTCTTGACCTTGCACTTGTGCTTCATGCTGAGCATGGCGGAGGTAATAACTCTACTTTTACTATGAGGGTTACAAGTTCCTCAGAAACAGATATTTATTCCTCTGTCACATCTGCTATTGCGTCACTGAAAGGCCCTCTTCATGGCGGTGCCAACCTCAAAGTCCTCGAGATGATGGAGGACATGAAGAAGCACGTTAAGGATTGGTCGAACGAAATCGAAGTGGAGGAATACCTTCTGAGGATTCTAAACAAAAAGGCCAATGACTTTTCAGGGAAAATTTACGGGATAGGCCACGCAGTCTATACAATTTCCGACCCGAGGGCGACCCTTCTAAAGGAAAAGGCCAGGGAACTTGCAATCGAAAAAGGAAGACTCGAGGAATTTGAACTCTATTCACTTGTTGAGAAGATTACACCTGAAGTTTTCAGAGTATTCAAGGGAGAGAAATCGACAAAGGTAGTCTGTATAAATGTTGACTTCTATTCTGGTTTTGTCTATTCATGTATTGGCATTCCAAGGGAACTTTTCACACCGTTATTCGCTATTGCCAGGGTTCCCGGATGGTGCACTCACCGGCTTGAAGAACTTACCTTCTCGGCCAAGAGAATCATTCGTCCTGCATTCAAGAATGTTTACGGAAAGCATGAATATATCCCAATGAATGACAGATTATAACAGGAATAGTATAGACGGAATGAAGACAGAATATGATGTATTGATCGTCGGAGGGGGTGTCGTAGGTACCGCCCTGCTTTATACCCTTAGTAAATATACCGATATTAAAAACGTCGGGCTGATAGAAAAATACTCCGACTTTGGTCTTGTAAACACAAATTCCACGAAAAACAGCCAGACACTGCATTTCGGAGATATTGAGACCAATTATACTCTCGAGAAGGCCAGAAGCGTAAAGCAAATGGCCGATATGGTCATGAATTACCTTGAGAATGGAAAACTTACCGGCGACAACAACAGGGTATTCAGCAAATACTCCAAGATGGTTCTTGCCGTTGGTTCTAAACAGGTAGAGGACCTTCGTAAACGATATTCATCTTTCAGGGAGTTGTTTCCTAAATTAAAGATGATTGAAAGGGAAGAAATTGGCAAAATTGAACCACGGGTACTCGAAGGAAGAGAGATCCGGGTCAGGAAGTACTGGCCCTTTTGACTGAAGACGGATATACGGTCGATTTTAAAAGGCTCAGTCACTCATTCGTCGATTGTGCGAAAATAGAAAATCCGGGGATCGGAATTCATCTTGATACAAAACTGCTTACAATAGCCAAAGTTGGTGACAGGTATATTGTTAAGACCAACAAGGGAGAGTTTAGTGCGCCTGTTGTTGCAATAACTGCAGGTGGTCATAGCCTTATGATTGCAAAATCGCTCGGTTACGGGTTGGATCTTTCTGTGCTGTCGATGGCAGGAAGTTTCTATACTTCACCGAAGGTACTTAACGGAAAGGTTTACACCATACAGATGGCAAAACTCCCGTTTGCAGCTATTCATGGCGATCCCGAAGTGCATAATGAAAATGTAACCCGTTTTGGTCCAACTGCCAAGCCCATCTTCCAGCTCGAGAGGTTCAACATGGCAACCTTTACGGAATACTGGAAGACTTTCGGTTTCGGGTTGAGTCCGATCTTAAGCCTTTTCAATATTATCTTCGATAAAGTCCTTCTTGTATATGTCTTCAAGAATTTCCTTTACGACCTGCCTTATATTGGTAAGCGTTTGTTTATTAAGGAAATAAGAATGATAGTGCCAACTATCAAACTTAGTGAGCTGAAATTTGTCAGGGGCTTGGGAGGTACAAGGCCGCAGATTGTAAACAATACTACAAGGAAGCTCGAAATGGGTGAGGCAAAACTCTCGGGGGATAATATAATTTTCAATATTACTCCTTCGCCAGGGGCTTCGACCTGTTTGGGTAATGCTTATACCGATACTGCAAAGATCATGGAGTTTTTAGGAGGCAAATTTTCTTTTAACAAGGAAGCCTTTGAAAAAGATTTAATAAAATAAATCATTTTCTGATAAAACAAGATTTTTAGTTAATGCCCTCTGTGTAACTCTGTGCCTTCTCTGTGTCTCTCTGTGTAACAAAATATAAGAACTTACACAGAGACCACAGAGGGCCACAGAGTTCCACAGAGGCTTTTTTATAAGCTTTATGTTCCTGCGTAAACAAGCAATGCCAGCCCCGCAAGGTAGGCAAGGAACATTAAAGCAATCAGGTTTCTGACGCTTCCTGAAGCCCCCTTGAATTCTTTCCAGATAAATACCCCCCAGAGTGCAGCAATAAGCGTAGCTCCCTGCCCGAGACCGTAGGAGATGGCAAAACCTGCCTTCCCGGAAGCCAGGATGCTCAACGACATGCCCAGGTTCCAGATAATACCTCCCAATACACCTGTAAGATGTGTTGCTAAGCTCCCTTTTGCATAATCACCGAACGAAAGCGGACTCCCTTCAAAAGGCTTTTTCATAATAAGGTAGTTGAAGAGAAGATTGCTGATTACCACACCAAAGGCAAAGAATAATACAGCCGAATAGGGGGTAAGCTTTCCGGCTTCGGGAGTTACAAAATCAGAAGCCATTGAACTGGCCACGAACCTGTAAAAAAGTGCCATAAGTACTCCTGCCGAAACCGAAAGCATAATCCCTTTTCCTGATACTTTCTTTAATGAAGCACTATGTTTTTTATAGGCAACAGCATCGATAATTATCGCCGCGACAATAAGCGCTACTCCGGAAAAAAGCCATGCTGCATTTCCCTGAGGTGCAAAAATGTAATTGATTATAACTCCGAGTGCAAGCGCAATACCTACTCCAACGGGGAAAGCTACTGCCATTCCTGCAATGGACATCGCGGCAACAAGGAGGATGTTGGAAGCGTTGAATATCACTCCGCCTGCCATCGCGCTCAGGATGTTGCGTGAGTCTGCCTGCATGATATCATCGAGAAATCCCCTGCCGTCAGATCCGTTGCTTCCAAGGGTAAACCCAAGAAACAAGGCGAAGAGAAGGATGCCTAAGACATAGTCCCAGTAAAACAATTCAAAACGCCATGATTTTCCTGCCAGCTTTTGGGTGTTTCCCCAGGAACCCCAGCAGAGCATTGTAACAACACACAGGATAATAGCAAGCGAGTAACTTTGTGGAATGAACATGATTTAAGGGTTTAAAGTTTATGGTTTATGGTTTATGGTTTCCGACTTATGGCTTCCGGCTTCTGACTTCTGTCTCTACGTTATTTTACTTGATTACAGGAAGGTGCATTATGCGTTTTTCGATGAATGAGCTCATTTCATTAACATTCATTTTTTGTGTTACATACAGATGATTGCCCTGAGGGTTATTCTCCCAGCTGTTGCTGCCATCGGGATTGATTAGTATTTTTCCCCTAACCGAGTCGAAGAATCCTTCCGTACCATATATTCCGATGAGTACAGCTGTTTCGTCCCAGCTCATCCTGCCGTTTTTATCCTCCTCCGAGGCAGCCATGGCAATCCGGAAAGCATCCTTCACCGGGCTGTTTTTAATGTCCGATTTAATAAGGGTTAGTCCTGTAAATATTTCTTTTCCAATTTCAAAGCCAGTGAATATGATCTCGCCCGGCCAGTTTTTGAAGACATATTCCGATGCCACGGAATCCATATAGACATTAAATTCCCTGCCTTCGGGAAACCAGCCAGCCATTGCAACGAGGCTTTTTACCTTCCTGGAAACAAGGTCTGGTCCTTTCAGAGGGCTAATATCATCGGGTTGTGAATGAAGAAGATTATTCAGATTCGTCAGGAATCCGACAGTTATAATGGTCACGCTGCTGTCGGGCTGTGAATTCAGAATCCTTCTGTAAACAGTTACTGCATCTTCCGATTCAGAGGTGGAGTTAATTGAATGCGGATATCGGGCAACAATAGAATCGGCCCAGTGCTGCGACGATCCCAGATCAACTCCGGCGGATTTTGGAGCGCCGGTTGGCAACAGGGGACGTCCGAACCAGGTATTCAGGACGTTTATGGAGGGTACAACGAGTTCATGTTTGTTCGATGATACTGTGGCCAGGATCTCGGCCTTTCCGCTGTCGGCCATGGCGTGCAGAAATGCGAGGGCTCCAACGTCGTCGTAGTCGGGACCGCAGTCGGTATCGAAGATTATTTTTATAGGGGCAGTTTTAATTGCAACAGGTTTTGTTGTACACGCCATGAGAAAGAAAAGAAGCGTTAGCAAGATTATTGTTGTTGATTTCATGTTTTGTTTTTTTACTTTATTTTTTTTTTACCACGGAGTTACACGGGGTTGCACGGAGGGACACAGAGATTGCATTGAGTTTGATTTTTGTTAATCAGTTATTTCTTTTCTGTAGGGGGCGGAAGCCTGGGCGCCCATCCGGGTTACGGAGATTGCAGCCGCCTTGTTGGCGAAATTTACAGCTTCCTCCAGACCTTTTCCCTCTGAGATGGCAACTGCCAGGGCTCCGTTAAATATATCTCCGGCAGCAGTAGTATCGACAGCTTTTACAGGAACAATGGTTATGAGCTTTGATATTGTATCCGAATAAAGATAGGCCCCTGTTGCTCCCAGGGTGATCACAACATTTTTGACACCTCTCTCATGTAGTTCCTTTGCAGCCAGTTCCGCAGAAGCCTCATCGGTTACGTTGATGCCTGTTATGCTTTCAGCTTCTATTTCATTTGGGGTTATCAGGTACAGGCACTCAAGAAGCAGGCCGGAAAGGTTCCTGGCTGGCGCCGGATTTAATATTACCCTGTTTCCCTTCGCTGCATATTTTTCAGCAACAAATTCAACAGTACTGAGAGGGATTTCAAGCTGCAGGAGGATGATGTCGGCAGGGTCGGTTCCGAATGCTTCTTCATCAATGTCATAAGCCGACAATGTCCCGTTTGAACCTGGTGCTACAACGATAGCATTTTCGCCATATTCGTCTACAATTATGAGGGCAACGCCGGAAGGATTATTGGGATCTTTTACAATATAACTTGCATCTATTCCCTCTTTACTGAAGTGGCAAAGTGCCTCTTCCCCGAATATGTCATTCCCTGTTTTTGTAACAAATGTTACATTTCCTCCAAGCCTCGCTGCCGCTACAGCCTGATTTGCACCCTTTCCACCCGGGTTCATGAGAAAAGTTCCGCCCATTATTGTCTCACCCGGGAGGGGATGTTTTTTCGACTTTATTACCATGTCGGTATTTGAACTGCCGATGACTATTATTTTTGACATAGATTGTGGTTTATCTCCCTGTTTTAATTTATCAATATATTATTTAATTACTTCATGATCAGTGTTTTGTTTTTAAACACAAAGGACACGAAGGGTTTCACAAAGGGCGCAAAGGATTTAGTTAAAGCTAATATAATTTTTTCTTTCGGTGAAATCACGGAAAATAATAAAACAAGGTTACCTTTAATATTCAGAGTTGTTATTTACTATAATCAGGTGCTTCCAGATACTGAAATAATACAAATGCCGAAATGAAACTTAAACTTCACCTTACCGCTCTATTGATTTTGAGTTCACTGAGCTCATTTTCGCAAATCGTTCCGGGAGATCTGACCTGTGAATATCTCAAAAATCCCCAGGTCATTGATATCCTTAAACCACGGTTGTCGTGGATAAACACTGATCTGCAGAACAAACGCGGCCAGAAGCAGAGTGCCTGGCAGATTGTTGTTTCAGGTACAAAGGAAGGTCTTATTAAGGGTAATTCGGAATTATGGAACAGTGGCAAGGTATTATCGGGTGAATCTGTAAATATTTTCTATGCCGGTGCTTCCCTTAAATCGCGTCAGGATTGCTGGTGGCAGGTTAAAGTTTGGGATAAGGACGGCAAGGAATCGGAATGGAGCGAACCGGCTTTCTGGTCAGTGGGACTTCTTTCACCTGATGAGTGGAAAGCAAAATGGATAGGGGCGCCTTGGTATGGGGAGAATCCTATACCTGACAAAAAAAGACCTCTCACTGCTTCACGTGCCAGGCAGGGCCAAACGGTTAGTGATTATATTGCCTCCGATTCGTCTCTGGTGGCACCATTTCTCAGAAAAGAGTTCGTTGTTGGTAAAAAGGTTGCTTCGGCCAGGGCTTACGTAACAGGTCTTGGCTATTTCGAGCTTTGGATGAATGGTCGGAAAGTTGGTAACGATGTTCTTGTTCCAAATCAAACTAACTACGGGAAACGTCCCGGATTAATGAATAACGCCATTCCAATCGAGGATAACTTCAGGGAGTACAGAGTTATGTACCTCTCGTACGATATTAAGGATCTTATTTCGCAGGGTAAAAATGCAATAGGCGCTATTCTTGGAAACGGATTTTACAATGCTCCTATAAACTGGACAGAATCGTATGGCACTCCGAGATTCCTTGCACAGATCTATATCACATACACCGACGGGACAGAGGAAGTTATTGTTAGTGATCAAAGCTGGAAGACCTCGAAGAGCCCCATTCTCATGAACCTGATTTTCGATGGTGAGCATTATGATGCCCGGCTTGAACAGGATGGATGGTCAAAACCCGGGTTTGACGATTCGGGATGGCAGACAGCAGCCCTGAGGAAGGCACCTGAAGGTATCCTGAAAGCACAGATGTCATACTCCGACAGGGTAATGGAAAGGATAGACCCCGTAAAGATCGAAAAGCTGGGAGAAGGGCATTATAAGGTTGATTTTGGCCAGGAGATCTCCGGATGGCTTAATATTTCCGGAGTAAGCGGAAAGGCAGGGCAGAGGATCGATATCAAATATCTTCATAAAACTCCTACAGGCGACAATTCATACACCCTGAGAGGGAAGGGAAAAGAATCATACGCGGCACGTTTTACCTGGTTTGTCTTCAGGGAAGTTGAAATCCTAAACTGGCCAGGGGAATTAAGTGCTGATCAGCTCAGGGCCGAAGCAGTCTATACCTACACAGAAACTACCGGAAAGTTCAATTGCTCGAATGACCTTTTCAATAATATAAACAGGATTTGGTGGCGCAGCCAGACCGACAATATGCACGGAGGCATTGCAAGCGACTGCCCGAACAGGGAGCGTTCGCCCTATACCGGCGATGGCCAGGTTTCATGCGTGACTGTTATGCATAATTTCGATGCCCGATCGTTTTATACAAAGTGGATCAGGGATATCATGGGCGCTCAGAATGAAAAGACCGGGTATGTCCCTAACGGAGCGCCATGGCAGCCCGGATGCGGGGGAGGAGTGGCCTGGGGTTCGGCAATCTGCATTATGCCCTGGGAGTTCTATCTGCAGTATGGCGATACTTCAATGCTGCAGGGAAACTACGATGGAATGAAAGGCTATGTGAGGTATATGCTAACATGGACCGATTCGACTGGCATAATGTTTTCAAAAGCACCCGGCCCTGACGGTAAACCAAATCAATGGATGAACCTTGGCGACTGGGTCGCACCTTTTAAACTTCCACCCGATGATATGGTTCATACTTTTTATCTTTGGCGTTGTGCCGACCTGACGGCAAAAACAGCCCTGGTGCTTGGGAATGATGATGAGTTCAACTATTATTCACGAATAGCGGCAAAAACAAGGAATGGGTTCATGGCTAAATATTACGACGCAGGGAAAGGGTCGTATGGAAAGTATGGAGGGAATATTTTTGCCCTCAAAATGGGAGTTCCCGCCGATCGCAGGGAGAAAGTAATTGCAGCCTTAAAAGCCGACATAACTGCCGCAGGAGGGCATCTCGACACAGGGATCTTTGGGACACAGTTCTTCTTTGAAATGCTCGCGGAAAACGGATTGAATGACCTCGCATATGAAGCAATGAACAAACGTACTTCCCCAGGCTATGGATTTTGGATAGAACAGGGAGCTACTACCTCATGGGAGGAATGGGAACGGCCCGGTTCGGGCAACCACCCCATGTTCGGCGGAGGTATTGTATGGTTTTACAGGAAGCTTGCCGGAATGAATGCCGATCCCGCAAGCCCCGGCTATAGTAATATTATCTTCAGACCTCAGCCTGCCGGAGATGTTTCCTTTGCAGAATATTCCAACCGGACTCCGTATGGATTGAGTTCAATTAGCTGGAAGAAGGAAAAGGGAGAATTCATCATGAACGTCGAAGTACCAGTTGGCTCAACGGCAACTGTATTTGTTCCTGTTTCCGGCAAAGAAAAGGTCCTTGAAAACGGCGTTGACGCTGCAAATTCCGGCGGTGTCAGATTTGAAAGGATGGAAGATGGATATTCAGTGTTCAGGGTAGAATCAGGGAAATATAAATTTATTTCCTTGCTCTAAATTTTTCGTGCCCTTAATGCAACCCTTTGTTTCCTTTGTGTTTAAAAAAGAATTTTGTTTAATTAAAAATTAAGTAATAAATAAAAGTACATTTCTTATGAAAGGTAAGATCCACCCTGTTTTGCTCATAATCTCCGGATTATTATTCACCTCAGCACTAATTTCCGTATTTTCAAATGCTGGTTCTGCAACCGGAATTCTTTTGATTTCCGGATTTATCTCACTTGCAACCGGCGTCAGGGGCTATGAGAAGTTTAAAGGATTTTCATATACTTTATGGATATTTACCGCAGTTGCGGCTTCGATGTTTTACCCCCAGTATTTCATTTCAGTCGGCAGTTTTGAGCTAAAAAAGCTTATAGTGCCTCTTCTTCAGATTATTATGTTTGGAATGGGCTCCCAAATGAGCCTTGATGACTTTACCGGCGTAATAAAAATGCCTAAAGGAGTTCTTGTCGGGGTCTTTTCGCATTACATGATAATGCCACTGGTCGGTTTCGCCATAGCAGGCATTTTTAATTTCCCCCCTGAAATCTCAGCCGGGATTATTCTTATTGGATGTGTTCCCAGCGGACTGGCATCGAATGTTATGTCGTTCCTCGCAAAAGCAAACCTGGCCCTTGCTGTTACAGTCGGGGCAATTTCTACCCTTCTTTCACCGTTTGTAACTCCTCTTCTGATGAAATGGCTTGGGGGACAGTATATTGAAGTCAATTTCTGGAGCATGATGCTCGATATCCTGAACATGATAATACTACCGATTGTGGCAGGTTTTACCTTCAATTTGTTTGCAAAGGGCAGAAACAGCCTTCGCTCAATAGCCCTTCAGATAATTTCATATACTGTAATAATAATCCTGACTAACCTCGTTTTCATGAAGACTAAGGAAGCCAGCTTTCAGGTTTATTTTCTTCAATTCATGAAGTCGGAGGGATGGTTTATTGTACTGCCAATGATTGTTGGAACAGCTCTTAATTTTCGTTTCAAAGGTGAAATTAAATTCATGGAAAAGGCCCTGTCGATGGTATCCATGGTAGGAATTGCAGCTATCGTTACTGTGATAACAGCATCGGGACGTGACAGTCTTCTGAAAGTAGGAGCGCTGCTGATGATCACCAGCCTTCTTCATAACCTCACCGGTTACACACTTGGATACTGGTTGTCGTGGCTTGTCGGGATGCCCGAAAGGGACCGCCGGACTATCGCATTTGAAGTTGGTATGCAAAATGGGGGACTGGCCTCAGGGCTGGCTCTGCAGATGGGCAAGGTTGCAACAGTAGGACTGGCACCTGCCATATTCGGACCGCTGATGAATGTTACGGGTTCCGTCCTCGCAAATTATTGGAGAGGCAGGCGGGTTAAGGAAGAGGATATTAAGATGTAGTGTTTTTACCCCCCAACCACCCAAGGGTATAACCGTCAAGCTAAGATTTGAATGGGAGAAACGGACATTAAAAACTCTCCCCTCCTTCAAAAGGCTATTCTTACATCACATCTTTTTCTCCATGTTAAATAGTTGAGGTTTCTGCTCTTTGACAGGAATGTATTAACAAAACACTGTTTCAATGAGTTTAAGATCCCTCAACTCATCCACTTAATATTCATTTAGTTATTGTTGTATCCCTGGGTGGATGAGTTTCGGGATGACACATTTTTTTGAGTGTATGGGGGGGAAGGAAGCAGCGGCGATTCTACTGAATTTTACCAGATAATAAACTTTCAGCAGAATCGCCGCTGCTTCCTTCCCCCCTTGTCCTCACATAAATCCATGTCATCCCAAATTCTTCCACACAAAAAAATAAATTATTTAAACAAAATCCTACCAGTGGAAGAATGTGGGATCTCCCACTTCCGAACAATTTATCAAAATTTATATACTCATTAAGACCTGAATAAAGATTAGCTTAAAAAGGAGGGGAGAGTTATATTTTTATAATATTCCCATAATAGTCAGATTCTTTTACCTTTACCTTATCTTTTGATATATTCAAGTATAAGACTTCTTAGCTTGATGGCTATGGGCTCCAAGGGGTGAAAAATGAAAAAACGGCCTGTTCCCCTGCCTGCCGGCAAGCAGGCCTTGGGGATAAAAGGTATAAACAACCCGGTTTTTAATTTGTTAATGTAGAATTAACCTCTTATGGTTTTTGTATCGAATTGAATAAATGCATTTATGAGTCGCGGGTAAGGGCTGCAAGGGCTGCGCCGACAAGGCTCGACTGTCGGACTTCAATAAATTCAATATACCTTGTTTTATCGCCGGTGAGATATTCATTCAGGTACATGCCAATTAAGTATCTCATATTAAGTAATTTATAATAAAGCGATCCTTCTACTGTAATCAGGATTGGTCTTGCGGGAGTTCTTCCCTTATTTGTTTTAAGAATTACAGCTGCAAGGTTGCCTGACACAAGTTTCGCAGCACGGTGGATTATACTTTCGATTATAGCTACGACGATCTCATCATCGCCCGGGGTATCAATGCAATTATTTAACGATCCCGAAATATCGCGCGATATAAAACTATTTAATTCCTCCGAGGTTAATTCATTCAATGATTTTATTCTTTCGGCAGTAGTGACGGTGAAGAGCCCCTCCGCTGAAGCAGTTTTTAAAGCCGTAAGGCAGAGTCCTCCAAGATACCCTCCTGAGATCATTTTCTCGAAGGTATAATCTCCGGGATTTACTGTTGTCTGATCAAACAGGATATCGATGTCTGTTTGGGTGGCATTTCCATAATTGCCCGATTCAATATTAATTATCTGACTTTTTGTAATATCGGAATCCTTTAGTTTGCCAATGTTCGAATTGTTTTCAATATAGCAGGTATTTGTTCCTGTACCAAGGATATAACCGATGAATGTGTCGTAGGTTTTTCCGAAGGTGGCCGACTTTCCTGCCAGAAGGGTTGCAACTGTATCGTTCAGCAGGACAATCTTTTTTTCGGGCATTTCCAAAGTCTCGAGCAGGTTTTTCCCTATTAGCTGTCCCACAACTCCCGGAGCCTTGACCTCCTTGCAGAACTGCAGAAGCCGGCCATCCTTGTTGGGCAGGATCTCGGTAGGGTAGGAGAAGCAAAACCCGATTCTTTCACATTTTTCAGCAAGAGGTTTAATCTTACTGGCAATTATTTCAAAGAATTCACTTTTTGATATCTCACCATCAAGTCCGGGCATACCTGCATTTACAACGCTGCTTATATCAAGGTTTCCATCACCTTTAATTTTAACCAAAGCAGCCCTGAAATTTGTGCCTCCGGCATCGATAGCTACAACAGGAGTATCTGTAAGAAATTTATTGTCAGCTTCGATATAAGTAGGAATCATGCGAAGCGAACTTTTTAATCCGTTGAGTCCGTTTATCATTTCCGATGTAAAATCATCAACCATCGATTGAATACTTACATCTTCAGCCCTGATCATATGTGCTGCGAGAAACTTTTCTGCTGATTCCATTTTGTGTTGTTATTATTAATCTTAGGTCGTACGAATTAATTCAAATAAAAATACTATTAATTAGCCATTGAGTAAATTTATTTGTCTTAAATTTCACATAAATTTACCTTTCGGGAAAACATTTAATTAATACATCTGAAATGACTAAAGTAAAGGATCTTGCCAAAATGATCGATCATTCGATTTTACAGCCAACCCATACTGACGAAGACCTGAAAACACAATGCGCGGTTGCACGAAAATGGGATGTAGCATCAGTTTGTGTGAAACCCTATGCTGTTAAACAGGCTGTAACACTTCTTGAAGGTTCTGATGTCAAAGTCGGTTGTGTTATTGGTTTTCCTCACGGAAACAGTAAAACTTCAGTCAAGGTTATTGAAGCCAAACAGGCATGTCTCGACGGCGCGAAGGAGATTGATATGGTTATTAATATCGGCAAGGCTCTCGGGGGTGATTGGGAATATGTTGAGAATGAGATTAAAAATGTGACTGATGTTTGCCATCAGAATAATGCAATTGTCAAGGTGATTTTTGAAACTGATTATGTCACAGCACGGGAGGATAAGATCCGTCTTTGCGAAATATGTACAAGGGTCGGGGCCGATTTTGTTAAGACATCTTCGGGTTATGGTTTTGTAAAACAGTCCGACGGAAATTTCAATTACAAGGGCGCTACTATTGACGATATCGAACTCATGAGGAAGCATTCCGGCCCCGATGTTCAGGTAAAATGTGCCGGAGGTGTACGTACTCTTGACGATCTGCTGAAGATGAAGGCAGCAGGAGCTACCCGATCGGGAGCAACTGCAACAGAGACAATGCTGAGTGAGGCAATTAGCAGGTTCGGGATAGATTAGTACAGCCCCGGTTTTACTTCAGTTTGTGCCTGGCAGGATTAGCTCCAGAGCCTGTCGTGCGACCTTTTCTCATCCCATTCGGGGGTGGGTTCAAAATATCCTTTAGCTTTCGGGTTCAGGTGTTTTTTCATCTCTTCTTCGTTGAGTTCGATTCCGAGGCCGGGGGCATCGATGGGGACGTTTGCGAATCCTTTTGTGATCATGGGTTGTGTTCCGGTCATTTTTACAAGGTTTCCCCACCATGGAACATCGACGCTGTGATGTTCGAGGGCCAGGAAGTTCTGAGTGGCAGCCGCGCAATGGACGTTGGCCATGAAACAAACGGGTGATCCTGCCATGTGCATTGCCATTGCAACACCGCATTCTTCAGCGTAATCGCCTATTCTTTTAGTCTCCAGGAGCCCGCCTGAAGTGCCAAGGTCGGGTTGAATGATATCAACAGCACGGGCATCGAGCAGCGGCTTGAAGCCTCCCCTTAGGCAATAGATGTCTTCGCCGGTTGCAATTGGAGTTTCAAGCGCATCGGAAACCTGTTTATTCTGATCGGTGTAGAACCAGGGAACCATATCTTCGAGCCAGGCAAGGCGGTATTTATCCATTGCCTTACCAAGCCTGATTGAATTATTAATGTCGAAGTGTCCGAAGTGGTCGGCGCAGAGCGGCATTTCGTAGCCCACGGCAGATCTGACCTGCTCCACATAATCGGTCAGTCCTTCAAGCCCTTTTTCGGTAATCTGTACCTGGGTGAAAGGATGGAGGGTATTTCCATAGCCCGAGTATTCCCTCAGGTCGTATTGTCCGGTGGCTCCGTCCCAGAACTTGGTATTTACAAGTGCATCGGGGATATTGGCTACAACATGTATTCCCAGATCCATTTTGAGCCAGGTAAATCCCTGCTCATCTACTCTCCTTTTCATTGTTTCGGCAAATACTTTGGGATCACGTGCGCCGGGAGTGTCGGCATAGAGACGTATTTTGCTGCGATACCGTCCGCCTAGTAGCTGCCATGCCGGAACGCCGTAAGCCTTCCCGCACAGGTCCCACAGGGCCATCTCTACGGCGCAAACCCCTCCGCCCTGACGTCCGTGGTATCCGAACTGCCTGATGATCTTAAATATCATCTCAACGTTGCAGGGGTTGAGGCCAAGAAGGCGGCTTTTGAGCATGAGGGCGTATCTTTCGTCGGCTCCGTCTCGAACTTCACCCAGGCCATAGATACCCTGATTCGTATCAATCCTGATTATCGGAGTTCTGCCAACATTCCCAATGACGGCAACCCTCATGTCGGTGATTTTAAGTTCAGAGGGATTTGAAGCACGCTGAACGCCGGATGTTGTTTGGGCGAAAGTGTCTTCGATTGAAAGCTTCAGCATTCCTCCGATAGCAACACCACCTAATGCGGCCTTTTTAAGGAAGTTACGGCGGCTGTTACTTGTAGACGGGTTTTGGATTTCCGCATTAAAATTGTCTTTTTCAGCTTTTTCCTGCTTTCTGGTTGTATCAGTAATTTGTTGCAGAGTGTTTTTCATATTTTATTTTTTACCACGAAGGACACGAAGGGTTTCACGAAGGACACAAAGGTTTACACGCGTTGTGCACCGTAGCTTTAGCGAAGGAGCGAAGGGCACGAAGGTCAAATTCAATAATTTCTTTCTTTGAGGTAGTTATCGAGTTCGGCCCTGGTCATGGGGAGTTTTCCGGGATAGTTATTGAGCCAGTCGAGGAAGTCTTTTTTGATCTCATCGCTCCATTGGCTGTCGATTTG
>CAIMVD010000146.1 GCA_903844815.1 uncultured Bacteroidota bacterium | reverse complement strand
TGATGCCGCGGCTAGAAGGATATCCGATTCCGAGATCTGGCCAACAGCCTTGTGTATGATATTGAGCTGTATCTCCTGAGTAGAGAGTTTGATGAGCGAGTCACTGAGAGCTTCCACAGATCCGTCGACGTCACCTTTTACTATAATGTTAAGTTCCTGGAAGTTGCCGATAGCTATTCTTCGGCCGATCTCATCAAGGGTAATATGTTTCTGGGTACGTAAACCCTGTTCCCTCTGAAGCTGAGCCCTCTTTGTTGCAATGTCCTTGGCTTCGCGGTCGCTTTCCATGACATTGAATTTATCGCCGGCCTGAGGGGCGCCGTTGAGACCTAATATCAGGGTAGGGGTAGCGGGGCCTACCTTTTCAACTTTATTTCCCCTTTCATTATACATTGCCTTGATATGCCCGAAGCATGACCCTGCGAGCATAATGTCACCGATTTTCAGTGTCCCGGCTTTAACGAGTACAGTTGCTGTAAATCCTCTTCCCTTGTCGAGGGAAGATTCAATTACGGTTCCTAAAGCAGGTTTGTCGGGATTAGCTTTGAGTTCAAGCATTTCCGCTTCAAGAAGTACTTTGTCGAGAAGATGGTTAATATTAAGACCTGACTTAGCAGATATTTCCTGTGACTGGTATTTTCCGCCCCAATCTTCAACAAGGTAATTCATGTTGGCCAGGGCTTCCTTGATTTTTTCAGGATTGGCCGATGCTTTGTCTATTTTGTTTATTGCAAAAATAATAGGAACACCTGCTGCCGATGCATGGTTAATAGCTTCACGAGTCTGAGGCATGACACCATCGTCAGCGGCAACCACAATGATTGCGATGTCGGTGATCTGGGCTCCGCGTGCACGCATTGCAGTGAATGCTTCGTGACCCGGTGTATCGAGGAAGGTAATCTGCCTGCCATCTTCGAGTATCACCCCGTAAGCACCAATATGCTGGGTTATGCCCCCGGCCTCACCGGCAATAACGTTTGAATTTCTTATATAATCCAGCAGTTTTGTCTTACCATGGTCAACGTGTCCCATTACTGTTACAATCGGAGGCCGTGGTTTAAGATCTGATTCAACATCCTCAACCTCTCTTACTGCTTCCTGCAACTCGGCGCTTACAAATTCTACCTTGAATCCGAATTCATCGGCAAGAATTGCCATAGTCTCGGCATCGAGACGCTGGTTGATCGAGACGAACAGGCCAAGACTCATACAGGTTGAGATGATCTTTGTAACCGGAATGTCCATCATTGAAGCGAGTTCATTTACCGAGACGAATTCAGTTACCTTGAGGATATTCTTATCCTGTTCCATCCTGTCAGCATTCTCCTGATGTTTCTGACTTATGGCTTCCCTCTTGTCCCTTCTGTAACGGGATCCTTTTGATTTGCCCTTTGTGGTGAGCCTTGCAAGAGTTTCTTTTATCTGTTTCTGTACCTCTTCTTCATTTACCTCGGCCCTTACAGGTCGTTTTTTAATGACTTTCTTGACACCGGGTTTTTCTTTTTTGTCTGTAGCAACAACAGGTTTTACAACAGGAGTAACCTCCTTTTCCTTAAGAATTCTTTTTCTTCTTTTCTTCCTTCGCGGATCGTTGTCTCCGCTCGGTTTTGGAGGCTGATAGGGTGAAGACTTCTTCTTCTCCTCAACGGGAAGTTCAATTCGCCCGACAACTCTTGGACCGGCTAGTTTCTGGAAATCTGTCTTGTAAAGAACAGTCTCTTCAGGAACATATACCGGAACTTCAACAACTGGTTTGATGACTTCAACCACTGCGGCTACAGGTATTGCAACAATCTTTTCATGTACTTTATGTTCAGCGGCGGGTATTGCAACAGGTGGTTCTACAGGAGTTACAACAATTACTTCTTCTAAATGATCTTTTTGCCTGATTTTCGGTTTTTCAGTCTCCTCAATGACAGGTTCTTCTTTTTGTTCTTCTTTTTTGGTTGTTTTGACTGATTTTGTATCTCTGGAGAGAGCGTCGAGATCGATTTTACCTACTATATGAAGATCAATTGATGACTTAGGTTTAGTTTCTTCAACCGGGACAACTTGAGTTTCGATTACTGCCTGTGCGACAGGCTGTTTCACTTCAGGTTCCTGTGGCGTTTCAGGTTCTTTTGGCTGAGGCTCTTCTTTGGGCGGAACAGGCTTTTCAACTTTGGGTCTGAGAGTCTTTTCGAGGTCAATTTTTCCGACAAGTTTTATATCGGGTTTTTTGATCTCGGACCGGATATCCATTGTTGTCTTGGTTACCGACATATCCTTGATAAGAACGTCTTCATCCCTGTCGGAATCATCTGATTCGGCTTTCTCTGAAAAATCGTCAATGGAAACAGTTTCCTTCTTGCGATGAAGATCTTTCAGGATCAGTTTTTCAGATTCCTTCTTTACGCTGATATCAGTACTGTATTCTTTTATAAGAAGAATATAAGCTTCGTGCGGAAGTTTTGTATTTGGGTTTGGATCAAGAACGAACCCTTTCTTATGCAGGTATTCCACAATAGTGGAAATTCCTACATTGAATTCACGGGCTGCTTTGCTTAATCTTGTACCCTTAATATCCTCTGTCATAAATATGCCTTGCCTTTATTAAACTAAAAAATCAGATTGCGAATGCTTACGTTTACGTTATGAATCAAATTCAGACTTCAGGATATTAAGTACCTCCTTAACTGTTTCTTCTTCAAGGTCAGTCCTTTTTACCAGGTCGTTTACTGAAAGGTTAAGTACGCTTCTGGCTGTATCACAACCAATTGCCTTAAATTCTTCGATGATCCAGGCTTCAATCTCATCGCTGAATTCCTCAAGATTGACATCTTCTTCATCTTCTCCGCCCGGTTCGCGGTAAACATCAATCTCATAACCCGTGAGCTGGCTTGCGAGTTTAATGTTAAGCCCTCCCTTGCCGATGGCCAGGGAAACTTCATCGGGTTTCAGGTAGATCTGTGCCCGTTTTGTATCTTCAACTATCTTTATTGAGGTTATTTTAGCCGGGCTGAGAGCTCGCTGAATGAATAGCTGATTGTTATTCGTGTAATTGATCACGTCGATGTTCTCATTACGCAATTCCCGTACTATGCCGTGAATCCTGGAACCTTTCATTCCTACGCAAGCCCCTACAGGGTCAATTCTTTCATCGTATGATTCAACTGCCACCTTGGCACGCTCACCAGGAACCCTGACGATCTTTTTGATAGTAATCAGTCCGTCGAAGATCTCAGGAACTTCAAGTTCAAACAGTCTTTCAAGGAAAACAGGGGAAGTACGGCTTAGAATTATGAAAGGAGTATTGTTTCTCATCTCAACCTTTATAACGACTGCCCTGATCGAATCGCCCTTGCGGAAATGGTCGGAGGGGATCTGTTCGCTCTTTGGAAGGATGAGTTCATTTCCGTCATCATCGAGAACAAGGATTTCCCTTTTCCATACCTGGTAAACTTCACCGGTAACGATATCGCCGATACGGTCTTTGTATTTAATGTAGATATTATTTTTCTCAAGGTCGAGAATCCTGGCGGTGAGGTTCTGACGCAGCGAAAGGATAGCCCTTCGTCCAAAGTCAAGAAATTTAACCTCATCGGAAACCTCTTCGCCAACTTCATAATCTCCGTCAATCTCCTTGGCTTTTGAAAGGGGGATCTGAATAACGGGATCGGTCACTTCATCGTCTTCCACAACAACTCTGTTTCTCCATATTTCAAAGTCACCCTTGTCGATATTGACGATAATGTCAAAATTATCAGCGGAACCGTATTTTTTGGCCAGCATGCTTCTGAATACATCCTCAAGAACGCTCATCATAGTTGGGCGGTCTATATTCTTCAGTTCCTTGAATTCTGAAAAGGTGTCGATCAAATTAACATTTTCCATCTGGTGTAAACCTCTTTTTATTACTTTATTGTTAGAATTACTTTTGTAGTCTTTACCTGGTCGAAATTGAAAGAGACATCCTTAATCTCTTTTGTCTTTCCCTTGACTTTTACTTCTGTTTCCAGTTCAAATCCGCCGGAAGTGACGTTTTTCATCTTGCCGGCAAATCTGGATCCTTCATTGTCAATAACTTCAACCTTTTTACCCTCGTTTTTGTAATACTGCTCAATTACTGCTAACGGGTGATCAAGTCCGGGTGAAGAGACCTGAAGCTCAAAATCTTCAGCTTCGCGGTCGAGGTGGTTTTCAATATGCCTGTGAATGCCTGCGCATTCATCGATAGTTATGCCGCTCTTCTTGTCAGCCAGCACGGTTATCTTATTGGTGCTGCTCACTTTTACCGATACCCTGAAGAGTTCTTTTCCAATTATGAACTCATCAACCAGTGCCTCTATTTTCTGCTTTTCAATCATCTTCTAAAAACCGATAACAAAATAGGGGACTGTGGTCCCCTAGGTCTCAATTACCTCTCATTTCGCATGCAAAGGTAAATATTTATATTAAATTTCCAAAATTATTGATATTAATATTGAAGTATTAATACTGTGCATCAAATATCTAGCACAAAAACCAACAAACATCGCGATATTTGCATTTGGCCAAAAAAAAGATCGTAACCTGCATGAAAGATAAGAAAGAGAATTGAAAACGGAAGATTATTATACTGTTGAAGACTGTCACTTGCTGAAGGATTGCACATTGTGTCCAAGGGAGTGCAGGATCGACAGGTTCAAAGGAGGAAACGGATACTGCGGGCTTGATGGAGGTCTTAACATTTCCTCAGTCTGTTTGCACAAGGGCGAGGAGCCTGTTTTAAGCGGCACAAAGGGTATCTGCAACGTATTTTTTGCAGGATGCAACATGCATTGTCTTTATTGCCAGAACCATGAGATAAGCAGACCGGGGACTGAAGTGCAGAAGGAAGGGATGGACCTGAAAATTGTTTTGGACCGTATTGAAGGATTCCTCCATGACGGAGCCACATCTTTAGGTTTTGTCTCGCCTTCCCATGCTGTCCCTCAGGTTAAAGCAATAATTAAGGGGCTGCACTCCAGAGGACTTAAGCCTGTTGTAATTTATAATACGAATAGTTACGACAAGGCTTCAACACTTCGTTCAATAGCTCACCTTGTTGATGTTTATCTTCCCGATTATAAATATGTTACCAGAGACATCGCTCTGAAGTATTCAGATGCTTATGATTACCCTGAAGTTGCACTAAAGGCCCTGAAAGAGATGTACTGGCAGAAGGGATCTTCACTTCGTACAAACGATGAAGGAATAGCTGAAGGCGGAATGCTTATCAGGCATCTTGTATTGCCGGGACACGCGAGGGAGAGTATTAAGGTGCTGGAATCAATAGCTGAGGAGCTTTCTCCCGGAGTACATCTTTCGCTTATGTCGCAGTATCATCCTGTTTTGGATGTGCGAAACGATCCACAACTAGGCCGGTCTGTCAGCCCTCAGGAATATAATGAGGTTGTTGAGGCTATGGAAAGACTTGGTTTCCGGAATGGATATATTCAGGATTTGGAGAGTTATCAGAATTACCGGCCTGATTTCAGCAGGGAGAATCCGTTTGAATGATTTCGTACTCCTCTCTGTGTAACTCTGTGCCACCTCTGTGCCTCTCTGTGTAACTAAAAGGTAAGAACTTACACAGAGAAACACAGAGAAACACAGAGAAACACAGAGATATGCATCACATAAATTTTTCTCTTTTCTGAAGATTGAACAGTGCGGCAAGAAGGAAAATTACTGTCCCAATTACAAGTATTATCCGGTTCTTAAAGGTGATTATAGCCCAGGTAGTCTCATTTACATCCCAGGGAGCCTCATAGGGATTCAGGAAAATATTCCACTGGCTTTTACTCAGGTTTTCGGAGAGGATCATAAAAAACAATCCGAAAATGATCATAATCACCGCTGTGCCGTTCCCGTTACGGATAACTGTTGAGAGCATAAAAGCCATCATCCCAAGGAAGATGACAGGCATCATCACCTGGAAAGTTACCTTCATCACCTGGAATTTTACAATCAGCACCGAAGAAAGAAAGGTAAACAGGATCATAATCAGAAAAGAGATTGCGAAAATGAGCAGGATCCTTACAAGCCAAACTTTATACCTGTAATTTGGTATCCCGAAAAGGATCTCTATGGTTCTTGCATCCTGATCATTCTGAATGCCAAACACAGAGGGATAAAACACGAGCAGAATTCCGGAAAACATGAATACAAAGTAGAGGTCTCTCAACCTTGAAATATCATTCGTAAAGACATAAATTAACGAAAGTCCAAGGTAAAATACTATCGCTCCGGCCAGGAACCAGATAAACTTGTTGGCAAAAATAATCCGCAGGTTATAAACAATCATCTTGAAGACGAGTGTTGTGATGCTGAGGAATTTATTTGGTTTCATTTGTCTTTGTTTTCATTTTTTATTCAGGAATGATTTTTTCTTCTGAGCAGCCACAGGTAGGCATCCTCGAGGTTGGGCAGGGAACTTGCAGCACCTTCCCACGGCGAAAACTCTGATATGACCCTGACCCTTACATTATTGCCTTCCGACATGTGATGCACTACAAGATGGTTTTCGATAAAAGTTCCGAAGTCTTTGGCCGGGATGTTGAACTGCCATACATGACCCTCTGCCTCTTTCGTCATTCCCGATGGTTTTCCATAGTATCTGAGTTTTCCCTTGTCGAGCACTGCCACCTGATTACATGAACTCGAAATATCTTCGATTATGTGTGTCGAAAATATAACAACCCGTTCCCGGCTTAATTCAACCAGCAGGTTTCTGAATCTGATCCTCTCACGAGGGTCGAGGCCGGCTGTGGGTTCGTCGACAACCAGGATGCGTGGCAGGTGAAGGAGGATCTGGGCGATACCCATTCTCTGCTTCATTCCTCCGGAATATGATCCGATTTTTTCATGTCGCCTGTCTTCCATGTGAACAGCCTGAAGAACATAGGTCACTCTCTCCTCCCTGGTTTTCTTGTCGATGATGTTTTTAAGCATCGCCTGGTAATTGAGGTATTCGTCGGCAGTCATGTTCTCATAGCTTCCGAATTCCTGGGGCAGGTAACCTATCAGGCCCTGAAGTTCCTCACGCATTTTCTGGGTATCGAGACCGTTTATCCACACTTTTCCGTAGCTCTGCTCCAGGATCCCGCAAATAATCCTCATCAGGGTGGTCTTGCCTGCTCCGTTTGGACCCAGAAGTCCGAACATCCCATTCCCAATCTTAATTGAAACGCAACTGAGCGCCTTGAAGGGTTTTTTCTTCTTGCCTATGAGAGGCACAGCTGCTACAAGCTTGTAGACTGTCTTTCTGAGCCCCTTGAATTTGCCTTCGAGACGGTAAATATCTATATTCTCCCTCGTGAGTTTCTGTCCGGTTTTGTAAATGAACAAACCTGCAAACCAAAGAGTTCCGAGAATAAGTTGAACCACCAGGTTCTCCCATTTCAGCTGGAACCATATCAGGTTGAGCAGGGGAACTATCCAGAAGATCAGGAAATCGGCCACTGATGATACTTTCCTCAGCCATTTTTTCCCGCCATTTTTTGTAAGATTTGAAAAGAGTTCGCTGAAGGCTGTCCAGATTCCCGACAGGAAAAACCAGGTTGCAACACTGAAAACGAAGATCCAGAAACCCTTGTCGAGGTAGAAATATGTAAAGTAGATAATGAAAGCCAGCACAGGAGTCTGCCAGTATATCCTGCTCATGTCCTTCCATGTTTTATATTCTTTGAGCAGGCCAAGTCTTTCCCTAATTTTACGTCCGGCCTTCCATTCCCTTGCCCATCGGTTTTCTCTTTCATAAATTTTGACAAGGCTCTGAATATAAATATTAATTGGCTCATTCGGAGCGATAACGGTTTCCCTCGCTTTCCGAAGGCTGTTCATGACAAACCAGGTTGCAGCTGGGATTAGTATTACGGCAAGGATTGTTGTGATAAGCTTCCAAAGAAATTTATCAATATAGCTGTAAATAAGAAATATGGATAAAGCAAACAGGAAGAACTGGGTGAACTTGTTTTTCCAGCTTAATGAATAGAACCAGTTAAGGGCATTTTCGAGGCCTGTATAGAAAGTCGGTATGAAAACCAGAGTGAGCAGCGTGCTCAAAGTTAATCCGCCTATAACTGTTATTGCAAAGGAGGCTCCAATAGTCGAAACGTATTCAGCCTGCCCCATTGCAAGAGGAACCATGGCAATAACAGTTGTCGAAGCGGTTATCAGAATGGGTCGCAGCCTTGCAACTCCTGCTGTCATCAGCGCCCTCTGGACCCGGTTTCCTCTCCTGCGTAAAATATTTGTATAATCGATAAGGAGAATACCGTTATTTACAACAACCCCGATGAGTATCAGGAATCCTGTGAGGGTGTTGGCGTTTAGAAGCGAGTTGCCTGTAAGTATCAGGGCGATAAGCGATCCGAGGGCAGCAAGAGGGATACTGAACATGAGCACTACCGGTGTAGCTAGGGATTCGAATACGGCGGCAAGAATCATGAAAATGAGAAGGAAGGCTACTCCGATCAGATAATAGAAATCCTTAAGCTGATCTTCCTCCTGAACTACTTCGATTGCAATTCCGGCAGGGATATTCAGACCTGCCACAATGTTTGCGATCTCAAGCCTGGCGCCTTCGAGGAGATCCTTGCTGTTTTTTACTTCCTCATTGAAATTATAGGTGACTGTAACCCTCTTTTCCTGATTCTCCCTGTGGATATTGCCCATTCCCGATGAGAGTACAATGCCTGCAAGTTCTTCCAGTTCCATGATGGATCCTCCTGCGCTCGGAACTTCCAGTCGTTTAAGGTCATCGATAGTCTTGTCTGTATTCTCCATTGAAGCTGAGTCCTCTATGGCATATTTAATTATTATGTCATAGTTTTCCGTTCCCTGCCTGAAGGAAGCTCCTGAAGAGTATTCCCTTCCGAAAGAGGAGAGGGCAGCTGACAGGTTGGCAAGAGTTACGTTATTTCGTCCGAGATAGTCCATATCGAAAAGCAGGTGGACTTCGGGTTTGTTTTCCTGTACATTAATACTGGAGTTGCTTATTGTAGAAAGATTGTCGGCATATGATTTAATATCGTCGGCAAGGTTTTTCATCTGCCCGAAGTTCTGTCCCTTGATAATGATACTCTCTCTTTGAGATCCTATGCCCAGAAGGTTCATAAAATCCATACCGGGGTTGTAGTTATCTCCGCCTGATCCTCCACCCGAAAATCCGCCTCCGGTAGAAAGTTCATCCATTGTGACCTCTGCCGCAGTTATTCCCTTAGACTTTTCCGAGATGTCATTTTTTATTTCGGGAAGTGAACGCTTACTGCTTTTGTCCCACTCTTTCGAAAGATTAACTGTAATTGTTGCCCTTTCTTCTTCAATGCGGCTCACGATATCTTCCTTTTCAGCTACCCCCTGCAGCCTCGATTCGATCTCAGCTACAACTGCATCGGTTTTTTCCAGAGTAGAGCCCCCCGGCATTGTAACCGAGAGCCTGAAATTCGGGGTCTCAACCTCAGTGGTTGAGGTTATGCTTAGAGTAAGGCTTATCAGCAATGCTGCAAAGAAGATAACCAGGGTGCCTACAATAGTTGTTGCAGGATTCCTTATACAGGCTTTCAGAACAAGATGGTATCCCTGGATAAGAGGATCGTGTAGTGAGAGCTTTTTAAAAATCTGTGAGTTGCCTGATGAATGGCGGGTAAGAAGAAAATATGTAGCCATAGGGATAAGCATCAGGGCAACAAGAAGCGATACCGACAGGGTTGAAATAATTGAAACCCCGATATTTTTCCCGATCATTTTTACCATGAAGTTGTCGGAGAAGATAAATGGCATAAAAACAATCACAGTGGTGAGCGTCGATGCAAATATTGATCTCCAGATCTCTGTTGTGCCCTGCTTAACTGCTGTTTCATTACTTTTTCCCTGACCTGCCAGTCGATAAATATT
>CAIMVD010000145.1 GCA_903844815.1 uncultured Bacteroidota bacterium | reverse complement strand
TTTTATTAGTTTCTTATTAATAGGTTCGCATACCCCCCTATATTACATACAAATTACTAACTTTACTATCTGCTTTATAATTAACCCACTAACACCTCTTAGCTTGACGGCTATGCCCCCAAGGGGGTGTTCTTAAATCCCCCCTTGGGGGGTTGGGGGGTAAAACATAAGGAGGTAGAGTGGTTTCGGTGGTAAAATACTCCTTCCATGTTTGGTAATATATTCCTTAACTAAACGCCATTGAATCCTGATCCTATAATAGTATTTGTAACCGGTTAACTTCTTTATATTTGATAATTCACTGAAGAGTCCGGCATTCTCAAAGTCAATGATAATTTTTTCAAGTTTTTGAAAAAGTGATTTGTTCCTGATTATCTCAAGGGATTTTTCAAATGATTTGTCAAACTCGACTATCATTTTCCTTTTAGCTTCAACATAATTGAATCACGACTGACTATATTTCCGGTTTTAACCGAGTCCATCAGTGAACCAAGTTCGAAATCTTCATACTGATCGTCATCAAGAGCTATCACATTTCCTCCGAGTTTTTTTGCAAGATCAGCAAGAATCTTATTACTTTTTTTATCTGCCTTAATGATAATTGCTCCCATTAATTAATTTTTCCCAAAGATACACTTTTTTTGAATGAGGGGATTGCAGAATGTCTTGCAGGCTTCGCCCTCAGAAGAGAATCGAAGGAGGGTTTTGTGGTCTAAAAGGGAAGCGGTGAGAGGTGAGCGTTGAGCGGAGAGAAATGCACAGGGCACAGGCCAGGTACAGTTGATAAGTCCCGACTTGATTACTGGGTCCCTGATGATCCGATTTACAACTCTGCAGAAGGAAGTGCAGCTATTACATTGTAACTAAGGAAGTTGAAGTAAGTGGTGTTATGATCTCCCTGAAGGGCTATACCCTGACCATCGGGAAGACCAGTGTGCAGCTTGCTCCTCTGTCCTCAAGGCAGGTAAGCCCCGGGTAATGGAATCATCTTTTATAATTATTTTTTCACTGCCTTTTTCAAAATTGCACCACTATTAGTTTCTATTTTAACAATATATATTCCGACTGGCAGGGTGGTAATGTATACCTTATCACCCGCAGAAATTTCCTTTGTAAGAATTATTTTACCGTTTAAATCGGACAAGGAAATACTTACAGGGCCTTCGATACCGGCTACACTGAAAGCGTCAGCGACCGGATTCGGGTATACTACTATACTGTTAGTCGCGGCTTCAGATATTCCGGTGGCTAAAAAGACATTGATGAGTACTGTTTTGCTTGCAGACTCATAATTACCGGCATCAGTTGGTTCAAAATCGGCTCTCAGCAGCTGACCGTTTCCGACATTTAACTTTGTACCGGCTGCCGGGGTATAAGTAAATGTTCCGGCTGCATCCGAAGTTGCATTTAACTGAATACTGCTTAACGCTGTTTCATTATCAATATCTGCCGGGTTACTCCAGGTTAAAACCGGTGTGGCTTTTGTAATTGTTAAATCCTTTCCAAAATAAGTTAAATTGTAATTAGTGCTTAATGACAATGAACCCTGAACTATCGCATAACTTCCAACTGTTTCCCCTGCAGTACGTGAAAGTGATCCGCTGAAACTGTCTGAACCAACAAGAGAAGGACTGTAGGTATAAGTAAATGCCGGGTCAGGGTCTCCGTAAGTCTTTGATTTTGCTTCAGCACTAACCGTAATAGTTTTCTTGTTAATTGTTAACGTTTGAGTTACCTGTGTGGCCGGAGAGTAATTTGCATTTCCAGGCTGATTAGCTATGATATTACAGGTCCCTGCTTTAAGCAAAGTAATTGTTGTCCCGTTTGTTCCCGAACAGGTTGCAGTTGTTTCATCAGAACTTGTAAAAACCACGTCAAGTCCTGAACTTGCAGTTGCAGAAATTATAAAAGCTGCATCTCCATAAATCCTTAAAGAGAGGCCACTGAATGTTATTGTCTGTGACTGTTTTAATGTTGTGAAACTAGCATCCAGACCATTTGTTGTGCCCTCGCTGTTTTGACCAATAACCCGATAATGATAGGTTGTATTCGGACTTAACCCGCTTATCGCTTTGCTCACATTTGTATTTGCTGATCCGGTCACAGGGCTTTGGCCGGCAGTAACGGTTGTTCCATAACCCGTAGTTAATCCGTATTCAAAAGTTACTGTTGTACTTCGATTGTTTGCATTTACAGTTCCGTTTAATATGGTTTCTGTCGCTGTTATTGAAGATGAAGCACCTGTAGCTACGGTTGGCGGAATTGCGGGTGTTGTAAAACTCATAACAGCCCCGACACTTGTTCCTCCTGAATTTTGGGCAATGGCGCAATAATAGTAGGTCGTTGCAGGTGTCAGCATTGTTAAGGACTGCTGACTGGCAACCAATGAGATGCCTGACCCAAGAGACTGACCGCCGCTGGCAGGTAACCGTGTACCAAAGGTATCGTTACCGGTTCCGGGATCAGTTAATGAGTAACGGAACCAGCCTGTTGATGCGTAGCCATTTGGATTTACACTTGCATTAAGAGTGGCTGTGGTAGCAGTAACAGGAGTTGCTGCCAGGGTGCTGACTGTTGGCACCACGGGCATAGTAAAACTAATGACAGCTCCGAATATGGTACCCTGTGAGTTCTGACAAATAGCACAATAATAGTAGGTTGTGCCGGGACTTAACCCTGCTGCTGTAATCGAATAGGCAAGTGTTGAAACGCCCCCGCCTAAATCGGTTCCTCCGGTAGCTGGTATTCGAGTGCCAAAAGTATCGTTGCCTGTACCCGGATTGGTTGTTGCGATTCGAAACCAGCCGGTTGTTGAAGCACCCTGAGGGTTGCTGCTACCGTTAAGTATGGCCGAAGAAGCTGAAATAATTGTTGCAGAAAATGTATTGGCGGTTGGTCCTGCAGCCGGTGTGGTAAATGATAATATCGCACCAAAACTTGTTCCGGATGGATTTCTGCTGATAGCACAAAAATAGTAGGTTGTTCCCGGAAGGAGCGCCGTTGATAATAATGAGTATGCTGCAGAAGCTGTTCCTGAACCAAGGTCAGTGTCAGAAGATGAGCTGGCAGGCAACCTTGTGCCAAAAGTATCGTTACCTGTACCGGGAAAGGTAGTGGAATAGCGGAAATAACCGTACGAGGCTTCACCATTCGGATTGGCCGAACCGTTAAACGTAGCTGAAACTGAAGTCACAAGAGTAGCTGCATTGCTTGTAACTGTTGGTGCTGCAGCATTAACAAATGAACTCATGAAAAAGTAAACGGCGAAAAGAAATATCGCTGACCCGTAAGAATAAGAGAAACCCTTGTCAAAGAAAGAAATTACACCAGATGTGTTATTTGATGGACTCATGGTATCAGAATTTGGTTTTTTATGTCGGATTGTCAGGAAGTGTTTTTATACTGTTTATTATATAACATATGAGGAGTCTTGTTTCAGGGCACCTGCCTGGAGGGTAATCTGGTCGTAGGGTAGGGGCCAGTAATCATCTCTCACTGGATCATAGTTGGCTCCCCTTAAAAATAGCCTGAATTTAATGTCGCGGGTTATATAGTCGGTAAGGACTTCCTCATCAATGTCCCAGCGGCGCAGGTCGAAGAACCTGTGGCCTTCGGTTGAAACCTGGAAGGCCTCAAAGAGACACTGGGAAGGCTGAAAGAAACCCCATCCCCCGCAGCTGGCCGGACCTTTCTGATGAAACACAACTCCTGAGATAAGGAGGGAGGAATATGTCGTTGCCGTTGTTGAGGCCTGAATTTCAAATATCGACTCACGGTTATTCTCGTGAATCATGTCGTAGTTGTGGTAAAACTGAGGTGCCAGTTCATATCCGCCATTATTCAGAATATCATCAAGCAGGTTTTTTGCCTGGCTGAATTCCTTCTGATACATGTGCGCCTGAGCCTTCACTGCTTCAGCTGCATATTTGCAGGTACGGCCTACCTCGCCGCGGGGATGGGTTTCAGGCAGATTATTAATTGCAAATGAGAGGTCTTCCTCAATCTCCTCCCAGCCGGGATCGATGTTTGGTACCGAATCGGGCAGCAGAGGAGACAGTTCGCCTGCTGTTTTAATATAGGGAATCTTTTCAAAAACCTTATTAGCCTGGAAATGGAACCATGCCCTCAGGAATCGGGCCTCGGCCGCGATTTGGGTTGCCCTTTCCGCAGACAGGGGAGTCTTTCCGCTCTTATTGGCAGCAAGGCAGTCAAGGGTCAGATTTGCCAGGGCCACACCGGAATAACAGTCGCGCCAGCGTTCCCTCGAATATGTGAAGTAAGGATTAATTTCGTATCTCTCAAGTTCGTTGAGAGGAGAGGAATCACCTGCTGAAGTGCCCTTGTAACAATCGTCAGAGTAAACACTTCCCCAGGTCCAGTCAGTTCCCATTGCTCCCCCGAAACGGCTCTTGCCGGCAAGTGCGGCATAGGCGCTTACGAGCATCGATTCAACGGCATCGGGTGTTGTAAGCAAAGAGCCGGCGACAACTCCCGGAGGCTCACGGGTTAGAAACTCCTCACTGCAGGATATAATTAAACTTGAAATCACTGCTAATAGAGAAACTATTGTAATGTGAAGAATCTTTCTCATGTAGTTATATTCCAAGTAATCACTTGTCTTCTTTGTTTCCCTGATTTAAGCACCAAGGTAGGAAAAAAAGATGATTTAATAAAGGGAATAGTTAAAGGGAAGGAAAGTGCAGAGAAATAAGTTTCCGGCAATCGGAACCTTCCCTTAACCTGTTTCCCTTACGTCTTTTAACCTGATTTCCGATACAAAGAAATATTTTCGTGTTTCAGCCTGTTTGCATTGGATATTTATTTTGATGCAAATCCTGTTTATTTTTGATTCGTAAATCAATGTCGTTTAGTTAAGCCCGGGTAATCAGTTTCTTACTCCCACATTTTACCCCACTGCCCCCAGTGGGGTGTTCTTAAATCCCCCCTTGGGGGGTTGGGGGGTAAAAACACAAGAATAGAAGAGTGGTCCCTGTGGTAAAATATTCTTTTCATGTTTGGTAATAATATTCCTTAACTAAACGCCTTTGATTCGTAAATGATTATTTTTGTTAACACTTGTAATGCTTATTATAGACAAATGCCGGCAAACCTTAATGCGCTTATCAGATACAGAACAATAAATGACTGTCTGTCGACGGGAAGACGATATACTATTGATGAACTTGTTGAAGCATGTTCGGAGGCCATCAGGGAAAGTACTCCCGGTGAAGGCGGCGTTTCAGAGCGAACTGTAAGGAATGATATCCGGGTTATGCGCAGTGACATACTTGGCGTAAACGCACCTATAGCCCAGAAGGACGGATACTATTACTATTCCGACGGCAGTTTTTCGCTTATTAATGTACTTATGTCAGGAAGTGACCTGGTTGAAAAGATTATAGTTATGCTTAACGAAATCAGGGGGCAGATTTCCCATCCGGAACTTGATAATGTTCTCAAGGGACTTAAGATGGTAAAGTCAAAAACGATTATTTCCCATTCCATTGAAAAACGTATCATTCTTGAGGAAAGTCAGAACCAGGTTTTATTTGAGCCAATGTCCTTTAAAACTGACAGAGAGTCTAAAAAGCTGGTTTTAAAGCCAACGTGGGGGGATTTGTTTGAGATCATTTCAGCTATGAAGAAGCGGGAGTAGGGGCACATACTAGCATATACAGAGTTGACGCGCGGTACACGGATTACTTTACCCTTTTTTTATTTTATGGTCATTGGAAACCCTTATGGACTAAAGTCCGGAGATGGGATGCTAATAATACTTCTAAGGATTAAATATTGCCAGTTCCAAACAACGCATGAGGTTTGACGCTGAAATAATCATTTAAGAGAAATACAAGAAGTACTACAACCGCTGCCATAGCCAGAACAACCAGGATCTGGAGCAGGGTAACCTTTTGAATTTTGTGCTTGTCTTTTATCTCACAAATTTCTCCGGGGCAATGCTGGGCTTTTTCCTTGTAGAACATATTGTAGAACAGGCAACCCAGGCAGATACCAAAGACCGATTCAAAAAACAGGAAGATGAGGCAGGTTAAGCAGATTAAACCGGTAATTATACTGTAGGAGTTGATAACTACCATCAGGACAAACATCGTCATTGAGAGAACAACACCGATAATCCATGAGAATTTCTTCTGTGCAGCGCCAACATATTCAGGAGTTTGCCGGCTTACAATGAGCCTGCCTATTACAAGAGTAGGAGCAAACTTAGGACTGATAAATACCCTTATAAGGAAATCTGTCATGAAGACAATGATCACATATTTTATCATCAAAAAATTGGCCTTAAAGAGTATAAACATCAGGGAGAGGAAGGTGAAGAAAAACAGGATTCCTGCGGCAGCCCTTATTTCCCGCTCGTTCAGTACAGGAATATTATAACCTTCAACTGTTTCACCGAATTGATTTGCTTTTTTCATATTAAAATATAAGGATGAAATTTATTACTAAAATTGGTTAAAAAGGCAAATTTATTGTAAATCCTGTATGATTTATCATGTCATGAATAATTTATCATGATGGAGTGAGCCGGGATAATCGGCTGAAAGAGGTGGGTACTCCCATTCGGGGAGGTTGTCCTGTAAGGCAGGGCAATGAAGTGACTTATATTCTTTATTATTGTTTTACTAACTTATTGACGAAAATTGATTTATCAGTTTGAATATTTATAAAGTAAACTCCTGCGGCAAGATTTGATACTGAAAAATCGTTAGTGAAAAACTCCTCTATGAACCCTCCCTGTAAATTGTAAAGTTTGATACTCCTGATAATTTGGTTGTCAGTGACGACATGAACTAATCCATCTGATGGGTTTGGGTAAATAAGGAGGTCGTTTTCAAAATGATTTTCTTTACCAAGACCTGTTGTTTTACTTTTATCAATCATCAGAGGTAAGATCTTCAATAAATCACCCTGAAAAAATTGCATATCCCAACAATGATAACTATGAGTTTCATTTGGTATAGGTATCGTAGAAAATATCGGACTATAAGGGATATTAGGTATTACTCTAAGGTCATTTGGATTATTTACAGGGTCAATCATTATATATGTGCTGCCGCGAACTGCACTTGGTGCTGAAACCTGTGCTCTGAACATATCATCAAATCCGATATAATTAGTCTTAGCTGCATCAAGTGTAATATAACAACTTACCTTCTTGGGATTCTCAGAGTTTACATAGCCAAAATCAAAATTAGATTCCTGATGAATTAAAGAATCATAGGTTTGATATATTAACCCTTTGTCAACAAAATTCTGGTTGTAGAAAAATGAGTTTTTCTCTAGCAGCTGAACGGGGGTGTTAATTTTCCATGTTCGCCAGTTTATCATACATCCGCATTCAATAGGTGAGTCAACGGGAGGGCAGGTTTTAATATTTTCCAGCGAACCTCCTGTTCGGCTGCCCATTAATGTGTAATTTGGCTCTCCTCCGGAAATCGCAACAACTAACTTAGAAAGTAGTGAAGGGTTATTGTCAAATCTCTTCCTTAACAGAAACCTCATAAGATATGCTCCCTGTGAATGCCCCATCAGGATGATTTTATTACCGTTATTGTAATTTTGAAGGTAATTATCAAAGGCTGCTTCCACATCTTTGTAAGCAATTTCCATAAAATTGGCCTGATTCAACGGAGATAGTGAGGCAAGAACAAAAACGCCAATATTCGCTTGTTTATAATACGGAACAAAAACTCTTCCTAATTGGGCATAAATGCCAACCTGTTCACTATATACATATTTAGCAGTAATTGTATCAATATCAGTCATTTTTGTATTGCCAGGCTCGTAGGTCATGTCAATTGTAGGGTACACATAAAATATATCCACTCCTGTATTTGTTGCAGGTTGAGTATAATTTGTGACATTACCAGTAGAAAGATCCGGCAACTGAATTGTCAAAGTCAAAGACTGCTCCCGTGCAATATCAGTTGATTTCATAGGATGACACATCCAATTCTGAAGAAGATTGTAATCAGTTGTTTGTGCCAATAGATGCGACGTCAAAATTAAAAAGGCAAAAAGTGCTAAGTTTTTTTTCATTTAAGTATTTTTAGTATTACTGCCACCTTTTTTTCCATGCAACAGAAGTTCACCATGTCGACCTTCACCTAAAGTCGGTCAACATTTTTTACTTACTTATAGCTATTGTTTTCCCCGTAAAACCAAATGGTCCTCGTTATTCATTTATCTCAAAATCACCCCCACGGTAATTTCTTCTTCAAAATTAGCAAATCGCATCGAGATAAAAGGTATTTATAGCAACTAATTTTTTTAGTAAATGCAGTGCCTTCATGGATTAATACCATGCTTACAGTAACTATGCTCATCAGCAGTGTTTCGGTGATGAAATACCCGTGGTCGAATTCATAAAGGCCCGAAAGGTCGATTCCCTGCCAGAAATTGCCGGCACCAACCTTATTGTATGAGCCCACTCCGAAAAAGATAATAAATACAATTGCCACAAAGACACGAAGACACGAAGACGCTAAGGTTCACAAAGAGCATAGTATTAATGAATTACCTTGGAGTGTCTTCGTGCCTTTGCGCTCAATACATACACCAATAAATATTTTCAGATTGAGATTTGTCATGACTAAAACCTGATGTTACTCAGCGATGAGTCACAAATTCTTGTATTGGGAATCTTTCTCATAAATAAATCACGCACTCAAAAATATAATAGGTTAAGAAACAAAAATGTTCTAATTTTACAAATGATAGATTATATCTGTCAGGGGAAAAAAACAAATGATTCTTTGTTAGTAAGATTCAGCACTGAAAGTAAATTACTTTGATTAAGGTATTAACGATTTAGTTATAAACCGGATTAGTGATTATTTATTATGAAGCTCTCATTTCTTGATCATTTTAATAGTATTGCCTCTTCATTACAGCCTCAATTGTTAAGTGAGCAATGTGCAGTCTCTCTCAATGAATTATGTTCCTTCTTCCCCTTTGACATTACTTCTGAATTTGGTTTTGAATCGCGGCTGGGCAAAAATGAGGCTTTTTGTGATTTCTTTCTTAAAATAAAGAAGAACACCCCGGTATCGGAAATCCTTGCAGGGAAAAGTACTTTTTCAAGTCTTTCACCACTGTTACTCCGTGAACCAAAATGGCAGAAAATTGTTAAGATTTTCGATATCTGGACTACTGCCGGTAGCAGTCTGGGCCAGGTGGTTGAAGAATTCTGGCTCGAGTTTGACTATAAGGATTCATCATACAATACTACACCAAATATTTTTTTTGGTATTACTGAAAGCAAGGAGGAGAACAGTGGCATGCAGTGGGAATCGAGACTCCGTGTGCTTGATGAGATCTTCGATATCCTGTTTGAAATCCCCTTTCCACCTGCCTTAGCCAAAAATCTGATGGCATGCATTACCGCCCTTCCCGATAATTCCGGCTTGAAACATATCGGGTTTATGATACCCAGGCAAACTGAGGCGGTGCGGCTGATTCTTGTAAATCTGGAAACGAATAAGCTGGAACAATACCTGAAAGAGATTCGATGGCCCGGAAACTATCAGGAAGTCAGGAAGATAGTTGATAGCTATTCGGCTATATTCAATTACTTTGTCTTTAACATCAATATAGGAGAAAGCGTTGACCCTTATCTGGGCATAGAAATGTATTTCCCTAAACTGCTGCAACCGCAGTTTAACAACCGCTGGGATGTAGCTTTTGATTTTTTGGAATCTGAAAAATTACTGACGCGTGAAAAGCGAGTTGCTCTTACCAGCTTTTGCGGTGTCAGAAAGGTGTCGCGAATTTTTCCGGTAAGTTACTTCAACGTCATCAATCACCTTAAACTGGTTTACAAACAAAACACGGCGGCAGAATGTAAGGCTTACTTCGGAACTTTTATCCGGTAATTTTAATTTAAATATAAATAAATATTAACGAATTAAATCTAAAATCATGGACACCAGACAACAACTTGAGCAGAAGCTCATCGAAAAAGCACTCGGTGATGAGGCATTCAAAAAACTGTTGCTCGAAAATCCTGCAGCGGCAATCGAGAAAGAAACAGGGATGAGAATTCCTGAATCTTACAAGATTAATGCACTTGCTGAAGATTCACGGACCTTCTACATTGTCGTTCCTTATGTTCAGCCTGCTGATGAGGATATGGAATTAACTGAAGCTGAGCTTGAAGCAGT
>CAIMVD010000144.1 GCA_903844815.1 uncultured Bacteroidota bacterium | reverse complement strand
TTTTATTAGTTTCTTATTAATAGGTTCGCATACCCCCCTATATTACATACAAATTACTAACTTTACTATCTGCTTTATAATTAACCCACTAACACCTCTTAGCTTGACGGCTATGCCCCTGGGGGGCAGGGGGGTAAAATGGGGGAGTAAGAAACTGATTACCCGGGCTTAACTAAACGACATTGATTTATATTTTGTGAATTATCAATAAAATAAATGCATATATTTCAAATTAATGCATCATTTAAAATGAATCCAAGAGTAAGAAATGTAATGGCGGGAAATGACTATCTCCTAAAGATTTGGTTTGATAATGGAGAGATAATGATTTTTGATTTAAAACCATACCTCAATACAGGCAGGTTTGTTGAATTAAAAGAAATAAGCCTTTTTAATTCGGTCAAGCCTTTCCTGAGAAGTGTCCAATGGAGCAATGGACTTGATCTTTGTCCTGATACTCTTTATCAGGATGGAATCAAATCACAATAAGTTTTTTAAAGCTTACATACCTTTAGTCAGAATACCCATAATTTGTCTAACCTCTGACGGTAACAGTCAAATTAGTTGCAAAATAGTATCTGGAATTCAATCTCAATCAATATCGTTAATTATCTCTTTGAGCTTGTCAATTTCTTCTTTGCTCAATTTTTCTTCTTTAATAATGAATGAAAGGAGAGAAGCGGGTGAATTGGCAAAATGACCCGACAGCATTTTTTTGACCTTTAATTTGCGATAATAAGCCTGGGTAACAGCCGGATAATACTCATATGTTTTTCCATATGTTTTATACTTAAGATACCCTTTACTGGCAAGTATTCTGGTTACTGATGATATTGTATTGTACGGAGGCTTCGGTTCATCAGGAAGTTCTGCCAAAACATCTTTTACAAAAGCTTTTTTCAGCATCCAGAATATCATCATTATTTTCTCTTCTGCTTTTGTTAATTCTTCCATACTATTTTTTGTTGCTGATATTTGTAAGTTCAAATAACAGGTCTAAATTGTCAAATTCCTCAGTCGTTACACGAAGAAAGGGTTTAGGATTTATTTTTTCAGGATCAAATTTGCCAGAAGCAACAAGGGCCACAACTGATTCCCGGATTTTTGCTAAACTGAAAATGTCTCCTGTGTGAACCGTAATTTCACTAACCGGATTTTGTGTAACAATTCCATCAATTTTAACAATAACATCATGAAATTTAGCCTGTTTTCCCTCATTAATTGTTATGGTCAGGTCTACGTCCCCATTATTCTGTTTTTCATCAATGGTTATTCTGCTGGTTAAATATCCATTATCATTATAAAGGCTGCTGACAGCATCCTGTGCCCCGGATGTCCCATTGAGCCTGTCTTCAATCAGGGATTTATTATATACGGAACCTTCTTTCAGTCCAAAGGCATGATTTAAAGTCAAAATGTCATAAACAGTATTTCCCTTCCATACGATCTTTCCGATTTTTAACTGACTCTGAATAGCACTTTCATTTTGTTTTGTTTTAGTTGACAGGGAATCCGAATTTTTTATATAAGAAAATGAAAGCATTAAAACTATTGAAAGGGGAACCATAATTATAAACAAAAGCTTATGTCCAGGAAGGGATCTTCGCCGGCTAATCATAATTATTCTGCGTTTGATTTGGCTGCCAGAGAAACCTGCTGAAAGATTAAATACTTTGACTTCTGAGGCTAGTTTAAGAAGCAGCTCAGCATAGTCCTTTTTCTCTTTACATTTTTCCGCAATCCTTTCATCCACAATGAACTCGTGTATATCTTGGATTGATTTTTTAAAATAAATCAATAGTGGATTAAACCAAAAAATAATTGAGATGAATTCAATAAATATAACATCAAGTGAGTGGAACTCCTGTGCATGGACTTTCTCATGAACTTTAATCCTCTGTAAATCATCTGCCGATAAACTTTGGTAAGAATTGGCAATGAAAATATAGTTAAAGAAGGAAAATGGTGGCACCTTTTCATTCAGCTCAACAAACCAAAATCTGCCCTCCCTTACTTTTGCATTCTGCCGGATGCAGTTACGGATACTTCTGATATTCCTGACGAAATTGTAAGTTTTATGAAGTAAGCCAGTTATATAAGCGGCAAATAATAAGAGAATTATTCCTTGTTGTATGTAGGAGGCCTTATTTTTTCCATGGTCATTAATAAAGGTTTGACTCCCATAGTAACCATCAGCTTGGTTGCCTGTGAGAAAGTTGGAAATATTAAAAAGATCAGAGTGGTTAATTGATGAGTTCCACTGTATAGGAAGTATAAGGAGTGGAAGAATAAAACTTAAAATGACACTTGATAACAAGTAGATCCTCATCCACGAGAAATGAGTTAGATTAGCAATCAGTAGCCGGTAGATTAACAAAAACAGGAGCAGACAGAATGTACTTTCCAAAACGTAATAAATAATTGAATTTGTCATGGCTGAATTTTAAATTTCGGGTAAAGTTATAACTTATAATTGAGTTATACAACTTATGAATAAGTTATATTATTCAAACATAAGTTGGAACCTGATTTATGTTATAAATTTTCTTTGGAATAATTCCCTCTTTTGATTCTTGTTTTTTAATGTTCCCCTGTTGCTTTAGACATGTTTTCACCATGAGGCTGAAAACAATATTCCGGAATCTGAAAGTAAGAATCAGAATCATATTATCGTTATTGACCTTCTTTTCTTACTTTTGACCTTAGTTATTTACAAATTAATTTATGCAAAAAGGAAGACGTCTGCCCCCCTGGCTCAAGATGCAGAGGGCAAGCGGAGCTAATTATTCCATTGTAAAGCATATTGTTGAAGAAAATCATCTTCACACAATATGCACAAGCGGGAATTGCCCGAATATAGGCGAGTGCTGGAATGCAGGTACCGCAACTTTCATGATTCTGGGAAATATCTGCACCAGGGCCTGCAAGTTCTGCGCAACTGCCACGGGAAAACCATTGCCTCCCGATATGGGCGAACCTGCAAGGCTGGCTGAATCGGTAAAGTCAATGAAGCTGAAACACTGCGTTATCACCTCTGTCGACCGCGACGATCTGCCTGACGGAGGAGCTTCAATTTGGGCTGAGACTATCAGACAGATTAAGCAATTAAATCCCGGTACAACAATTGAAACCCTGATACCCGATTTTGATGGAAACAATGAAAGCATCAGTCTGGTTATCGATGCAGGTCCGGAAGTTATTTCCCATAACATTGAGACAGTAAGGCGATTGACCACTCTAATACGGACAAGGGCGAAATATGAAAAAAGCCTTGATGTGTTAAGGTTTATTTCGGAAAGCGGAACAACTGCAAAATCGGGTTTGATGCTTGGTCTGGGAGAGAAGGAGGACGAAGTAAAAGAGACAATTCAAGACCTCTTTTCAGCCGGATGCACTGTCATCACAATTGGCCAGTATCTTCAGCCGACAGCTGCGCACATGGAAGTTGTGGAATATATCACGCCTGAAAAATTTGAAGAATACAGGCTCTTTGCACTTGAAACAGGATTTGTCTTTGTTGAAAGCAGCCCCCTTGTACGTTCATCTTTTCATGCGGAAAAACATGTTAAGGCATGATAAATTTGACTATATTGTCAGAATAAAACAAGATTTACTGATTTGAGTTATAACACTGTATATAAGGATATAGGACTAAAGGATTACAAGGAGACGTGGGATTTTCAGGCTGAGATCTTTAAAGGGCTGATTGACAACAAAAAACGGGAAAACCAGAATTCGGCTGCAATAACAGATCCTGATCACGGAACTTTGATTTTTGTTGAGCATCCTCCTGTTTATACCCTTGGGAAAAGCGGATCAGAAGAAAACCTTCTGGTCGATCTTACGCGTCTTGCAGCGGGAGGAGCATCTTTTTACCGTAACGACAGGGGAGGAGACATTACTTATCATGGCCCTGGTCAGATAGTCGGTTATCCTGTATTTGACCTCGAACAAATAGGGATTAGCCTTAGGGAGTATATTCACAGGCTGGAGGAAGCCATAATCCGGACAGTCGGAAGTTTTGGGATTACTTCTTCGAGACTACCGGGAGGAACGGGTGTCTGGCTCGAGCCTGAGATGCCGGGAAAAGCCAGGAAGATTTGTGCAATAGGTGTTAAGGCAAGCAGATATGTTACGATGCATGGTTTTGCCTTCAATGTAAATACTGATCTTGCTTATTTTGAAAATATAAATCCATGTGGTTTTACCGATAAGGGAGTAACTTCGCTTGAAAAGGAGCTTGGAAACAGGCAGGATTTTGAGGCTGTGAAGTTAATTGTTAAGAAGAATCTGCAGGATATCTTTGATTTAGAATGGATTAATTAAGAATTCGGATGGAAAAACGATGGGTTGTGAAGGAAAGGGGAGATACGTCAGTTGTAAAACAGCTCGCAGCTTCCCTCGGTGTGTCTGAATCTCTTGCTAATCTGATGGCCCAGCGTGATATAACAACAGCAGCCGAGGCAAAGTCATTTTTTAATCCGAGCCTGGATTATCTTCATGATCCCTTCCTTATGAAGGACATGAATATTGCCGTCGACAGGATATCCGTTGCCGTGAAGAAAAACGAAAAGATCCTTGTTTACGGCGATTATGATGTCGACGGAACAACTGCGGTTGCCCTGATGTATTCATTTCTGATGGATCAGTACACAAATGTTGAGTATTACATACCCGACAGGTACAAAGAGGGTTATGGTGTTTCGCTGCAGGGGCTTGATTATGCCTACCAGCAGGGTTGTAAGGTAGTAATAACGCTCGACTGCGGTATTAAAGCCGTTGAGAAAGTAAAATATGCACGTTCAAAAGGTATAGATGTAATAATATGCGATCACCACTATCCCGGCGATGAGATTCCTAAGGCAGTGGCGGTGCTCGATCCGAAACAACCTTTGTGCAGCTATCCATTTAAGGAATTGTCGGGATGCGGTGTGGGTTTCAAGCTGATTCAGGCCTATGCGAGGGTTCATGGAATTGCTTTCAGCGCTATCTCGCATTATCTCGACCTCGTTGCCGTAAGTATCGCTTCTGATATTGTACCCATCACGGGAGAAAACCGCGTGATGGCCTATTTTGGACTGAAACAGCTTAATCTTGCTCCGCGTACCGGTCTCAGGGAGATAATACGCGAAGCTGAAGTAACAAAGGCTCTTACAATTGAGGATGTGGTTTTTAAAATAGGACCCAGGATAAATGCAGCCGGCAGAATGGAGACGGGAAGTAAAGCCGTCGATCTGCTTGTATCGCGCGACACCACCCTGGCCATAGGAATAAGCAAGGAGATAAATAATTTTAATCTCGAACGGCGCAGTGTCGACAGGATTATTACAACAGAGGCTCTTAGAATGATCTCTGAAGACCAGAGGAATGTAAATTCAAAAACAACTGTCCTTTATAACCCAAACTGGAAAAAGGGAGTAATCGGAATTGTTGCTTCCCGTCTTATTGAAACATATTATCGTCCGACTGTTATTCTGACAGAGTCGAATGGTTTTGCTACTGGTTCGGCCAGATCCGTTCCCGGATATGATCTCTACCAGGCTATTGAAGCATGCAGCGATCTCCTGGAAAGTTTTGGAGGACATATGTTTGCTGCCGGACTGACCCTTAAAAAGGAAAATATCCGTCCCTTCATGGAGAGGTTTGAACATCACGTAAACAGCACTATTTCAGAGGAACAGCTGTGGCCCCGGATTTTAATTGACTGCGAACTTTCATTCTCGGAGATTAATGAGGAATACTTCGGAATCATGAGCCAGTTCCAGCCCTTCGGACCCGAAAACATGTCGCCTGTATTCGTTTCGCGCTCTGTGTTTGATACAGGCACCGGAAGGATGGTAGGATCAAGTGGTGAGCACCTTAAACTCGATCTTTGTCAGGAATCTTCGGGTCAAAAAAGTTTCTCAGCTATTGCCTTCGGACAGGCTAACCACTTTGAATATATTAAAGGAGGAAATCCCTTCGATATCTGTTATTCCCTTGAAATGAATGAATTCAGGGGAAACAGGAACCTGCAGCTGAATATTCGCGATATCAAGACTCCCTTTGCTGACTGATTCTTTTAAAACCTGACCCGGTACTGAAGTTTAAGCTCATTCCTGTAATCAGAATCCTTTCCGTTTGTAGCCAGACTCGTGATTCCATATTTGATCCGGAACTCTCCGAAGTCACCTGTTTTTACGTCAGCCATAATATAACTCCTGCTTCCTTCGCCTGATAGAGCAGGTATGCTGAAACTGTTGAGAAGATCATTCTCATAGGTGTAAATTCTTGTATCCCAGTCATCTGTCCTGAAAAGGCAATACCTGAACCACACTCTGAGAGGCAGGTTTTCAAATTTATAGTAAATATCCTGAAGCAGAACAGTTCCCCGGTTGACCGAATTCTCCGCAATTTTATATTCGATGACAGTTCCAAGCATCAGGTTTTCTGAAAGAGAGATTCTTCCGGAACTCTTAATGCTTCTGATTATCTTATTTTCCTGTTCCGGAATTCCATATTCACCGGGAGAATCTGCCATTGTCAACCTGTAAGTATATGAAATATCAGCAGCTACTATTTCAGTCGGAAAATATCTGATTCTTAATTCTTTTCGCAGGGAACGGGAGGGAGCGCTGTTCCTGTACCTAAGCCATGGGAAATCCCTGAGGTCGCATCCTCCGCTTACAAAAAGATGCTTTGCGGCCTCAAGAGTGAAACTTCCCAATAGCTCTGTTTCATTGCCGGCTGAGGTACTGCTTCCTGTACCCTTCCCGTGAAAACTTATAAACCCGCCACTGTAGTTTCTGTACAGGTAGTTGATTGTAAGACGGTCAGAAGGTCTGAATGACAGGCCCTGGATTAATCCATATTTTTTATAACCTGATGATGAAAATTCGCCATACATCAGCATTTTTCCAAAGAGTCCTTTGTAGGTAACAGAATAAATGCTGTTGGTTTTTCCGCTGAATTTAAAATAGTTTTCAGGATCAGTTACATCAGTTTTCACAGGGAGTGAAAATTTATCGCCGGACCAGGTAAAGCCAACCATGATATTCCTGAAGTTATATGACATATTTACTCCACCGGCGATTTCTGAAACAGTATCTTTTTTCTTCAGAAGTGATGCAGTATTATGTGTACCGTCGCGGTAAAAGCTGTTTACAGAACTTTCCCCGGATCCGGAAACAGAGGAGACGGAAGCATCTATGGATTTATTGGAATAGAAAAACATTGCCTCGAGATTCCTGTAAGCCAGATATGCTGCAGCGCCCCTGAAGAAGTTATTTTCATCGGTTGAGGTGTAGGGCCTGACCTCATTTCGGGCAGCCATATAGCCAGGTGCGCTCAGGGAGAGACCGGTTGAGATTCCGGTGTTTATGTTTGTCCCTTGTCCGAACCGGGCGGAATAATCGCCAAGGATAACTTTTCTTATTATTCCTCTTCCATTGTATGCGGCATTGACAGAGAAAAAATCGGGAAGGGGAGGATTTCCCGAAATTAACTTTTCACCCGGATCTTTTTCAGCTACAAACCCTGCAGAAAAGCTGCCTTTTGTGAGCCGGTATCTCTCAAGAATCCTCCAGGGGCCTGCGAGGAATGATGTATCATTATTATTATCCCTGAAGGAGAAAGTAGTCAATGAGACGCTTCTCCAGATTGAGGAGTCGGGGCTAAGTGTATAACGGCTCTCAAGGGTTATGAGGGGCAGAAGTATTTGCGCTGTCTCCCTGTCAAAGCCGGGAATATTTGCAATTTCATATATCGAGACTATCTTTCCGGAAGTTCGGACATAATCAATTAAGATCTTTACCTGGAAGTCAGAGAGGAAGAAGAGCCGGGAGATCTCCGTTTCGTCGGCTGAATTGATCTTAACAGGGTTTTCGGCGAGGTCGTAAAGCTTTTCAACGTATGAAGAAGCTGCTTCCGGATCTGAGTCGTCTGCGGCAAGCTCCTCGGCGGTGCTGGCAATAAATTCTTTTAATTTATCACCCTGACCGAATGACCAAACTGGAAAGAAGAGAAGGAATGTGAAGACAATTTTTTGAATTTTCATCCTTAAATATTTTTTTGGTTACACAGAGTTCCACAGAGGTTAGATCCGATATCTTTTTATTCCATTTTTTAGAACAGTAACATTAAAGTTGATCAATAGTCCCACAGATTTATGAGCGAATTTCATATAGGTTAATACCTGTGCTTCATGTACGGGAATTATTGCATCAACTACCTTTAATTCTAAAACTACCATGTTTTCTACAAGAATATCAATACGATAGCCACATTCAAGTTTTTGATCCTTGTATATTATTGGTACAGGTTGCTGTCTCTTGATGTTTAAATTCTGGTTCTTTAGCTCTGAAGCAAGACATTCCTCATACGCAGACTCAAGCAATCCGGGACCGAGAGTGCGGTGTACTTCTATTGCACATCCAATAATTCTTTTTGTTATTTCATTAATTTCCATGATATTAGAATTTTAAATCTCTGTGTCTCTCTGTGATCCCGAGTACCCGGGACTGTGTCTCTCTGTGTCTCTCTGTGATCCCTCTGTGTCTCTCTGTGTAAGTTCTTCAATTACTTGACTTTTGATCTCCGACCATTGATAACCTTTGCTAACCTCTGCGTCCTTTGCGTTTAATGGATTTCTTTGTTTATTTTATTTTAAATACTACAGAAACTTCTGAAGTTACTCCCAGTTGCTCATGAGTTAAAAACCCGATATCGATCTTCGCAAATTTTGTCAGGAACCCCGCCCCGAAGCTGAACGAAGTATTTTCCGTACAGAATCCTCCTCTTATCCAGATCTTGCTGAAGGCTTCGTATTCAAATCCGGTTTTTAAAATAATGCTGTTACCTGTACTTAGTTCAGCCTCAACGGCTGCAAAAAGGAGTTCATTGAAGCTGGTTCCGGCTCCAACCCTAAGACAGGAGGGGAGTTCTTTTTTTCTTAATGAGTTGGGAAGGGGATTGAAAACATGGATTCCAATCCTGGTGTTTTCTGAAAACAAGACAAGAAGCCCGGCCTCGAAGGTAACTGACCCGGCATAGTCATATTCCCCCGAAGTTTTTTCTGAGAGATAATCAATCTGGATTCCTGAATATAGTCTTTCCGAGAGTCTTAGTCCGCACCCAACTCCTGCAATATCTCTTTTATAATCCGCATATCCGAAGCGGGAATAGATACCCGACAGGAAGGTTTTTCCTGCAGGAATAATTACTGCGGCAGAACGAGTGGAAAGCTGGCTTATCCCAAACCTGTTTTCGTAGCTGAAGCCTGCTGAAGGAGAATCATTAAAAGGCAGGAGCGCCTGATTGTGAAAGGAAGTCCAGAACCCATTCTTCATGACACAGGCATATCCCATCCCTGACTCTCCGGCTCCTGCTGACGGACGATACGGATCTCCTGCAGTAACAGCGAGCGAGAGCGATATTAAAAGTACGGAAACAGGTATTTTAAGCAGCGAGCTCAACTGTTTCAAATTAGTACCACTAATTTAATAAAAAAGTAAATCCGGGACTAATTTTTTTAGTAAAACTTGTAGAAATAACTAGCACTCCACGACGGCTTGCAATTGCAATATATTGGAAATATAAAGGCCATTTGAGCTTCCTCTGTGTACCTCTGTGCTTCTCTGTGCAACTCTGTGAAAGTTCTTACTATTTGTTACACAGAGAGACACGGAGAACCACAGAGTTACACAGAGGATATGTGGTTGGTAATTTTTAATTGGTTTTGTATTCGTATTTTACTTTCTTCAGCTCTTCATTCGCCTCAACGATCTTTTTTTTCAGAGATTCTTTATAGATCTTTATTTCATTCATCACTTCCTGGTTGCCAACCGCAACGATCTGGGCGGCCAGGATTCCTGCGTTGAGGGCTGCATTTACACCAACGGTTGCCACTGGTATTCCGGGAGGCATCTGGAGAATGGAAAAGATCGAGTCGAGGCCTTCAAGCGATGCCTTTATGGGAACACCTATCACGGGCAGGGGCGTCATGGCTGCAATTACTCCCGGAAGATGGGCTGCCATTCCGGCAGCAGCGATTATTACTTTGATACCCCTTGCTTCAGCACTTTTTGCAAACTTTTCCACCTCGTCAGGGGTCCTGTGTGCCGAGAGTGCATTCATCTCAAAAGGGATCTTAAATGTGTTCAGGATTCCGGCGGTTTTCTCCATAACCGGCAGATCAGATGTGCTGCCCATTATGATGCTTATTATAGGTTCCATTGAATTATTTTTAATTTAACTTGTTGATAAGTACAAAAATAAGCTTTAAATTTCATATTTTTGCACCGGTTTATAAATCAATATTCGGTTCATGAGAGAAACCAGGATACACGAAAAGACTTTCAGGGAAATGATTACAGAAGAGGTAATTGCTGAGAGGATAAAACAGCTCGCATTACAGATAAATAATGATCTTTCGGGGAAGGATGTTGTTTTTATAGGCATTTTGAACGGTGCATTCCTGTTTGCTGCCGACCTTTTCAGGCAAATAGATTTTCCTGCCAGGATCTCTTTCGTGAAACTTGCATCATACAAGGGAACTTCATCTTCAGGTACAATAAAGGAGCTTATTGGATGGAATGAGGACATTAATAACAAAACAGTCGTAGTAATTGAGGATATTGTTGATACAGGAAACACGCTTGAAAGGATAGTCGATGAACTTGTTATCAGAAAAGCTGCAGAGATCAAAATTGCTGCCCTGCTTTACAAACCCGACGCGTATAAATATAAAGAAACCATATCGTTGGATTATATCGGTTTCGAAATACCCAATGATTTTGTTGTCGGTTTTGGTCTCGATTACGATGGTCTTGGACGTAATTTGCCGTCAGTATACACACTAATACAATAATTTAAATTTTTTTATTCTATGGTTAATTTTTTGATCTTTGGCCCTCCCGGATCAGGTAAGGGAACACAGTCGGTAATGCTGGCTGAAAAATTCAATCTCCTGCATCTTTCAACAGGTGATATGCTTCGCGCTGAGATTGCAGCAGGAACGGAACTTGGCAAGAAGATGAGTACCATTATGTCGAAAGGCGAACTGGTACCTGATGAGGTTGTTATTGAAATGATTGCGCATAAAATAGACGGTAGCAAAGCCTATGCAGGCTTTCTTTTCGATGGTTTTCCACGTACTGTGGCCCAAACCGCAGAACTTGAGAAGATGCTCAACGACAGGGGTATGAAAATTGACTGCATGCTTGCTCTCGACGTTGAACATGATGAACTTGTAAAAAGACTTATCGGACGTGCTGAACTTTCTGGCAGACCCGATGACAAGGATCCTGCCGTAATTGAAAACAGGATCGACGTATATAACGAGAAGACTTTGCCGATTATCAACTATTGCAACGAAAGAGGCCTTTATCTGCCGGTTAACGGTATGGGAACCATTGAGGATATCTTTGGAAGGCTTGTTGAGGCAATGAGTAAGATCATCTAACATCCTTACACCCCCCATCCCCCCAAGGGGGGGTGGCTAATTGATATTATACTCCGCATGTCCCTCCCCCCGGGGGGGATTCAAGGGGGGTTAGCAACTAATAGAAAGTAACTAAAATATGTCCGGATCGAATTTTGTTGATTATGTGAAGATCTACTGCCGTTCAGGCAGTGGAGGAGCGGGGTCCAAGCACTTCCGCAGGGAGAAATTTGAGCCTTATGGAGGACCGGACGGTGGCGACGGCGGAAGGGGTGGACATATTATCCTCAGAGGTAGCGATCAGATGTGGACTCTGCTGCACCTTAAATACAAGCGGCATGTTTTTGCTGGCGATGGTGTTGGAGGCAGCCGCCAGCAGTCGACAGGCGCCGACGGAAAAGATATTACAGTTGAGGTACCTCTTGGTACCATTGCCAGGAATGTAGAAACAGGTGAAGCCTTGTTTGAAATCACGGTTCAGGGCGAAGAGAAGATCCTTGCAAAAGGCGGAAGGGGAGGACAAGGCAATGTCCATTTTAAATCGGCCACTCATCAGGCTCCCCGGTTTGCCCAGCCAGGAGAAGCAGGTATTGAACAGGAATTCATTCTTGAACTGAAAATCCTCGCCGATGTAGGACTTGTTGGATTTCCAAATGCAGGAAAATCAACCCTCCTCTCAGTTGTATCGGCTGCCAAGCCCAAAATAGCAGATTACGCCTTTACTACACTGGTCCCTAATCTGGGTATCGTAAGTTACCGCGACAACAAATCATTCGTAATGGCCGATATCCCCGGGATTATCGAAGGTGCCCATGAAGGAAAAGGCTTGGGAATAAGATTTCTGAGGCATATTGAACGAAATTCGATGCTGCTTTTCCTGGTTCCCGTTGATACAAATGATATCAAGGCTGAATATGAGATCCTGATTAATGAGCTCAAACTATATAATCCCGAACTTCTGGATAAAAAGCGGATTCTGGGTATTTCCAAGGCAGATATGCTCGACGATGAGCTTATTAATGAATTGAGAAATGACCTTCCCGATATTCCAAGGGTATTTTTCTCATCATTGACGGGGAAAGGCATTGCCACTTTGAAAGATATGATCTGGAATGAACTAAACACCAATGAATAAATGAATAAGATTGAACATCTCGATCAGCAGCTGTTCCTGTTTCTTAACTCATTAAATTCTCCTTTTTTCGATCAGGTTATGCATGCCATCAGCGGGAAACTGATATGGGTTCCTCTTTACCTGGCAATTCTTATCTATCTTGGAATAACCTACAAAAGGAAATTCCTGATAATACTCCTTTTTATAATTATTGCAGCCACATTCTCCGATCAGTTCTCGGTGATTATTAAAAACCTGGTTCAGCGTCTCAGGCCCTGCCTGGAACCTGAACTGAAAGGGATGGTCCATCTGTTCAGGGGCGAATGCGGAGGCAAATATTCGTTCGTATCTTCACATGCTACCAATTCCTTCAACGTGGCACTACTGAGCCTTCTGTTCATCCGGAAAAGATGGTACACAATATCCATAATTATCTGGGCCGCTGTTATTGGTTACAGCAGGATTTATCTTGGCGTCCATTATCCCGGCGATGTGATCTGCGGATCAATCCTGGGAGCACTTATCGGATGGGGTGTGTATAGTCTTTATGTGATTACTGATAATAAGATACTTAAGAACAGAAGCTATTTCAATCAGGCTACTACATCCTGAGTGCAGTCTCACTTTATGTATTGCATTAACCTCGATTCTGATGATCCGTTTTTCAATCTTGCAGTTGAAGAGGTCCTGCTCAAAAACAGGACTGAGGATTTTCTTATACTGGGTATTAATTCGCCGTCAATAATAATCGGAAAACATCAGTCGGCTCACAGGGAATCAGATACCCGGTTTGCTGAAATGAATTTTATCCCGGTTATAAGGCGGATCTCGGGAGGGGGGACGGTATTTCACGACAGCGGCAATCTTAATTTTACATTTATTGCTCAGAGTGTGCCAGGCAGGCAAATCGACTTCAGGAAGTACACCCTGCCGGTAATTGATTATCTTGATACCCTCGGCATTGAGGCCCGTTTTGAGGGCAAGAACGATCTTAAGGTTGAGGGATTGAAAATATCGGGAAATGCAGAGCACGTTTTCAGGAACAGGGTACTCCATCACGGTACACTTCTGTTCCGTTCATCGCTTGAAACGCTCAGGAATGCCATCAGAAGAGATACCTTGCATTACTCCACCAGGGCAGTAGCATCAAATCCCTCCTCCGTAATGAACCTCTGTGATAAAATTAAAATGTTTGATGACATATCTGAGTTCAGATCAGGAATGATGGATTATTTTCTCGCGACAATACCCGGAGCCATTTCATATGAGCTTGCTCTATCCGACAAAGAATCTGCACTCGAGCTCGCCAGATCAAAATACCGGACCTGGGAGTGGAATTATGCCTATGGCCCCGAATACCGCTTCAATAACTCTTTCATGTTTCACGACATCCAATATTCTGTAAATATGTTCGTTAAGGATGGAATTATCGCAGAGTGCGAAATAAAAGGTTCCGGCATTTTGCAGACAATTGCGTCAAAACTTACAGGCTGCAGGCACATGGCTGCCGATATGATGAAAGTAATATATGATGAAGGCATCACAATTTCTGATGAAGAAATTTACATGTTTTTTTAGCTTTTATTATTAATCTCTGTGACCTCTGTGCCCTCTCTGTGTCCCTCTGTGTAAGTTCTTTATTGTTAAACTTTATACCACGGTCCCCGCTCTGCGGATCAAAGAGTTTCACTGTGGTTTAAAAGTGTTTATATTTGTCGGATGAATGTTATAAAATCTTTAGCCGTCTGGGTTATTGCCATTTGTTTCGTGGTGATTCTTTTCCCCGTTACATTAGCTGTATGGCTGGTAGCCCTTCCCTTCGACAGAAACAGGTCGGTAATTCACCGGATCCTCGTATGGCAGAGTTACCTGTTTGTCAAACTCATTCCATTATGGAAGATAACAATCGAAGGAAGGGAAAAGGCTGTCAGGGGAACAACCTATGTGATTATCTCAAATCACAAATCGATTATTGACATCCTTTTGGCAAACTGTCTGAGATACCGGTATAAATGGATATCAAAAATTGAAAACAGAAAAATTCCCGTGCTCGGATGGTATCTCAGGATGGCAGATTATATTACTGTCAACAGGGGAGATGATGAGAGCAAGGCAGAAATGCTTGCAAGGTCAGTTGATTGTTTAAAAAAGGGCACTTCAATAATGATTTTCCCTGAAGGAACACGTACCCCGGGCAGCGGATTGGGGTTTTTCAAGAGAGGAGCCTTCGCCCTCGCTATTGACGCCGGAGTTCCGATCCTTCCTGTTATTATTGACGGACCAGGCCAGATCCTGCCAAAACATGGTATGATCTTAAGAAACGGTTTTCATCTCCGCGTTAAAGTGCTCGACCCTATTCAGCCAGAATCATTCGGAACTGTTTTTCCGGAGGAACTTGCATTGAGATTAAAGACAATAATGGAGACAGAACTTGAAAAGATAAGCAGTGATAAGCCTGCATGACCTATAGCGCATCATATCGCAGGATTTTAAACCGGATGGGGTATTACAGCTATCAGAACGGCCTTATTATCCGGCACCTGAATGAGGAAGGAAGGTGGGACAGCCATCTGCAGCACTGCAGATCGTTCATAATAAAAGCAATAGAGTTTTATAATCCAAAGATAATAACCGTCCTCGGCAGCGGCTGGCTTCTCGACCTTCCCATTGCTGAAATGATTGAAAAAAAAATAAGGATAAGGCTGGTTGATATTGTTCATCCTCCGGAAGTCAGGCAGCAGGTAGCTGATTTTTTAAATATTGAACTCATCGAGGAAGATGTTACAGGAGGATTGATTGAAGAAGTATGGGAGAAAGCCGGAAATCGTTTTTTTATCAATAAATTAAAGTCGCTCAGTGATATAGTTGTCCCGGAATATATTCCATCAGGCGATTATGGTATGGTAATTTCACTCAATATACTAACCCAGCTTGAATCGCTTCTTGTCGCTTATATTGAAAAACATGCATCGGTGAAGGACGAGGAGCTTCTTGGTTTCAGGACAGCAATTCAGGAAAAACATGTTGCTTTCCTGAAACAGAATCCATCAGTCCTTTTAACCGATATTAATGAGGTTATAACTGTAAAGTCGGGCCAGGTAAGCAGGGTTCCAACCCTGCTTGCGGATATTCCCGAAGGAAGGTTTGCCGAGCAATGGATCTGGGACTTTGATCTTACAGGAACAGACTTTTATACCAGAAGGAGCGTCATGAATATGAAAGCCGTTATTTTTTAATATGAGAAACCGGGAATTGTTAAGGGAAAATTATCTTAAGTCTGCAGCAGATTTAAGCAGAAAAGTTGAAAATGAAGATAAAAGGCTTGTTTTTCTGTCGTTTCTGCGCCTTTTTTCCTTTATTGGAGCAGTCGCATTTCTCCTGCTGGGAATATTTGAAGGCAAGACCTATATGTATTTGTTTTTTGCCATTTTCCTGATTTTGTTTTTGTTTCTTTTAAAATTTTATGCGCTTCATTCTGACAAAAAGGTGTATCTGACCCGGCTTGCTGCAGTTAACCGAAATGAAGCCGCTGCAGTTTCTGGCGATCTTTCGGCTTTTGACCCGGGCGATAAATACCATTCTGCTGATCATGACTTTTCAAATGATACTGACATTTTTGGTAATTCATCACTCTTTCAGTATCTGAACCGTACTATTACAGGATATGGCCGTGATACTCTTGCGGGCTGGCTTTCTGATCCGTATCCTCTTTCTTTCGCTTTGCTGCGGCGGCAGCAAGTTGTAAGTGAACTTGCCGGCAAAGAGGCATGGAGGCATCATTTCATGGCCTCCGGATCAGGGAACTCCCTTGAGAAGAAAGATATTCAGAACCTTAGCGCCTGGCTTGTCGAAGATTCGTTCATCGAATCATCAGCTATACGAAAAACAGGACTTATTGTTTTGCCCATAATAACTCTTGCTGCCCTTGCACTTGTTGTCACAGGAATTGTTCATTTTTCAGTTTTTACATTCTTTCTGCTGGTGAATCTGGCTGTGGTGGCAGCAGGAATGAGAAGGGTAAACAGAATACACAACACATTGTCGGGTCGATACAGGGTTATGAACTCAACCGGACAGTTGCTTGAAGTATTTGAAAAAGAACAATTCAAGTCTGATATTTTAACTGAGATACAACAAAACCTTACCGGATCAGGCAGTTCTGCTTCTGTTGCCGTAAAAAAGCTTGGACAACTGAGCAGGCAGTTCGACAGCAGGCTGAACTTACTAGTCGCAATAATCCTCAACGGACTGTTCCTGTGGGACTATCATAGTGTTCTGAGGCTTGAGAAATGGAAAATAAAATACAGGAAACAGTTCCCGGCCTGGCTCGAAATGCTGGGTTCTGTTGATGCTTTTATCAGCCTTGCAAATTGTTCATTTAATAATCCCGGCTTCACTTTTCCCTCACTTTCTGCGAGCGGCGAAATTGTTTCTGCAAAGGATCTTGGCCATCCCCTTATTGCAGAAGACAGGAGGATCTGCAATAATTTTTCTTCAGGTCGTGCAGGAATGCTTTGTATAATCACAGGCGCCAACATGGCGGGGAAAAGTACTTTTCTGAGAACGATCGCTGTCAATTCGATTCTTGCAATGGTTGGGGCACCCGTGTGCGCGTCAGAGATGTCGTTCATTCCAGTCAGGCTCTTCACAAGCATGAGAACCACCGACTCACTTCCAGGCAATGAGTCCTATTTCTATGCCGAACTTAAGAGGCTCAGGGTACTGAAGTCTCGTCTGGAAAACCGGGAGCCAGTTTTCTTTATCCTCGATGAGATACTTAAAGGCACCAATTCATCGGACAAAAGCCTGGGCTCAAGGCTATTCCTTAAAAAAATGATTGAACTGAACGGAAGCGGGATGATTGCAACACACGATACTTCAATCTGTGAAATGGAGAAGGAGTTTCCGGAAGAAGTGATGAATAAATGCTTTGAGATCGAGATCGAGGGTGAGCTGATTAAATTCGACTACAGACTTCGCGGCGGTATTACACTGAAAATGAATGCGGCCCTGCTTATGAAGCAGATGGGGATCATTGAATAATCCGATCCATTTATCAACAAATCACCTTAATTGTAAAATTCACTTAATCAATTTAATATTTTGATTACAACGTCTTTAAGGCTTCAGTTTTCACAAAAATCACAAAAATTGTTGAAAAATTGAAGGAAAAGGCCTCCTTTAATTGGTTATATTTGCGCAAAATTCTGTAAAATGTCAGTTGGATATTCTGAAGAACATATTAAGACTCTTGAATGGCGTGAACATATAAGGCTCAGGCCCGGTATGTATATCGGCAAGCTCGGCGACGGATCGTCGCAGGATGACGGAGTTTATGTTCTGCTGAAAGAGGTAATGGATAATGCCCTTGATGAGTACATGATGGGCTATGGCAAAAAAATCGATGTAACCATTAATGGCAAGGAGGTCAGGGTTCGTGATTATGGACGCGGGATACCTCTGGGAAAAGTTGCCGATGCCGTATCGAGGATGAATACCGGGGCGAAGTACGATTCTAAGGTCTTCAAGAAATCAGTAGGACTTAACGGTGTCGGGGTTAAAGCTGTAAACGCCTTATCGAAAAGCTTTATTATAAGGTCAATCCGCGATGGCCAGGTTAAGGTATGCGAGTTCAGAAACGGTGAAACTATAAATGATCACCCTGTTGCACCCACAAATGAGGAGAACGGAGTCGAAGTGACCTTCCATCCCGATGAGGAGCTTTTTGGCAACTTCTACTTCATTTCGGAGTACGTTGATACAATGCTTAAGAACAACGTATATCTCAATTCCGGACTTATAATCAACTTTAACGGTAACAAGTTCTTCTCCCGAAACGGGCTGAGCGACCTTTTGAACGAAAACATGGGCAAAGAGGGGCATTACCCCTTGATCCATCTTAAAGGCGAAGATATTGAGATAGCATTTACTCATGGATTTCAATACGGTGAAGACTACTACAGCTTTGTAAACGGACAGAACACATCACAGGGAGGCTCTCATCTGATCGCCTTCCGTGAAGCTATAGTCAAGACTATCAGGGAATTCTACAAGAAGGACTTTGATCCTTCGGATATAAGATCATCAATCATTGCTGCCATTAGTATAAAGGTCGAGGACCCGATTTTTGAATCGCAGACAAAAACAAAACTGGGATCGAAGGATATGGGGCCTGAAGGCCCGTCGGTGAGGAACTTCATCACTGAATTCATAAAGAAACAGCTCGATGACTACCTTCACAGGAATTCCGAGACGGCCAAGACCATACTCAGAAAGATCCAGGACTCGGAAAAGGAGAGGAAAGCAATCTCCTCCATCCAGAAACTGGCCAGGGACAGGGCAAAGAAGGTAAGCCTCCACAACAAAAAGCTTCGCGACTGCAGGGCGCATTATAATTCGAATGACACTAACAAACTCGATTCGACACTATTCATTACAGAGGGTGATTCGGCAAGCGGATCGATAACAAAATCGAGAAGCGTTGAAACACAGGCTGTTTTCAGTCTGAGGGGAAAGCCACTGAACTGCTATGGCCTTACAAAGAAGATCGTTTACGAGAACGAAGAATTTAATCTCCTTCAGGCAGCCCTTAATATAGAAGAGAGTATTGAAAACCTCAGGTACAACAATGTGGTTGTCGCTACCGATGCCGACGTTGACGGTATGCACATCAGGCTTCTTCTTCTTACTTTCTTCCTTCAGTTCTTTCCCGACCTTGTAAAAAAGGGTCACGTCTATATTCTTCAGACACCGCTTTTCAGGGTCAGGAACAAGAAAGAAACCCGTTACTGCTATTCGCCTGATGAAAAGGCGAAGGCGATTTCAGCCCTGGGCCCTAATCCTGAGATTACAAGGTTCAAGGGGCTTGGAGAAATATCACCCGATGAGTTTAAAAACTTCATAGGCAAGGATATGAGGCTTGAACCTGTAAGGATGACGAAGAACGATTCAGTCAAGGGTTTCCTTGAGTTTTATATGGGAAAGAACACCCCCGACCGACAGGATTTTATTATTGAAAACCTGAGGATCGAAGAGGATATAGCAGACGAGGAATTGTAGAAGTTTTTTCAGGGAAGAGTGGTTTTATATGGAAGAAAATGATCTTGAATTAATCAATACTGAAGGCAGGGATGAACCAAAACCCGGATCGGGTGAACTTCATTCGGTAACCGCGCTGTCGGGGATGTACCAGAACTGGTTCCTCGACTATGCTTCATATGTTATTCTCGAAAGGGCCGTACCTCACCTTCACGACGGGCTTAAGCCTGTACAAAGGCGAATACTTCATTCTATGAAAAGAATGGATGACGGCCGGTTTAATAAAGTGGCCAACATCATAGGCCATACAATGCAGTTCCACCCCCACGGCGATGCATCGATAGGTGACGCCTTGGTACAGTTGGGCCAGAAGGATCTTCTTGTTGACGCCCAGGGCAACTGGGGAAACGTTCTCACCGGCGATGGCGCCGCCGCTCCGAGGTATATAGAGTCAAGACTTTCGAAATTTGCGCTAGAAGTTGTATTTAACTCTAAAACAACTGATTGGAAGCTTTCATACGACGGACGAAACAAGGAGCCTGTAGTACTTCCGGTTAAATTCCCGCTTCTTCTTGCCCTTGGGGTAGAAGGTATAGCTGTTGGACTGGCATCAAAAATACTTCCCCATAACTTTAACGAACTCATCGACGCATCTATCGATTACCTCGAAGGACGGGATTTTGTCCTTTATCCCGATTTCCCTACCGGAGGAATGGTCGATGTTACACGGTATAACGACGGAGTGCGCGGCGGTGTTATCAAAGTAAGGGCTAAAATCGAAAAGATCGACAAAAAAGCCCTGGTAATCACCGAAATACCTTTCGGAAAATCGACTTCCTCCCTTATCGAATCCATTATAAAGGCAAACGACAAGGGAAAGATCAAAATAAGGAAGATAGATGACAACACTTCGGCGAATGTTGAAATTGTTATCCATCTCATGCCGGGCATTTCACCCGATAAAACCATCGATGCGCTCTATGCGCTGACCGATTGTGAGTTTTCTATTTCACCCAACGCCTGTACCATCCTCGATAATAAACCAACTTTTATCGGAGTAAGCTCCATCCTTAAACACTGCACCGACAAGACAGTCGAGCTGCTTAAGATGGAGCTTGAGATCAGGAAGGAAGAGCTGCAGGAAGAATGGCACATGTCGTCGCTCGAAAAGATCTTCATCGAAGAACGGATCTACCGCGACATTGAAGAAGCCGAGACCTGGGAAGCGGTCATATCAGCAATCGATAAAGGACTCATCCCCTTCAAGCCTTTGCTCTACAGGGAGGTTACCCGCGATGACATTGTCAAACTTACAGAAATTAAGATCAAAAGGATTTCAAGGTTCGATGTCAAAAAGGCCGATGAACATATAAAAGGGATTGAGACTGAACTCGAGGAGGTAAAAAACCATCTTGCTAACCTTATACCGTTTGCCATAAATTATTACAGGCAGATAAAGAAGAAATACGGGGCCGGAAAGGAACGAAAGACCGAAATCAGAAGTTTTGATACAATTGAAGCTACAAAGGTAATTGCCAGCAATGCTAAACTATACATCAACTACAAGGAGGGATTCGTAGGAACCGGTCTTAAAAAGGATGAGTTTATCTGCGATTGTTCCGATATCGACGACGTTCTCGCTATAAGACGAGACGGAGTTTATCTTATTACAAAGGTTGCCGATAAGGTTTTTGTGGGGAATGATGTCCTCTATGCTACTGTTTTTCTGAAGAATGACGAGAGAACCATATATAATGTTGTTTATCAGGATGGTAAGGACGGCCCGATTCTTGCCAAGCGTTGTTCCATCACCGGTCTTACACGCGACAAGGAGTATAATCTGACACGCGGGGCCGCGGGATCAAAAATACTGTATCTCAGCGCGAACCCCAACGGCGAGGCAGAAGTGATAAAAATTCACCATAAGCCCAAGGCCCGGCTTAAAAAACTTGTCTTTGAATTTGATTTCGGACAGATGGCCATTAAGGGAAAATCATCGATGGGCAATATCCTTACAAGAAACGGGGTTCATAAGGTTAGTCTCAAGGAGAAGGGCCTTTCGACGCTTGGCGGCAGGAAGATCTGGTTCGATGATGCCGTTTTCAGGCTTAATGATGATGGGAGAGGGCTCTACCTTGGCGAGTTCAGCTCAGATGACAAGATCCTTGTAATAACGAAAAACGGATTTTTCAGGACAGCGAGTTTTGACCTTTCAAACCATTTCGAGGATAATATACTTATCATAGAGAAATACAAGCCCCCAAAAGTCTATTCTGCCTTATATTGGGACGCAGAACAGTCGTTCTATTATGTTAAAAGATTCGAGCTCGAGGAATCAGAAAAGCCTCAATGCTTTATAAATGAGGATCCGGGATCGAAACTCATAAGCTTAACAGAGGTTGAATATCCCCGTTTGGAGATTCACTTCGGGGGCAAGCATAAGGACAGGGAGAATGAGATTATTGAGGTGGCTGAATTTATTGGCGTAAAGAGTTTCAAGGCTAAAGGGAAACGGCTAACCAGCTTCGTAGTTGAAAACATTCAGGAGATAGAGCCAATCGTGAAGAAAGAGACGCCACTTCCCGTTCCGGAAGAGGAAGCAGATGATGAGGATGATATTCCGCCTCCACACTTCACACGCGAAGATCCATCACAGATGACACTTGAGTTGTGAGGCCATCAAACAATATTGTATATCTGACCGGGTTTATGGGATCGGGAAAGTCGACTGCCGGTAAAAAGCTTGCAGCTTCTCTTGGCTGGGCCTTTGTCGATCTGGATAAAAAAATAGAGCAGAGCACAGGGAAAACCATTAAGGAGATCTTTGCGGAAAGCGGGGAAGCCCATTTCAGGGAGCTTGAAGCAGAAATGCTGAAGACGATGCAAACATATAATAATACTGTGATATCAGCTGGAGGAGGTACTCCTTGCCATGGCAACAACATGGATTTTATGCTGGAAAGCGGAGTGACGGTTTATCTTAAACTTACTCCGGGCCAGCTGAAGAGCAGGTTGGCAGGATCACTGCAGGAGAGGCCGCTTTTAAAAGGGCTGAATGACGCTGAGTTGCTGGAATTTATAAGGGAGAAGCTATCCTTACGGGAAAAATGGTATAGCCGTGCGGAGATTATTGTGGATGGGTTTGATCCGGATATTAAATATTTACAGAGTTTGATCAAGGAGAGATTCGGGATTTAGAGTCACAATAGTGGGCTAAAGCCCGGATCATTTACCAAATTACGGTTCCGTTGGCTGAAGCCAACGGAAATTATATTCAAAACCGCAGTGAGTTTAATCATACGAATGAACTCATATTCAGATATATTGGCTGAAGCCAACGGAAATTATATTCAAAACCGCAGTGAGTTTAATCATACGAATGAACTCATATTCAGATATATTGGCTGAAGCCTACGGAAATTGAATCAAAAACCGCAGTGAGTTTAATCATACGAATGGAC